>JBBSOW010000098.1:0-11599 GCA_038259365.1 Propionibacteriales bacterium
CTCCACCGCCTCCGGCAGGCGCCCCCCACCCCGGCCACCATCCGAGAGGCCAGGCGCAAGATCAGTCAACAACCCCCCACCCTGCCGATGACGTCGCACCAGCTCGTACACCCGGCGACGCGACAAGCCCAGTTCCCGACCTGCCTCATCAGCGGCTCGAACCGAAACGGCCCCCGTTGCCGCCAAGGCGCCAATCACCTGGGCCCGATGCCGCGCCGTCACCCAGGCCTCGTCCGACAGGGACAACAACCCATGCTCGGCGACAACGACGTCCTCGTCATCGGTCATCGGCCCCACCAGCCATGAACACGACTACTGACCATAAATCAGGGTAGTGCACACCACTTCTGACAATCCGGGTGTCAGCAGTCCCCTTCACCCATGCGACTCACCGCACGAAGCAGTGCAGCCGACTTCTGAAAATGACATCTCGAGATGTCAGAAGTCGCCTTCGTTGAATGTCAGAAGCCGGCTGCACTGGCCCCCCTGCAAGGGGATTCACGCCGGGGCATCCTCGGCGGGTGCTCGCTGGTGCCGGCATCGGCCGCGAAGTGGGCCGAGTGCTCCCCGAGCGTCTCAATTGACGATCGTCATCGCACGCGTTTCCGTTGCAACAGGCATTCGTCGGAACGGGCCTGAAATAGGGAGCAGAGAGCCATTCCGGCGCACCCGGTGTCACGTAGGTGCGCGGCGATAGAGGGCCCCCACGATGAGGCTCGAGACCTGTCGGTCGATGGTCGTCCATTGCGCTCCCGACTACGTGGTCGATGTATGTGCGCGGCAGCCGGACCAGAGCCGCCTGACGCTGGCCCGACTAGGAGAGGCGTCTCTGGCGGTCCCTCCGACCGCCAGTCCAAGGTTGCGTCGCCCGTGCTTTACGTCTGAGTTGCAGGCCGCGTCACGCTGATCGCATGGCCGTCGTTGAGAACCGACTGTCAGTGGTGGGCGAGAGAATGGTTGTTGTGGTGAGGGACTCGGACGCGGCCGCCGCCGGCGTCGACCCTGGCCACAGGCGAACTGGAGGCCTTGCGTGACGAACGCCGACTACACCCACCTGACCCTCGTGGTCGACCGCTCCGGCAGCATGAGGAGCGTCCAGCAGGAGGCGCAGGGCGGCATCAACACCCTGATTGCGGAGCAGTTCGCCCTTCCGGGGGCGCTGACGGTGACGTTGAGCCAGTTCGACAACACCTTCGACACGGTGGCGCGGATGAGTGCGAGCCCGTTCGAGTTCGAACTCAACCCGCGCGGGATGACTGCGCTGCTGGATGCCGTGGGGATGGAGGTGGTCCGCACTGGTGAGGACCTTGCGGCCCTGCCGGAGGAGGAGCGCCCGGGTCGGGTCCTGCTGGTGGTGGTCACCGACGGGCAGGAGAACTCCTCACACGAGTACGCCCTGGAGCGGGTCAGGTCAATGCTGGCCGTGCAGCGTGAGCAGTTCGGTTGGGAGGTGCGCTTCTTGGGCGCGGACGACTCCGCGTGGCAGGGCGATGCGCTCGGTGTCGGCACCACGCGGTACGCGAACACGGCAGCTGGCAGCCTGGCGGTGTTCGCCTCGATGTCCGCGTCGATCAAGACCTACCGGGAGGCACCTCTCGGTGAGGCTCTGCAGATGCCGGATGAGATCAAATCGGACTGACGCGAGTGCCTGTCGCCGGTGCCCAGCGGCTCATCATCGCTGGGGACAGCCGCGACCGGCTCCCCTCCGTCGTTCAGCCCTTCGCGGCACAGCCTCCATCCCCGTCACCTGAGGGCGGACGGAGCGGCAACGCCTGTCGTTGGGCATCCCACCGAAGACCTCCCGCCCGAACCGCAGGAGACGCGAGACATTTGACTACTACATTGGCGAAACAACTCCGGAAGGGCGTAACCATGGGCGAGGACATCGAGGCTGGCGCGGAGCCGACCGTCTGGCGGCTACGGGGATCTTCAGCTCGCGACACTCGTGACTGCCTGGCCACCGACTGGGGCGGCGTGCTTCTGGCTCACACCGTCACCGGTGACCTGGGCTCTGCGCTGACGCGTGCGATCGCTGAAGGACGTCATCTGCCGGAGGTCCTCCTGGCGCATCCTGAGCTCGTCGTCGACCCGGTAACGGTTGACCTGCGCCACGAACCCCCCTCACCTGTGCCGGCGAAGATGACCGACGGTACGACCCGTCGGTGCGTCCTTTCACTGGACCCCTTCTCGACGGGCGTGTGGCAGGTCGAGACGGTCAGCGGCTCCATACACATTCTCGACCTCGCCGGCGGCTACCGCAGGATCGGCGACTCTCCAATCGCGGACATGGACGATGGCTGGTATGGCATAGAGAGCCTCCACACGTGGCCGACCGTGAGCTCCACCTTCACCATCCAGCTCTTCCCAAACGACCTCCCCGAGGATGATGAAGGCGTGGACGAAGCAGCGCTCCAAGCGCTGTTCGACGCGGCACCGTTCCTGACGACCGCCTGGGTGACCCGAATCGTCCAGATCACCGAGGACGAGGCCAACGCCGATGGGATCCAGCACCTCGCACCCGTCAGCGACTTCGAGGTGCTGTGCGCCACGCCACCGCGAAACGCGTGGCTGCTGATGGCCAACGATGACTCGCCAATCGACACCGCAACCCTGAATGAGGACGGGGGTGGATTGTGGACCTCCCCCAAGCAGGTGCAACGCGGTGACCTAGCGCTCTTCTACTACGTCTCCCCGCACAAAGCGGTCCTGTACGCCGCACGAGTAGCGAGCCAGCCCGTCTACGCCAACCCCGACGTGGACTCCGAGGCCCTGCAAAAGTGGCCCAACCAGTGGTGGTCGTGGGTCGATGCGTTCGTCGAACTCGACCCAGTGCCGCTCTCCGCCTTGACGGAGTACTTCGGCGGTCAACTGGTCCTGCGGGGCAAGGGTGGGCATTACGTACCCCCGTGGGTCGTCACACAGCTCATGCTCAACCAACAGTCCGACCCAGCCAAGGATCTGGTGGTCCAAGTACCCACGGCCGACCCGGACCTGCCCGACACTAAGGACGCGCTCACCCTCGAGCAGTGGACGGAACTCGCCTCAGGGTTTCAGTTCGAACTCGACGTCGAGCACTACGTTGTCGAGCCGCTGCTGGAGTGGCTGGTCGGCAGCGTCGAGGATCACTCGTGGACTGCTAAGGCCCCACTGGGGCGCCTCGTCCCCGACTACAGCCTGTACGCAGGCTCGACCCGCACCGCCGTCGTCGAGGTCAAAATCGGCATCCGCGGGGGGCAGCAGGGCAACGACTGGGCCGGGCCGGACCTGGACCAGGTCCGCAAGTACTGCGCCCTGGCCGGCGTTCCGGGGCTCCTTGTGGACTCCAACCGAATCCTTGCATTCGAGGCTGAAACAGCCGCACCGGTGGCGCTCTACGAGCGCTCCCGGCTGACGCAGGCCGATCTGGCCCAGATCAGACGACACGTCTTCCCGGCGGCAGGGGCACGACCGAGAGGGTGATCCTCCATCCGCCGACTTCGTCCGGCGTGAGGACCAGCAAACACCAAACCTCGAATGTGCCAAGAGAGCCCCCGGAGACCGAGGTGCCGAAGACGGGGGCACAGTCGCGCAGCGGCTAATTCGAGGTTGCGGAGTGATGGTCAATTCGTTGGGTCAAGCAGCCTGAGTCGTGCGCCCGCACGGAGTCGATCCGACCGGCAGACCAACGGTCAAGTCAATTGGGCGATCGTCTGCGGGCGCAATGGGGGTCGGAGTCTCAACAGTTGCGACGAAAGATGTTCTGGGGCTGCTGACCTCAGAACGGGTCTGCCCCCTTCGTCCACGTCTTCACCCAGTCCCCACGGATACCTGTGGCTTCGAAGTCGCCGAGGTCAGTACCGGCGAACGGGTCGGCCAGGTACCGCACCTCGTCATGGTCTGGTCCGCGGGGGTCGACCTTGACCATGGCAAGGCGGTAGCGCGGCGTGGCGTTCTTGCTGGTCATGACCTCGTTGTGTGTGACGAAGAAGTCCTCAGCTCCGTCGATTCGAGCCTTCACCTCGATTCTGTAAGTGTCGCCGTTGCCATCGGTGGACAGGATGTCGAAGCCCTTGTTGTTGACCGCTTGCTCTACGGGCGCCCTCCCCAACTGGTATTCGCGCATCATCACCAAGTCGACCCCGCGTCGCTCGACCTCCTTCGTCTCCCTCGCATGCATCGGGACTTTGGCAGAAACTTGGTTCCCTAGCAAAGCAATTGGTAGTACTAGCGCCGCACCGAGGAACTGAGGTGGCTTGGCTGACATGAGCGCTTGCTGCTCGAGCAACTCGACGCGCCTACGCAGACGGACGTCGAGATCGACCGCCTTGCGGTTCAGGCTCTCGGCCGACTCTTTAGGTTTGTCGCCCTTCTTCTCCTTCTCTGATGCTAGAGCTGCCTCGAGCAGCAGCCGGTCGGATTCGGAGCTCAGCCGTTTAGTGACCAGGCCTCGCGCTTTGGTCAGTTCCGCCAACCGTTTCGGTTGAACCTCTCCGAGGTACTCTGGAAGTTGGTTAGCGATGATCCAGCTAACGGCTCGGTCTTCGGCATCAGTGAGCCAGACGAGTCGACGCGCAGCGTCGGTTGATGCGCCTTCGGGTGCTCCGACGCAGTCCAGGTAAGGAGCGGGGCCGGCGGGACTCACGGTGCCGAAGCGATCGACATAGGCGTAGCCGAAGCGCTTGGCCACTGTTGCACTCGTTGCATCAGCGATCTCCTCGACAACGCCAACTAGGAGTTGGGGCTCCTCAAGAGTTGAAGACACGAGCACGGTGCCACGATGTAATGCGCTGGCGAATCGTCGGATCGCCTCGTCCATGACGGCGTCGTGAAGGGGATGACCCGGCGCGAGTAGGTCCGCACGGGCTAGGTCGTCAGGTTGGACGTCGGCGAGGTCGAAAGTGACGCGGTCGTAGCGCGTAGCGATTGGCCCCTTGCCTGCTGCGCGGATGTGTTGCGGGACGTTGGATATCTCGTACCTTCCCCGTTCGCGTTTCGCGATCCGCCCCCCAAGACGGCTGAAGGCTGTCTTGAATGCGAGTTCGATGTAGTACGGCTGAAGGCGTCGAGCTCTGGCCTCATCCATCTCAGCCCGGAGTGCCAGCAGGTCGGACTCGGCGAGGTGCTCCGACGCTAGGGCACGCTCTTCAAGAATCTCTTTGAGTCCATCGCCCACGCTGGTGTCGATGACCTCGTGCATCTTGGCGCGGACCTCAGGCAAGTTCCCGTATTGGATGGCGTCCTTGAGCAGGCTGCGCAGCGGTACCTCGGTGAACGCCTCGCCGAGGACATCAAAGACCTTGCCGCCGTAAGCCTTGCGTTGCTCTTCGATCTTCTCGAGCAGTCGGGTAAAGACCTCACCCTCTCGCGTGTTGGATGCGACCAGGTTCCAGAGGCGGCACACCTCCTCTTGGCCGATGCGGTGGATGCGGCCGAACCGCTGCTCGATTCGGTTGGGGTTCCACGGCAAGTCGTAGTTGACCATCAAATGCGCAGCTTGGAGGTTCAAACCCTCCCCGGCGGCGTCGGTAGCAAGGAGGATTTGGCACTCGGGGCTCTTGGTGAACTCCTCAGTGATTTGGCGTCGCTCGCCGCGCCGGACGCCGCCGTGGATCGCCTTGACCGCGGCGGGTTTGCCCAGGAGGCAACTGACTCTTGCACGGAGGTACTCGAGAGTGTCGCGGTGTTCGGTGAAGATGATGAACTTGCGGGGGTGGCCGTCTTTGTCAGCTGTGAGCGCGTTGTCTTGCAGGATGGTTGAGAGCTCGGTCCACTTCCGGTCGGTCCCGGCGTCGCGGACCTTCTTGGCTGTTTGGACGAGGTCGGCGAGCTCCATCAACTCAGCGTTCAGCTCTTCGACCGTCTGTGCCGCGGTCGCGGCGTCAAGGAGCTCCTCCTCCATTTCCTCAACTTCGTCGGCGCTGAACTCGTCGTCGTCGAAGGCGGCTAGGTCAATTTTGCTTTCGGTTTCGCGGTAGGTGCCGTTGAGCACCTCCTGCCTCTTGCGCTCGAGTCGCTCGGTGCGCCGCACGAGGCTTCGGTAGATGGCCTCCGGGCTGGAGGCCAAACGACGCTGGAGCACCGTCAGGGCGAAGCCGACCGTGTTCTTCCGCTTCCCGCCGATCTTGTCGGCACGGTTCATTCCTTCGCGGACGTAGTGAGTGACGTCTTCATAGAGGTCGTACTCGAGGGCGGTCAGCTCGTAGGGCACCGTCTCCGCGATGCGCTCAGGGAAGAGTCGTTTGCCTTCGAACGTGAGCAGGTCTTCTTTCACCATCCGGCGCATAATCCCGGTCGTGTCGGCGGTCTTCGTGCGCTTGCCTTCGAAGCGGTCACGGTCAAGCAACGTGAGGAAGAGTTGGAAGTCCTCCTCCTTACCCGAGTGAGGGGTTGCGGTCATCAGAAGCAGGTGTCGGGTGATCTCACCGAGCAGCTCGCCGAGCTGGAACCGCTTCGTCTTCTCCAACTTCCCGTTGAAGTAGTGGGCCCCCATTCGGTGGGCCTCGTCCACGATGATCAGGTCCCATTCGGTCTCTCGCAGTTGGGCTTGCAGCACGTCGTTTCGCGAGAGCTGATCCATGCGAGCGATCAGGAGCGGGTTGGATTCGAAGACGTTGAGGTTGACGTTGGAGTCGATGAGCTGGTTGCTCAGGAGATCGAACCGGAGCCCGAACTTGAAGAACAGTTCGTCTTGCCACTGCTCCACGAGCCCACCGGGGGCGATGATGAGGCACTGCCGGACGTCGTCGCGCAGCAGGAGCTCTTTGATGTAGAGCCCAGCCATGATGGTCTTGCCCGCTCCCGGGTCATCGGCGAGCAGGAAGCGGAGCGGAGTCCGCGGAAGCAATTCCCCATATACGGCTCGAATCTGGTGAGGCAAGGGCTGCACATCACTGGTGGCGACGGCGAGCATCGGATCGAACAGGCCGGCTAGGTTGATCCGCTGCGCCTCGGCGACGAGCTTGAATTCGCCCGCGTCGGCGTCGAACGCGCGGCTTCCGCTCTGGGCAACGGACAGGTCGTCCTCGTTCTTGCGGAAGACGACCTGTTGCCCCAAGCCACCAGTGGCCATCTTGTACGTGAGCTCAACGGCATCGGAACCATGCCACTGCGCGGCGATGACCGTGATTACCTCGCCCGGGATCAGCCCGTTGAGGCGCAACCCAGCCTTCACTTGCTCCAGCAGCACGCTGACCTCCCTGATCGACAGCCGCCCCACCGTAGCCTCCAGTGCCAAGATGCTCAGCCTCGGTATGCGCGTCAGGTGACCCCACTAATCTTCTCAGCAAGTCAACGGACCGACGGGTGCTATGGAACGAATCGAGCGGCAAGAGCTTCGCGCGGTCAGCGACGAGGTGGGGGCGTGGGTCGAGCAGGCTCGCTCAACTCTGAGCGCGCGCGCGAAGGTTGAGGCAGCGGGGGCCGAGGCCGTCGATCATCTGCGCCGAGCGGTGGTGGATGTGCATCTTGACGGCCAAAGCAAGTGGCGGGTGCTGCCGCTGCGCCACGGAGACGGTGGACATCTGAGTCTCATCGCCCGGCAGCGTCATCTCCCGGTGATGAGTAGGGGAGAGGCTGACCTTCTTGGCCGCCTCTTAGGTGAGACTGCCAAGGCAGTAGGGGAGAGCAGGACGGCGACCGGCGCAGGACGGCTTATCGCAGGGGCCAAGAAGCGTGAGGCAGGCGCACAAGCCGCCCGCTACCTCCGCGTCTACCGGGACTGGGCGATGAAGGTTGAGCTGCCTGGATTGATCCAAAGGGTCGCACCAGCTGGCGACTCTCCTCGCGACCAGATCCCGAACGCCGATGCGCTTAGCGGCTGGGTGGGTTTGGCACCGCGGATTACTGACCTTGGTCGGACGCAGGAGACGCTCCCTGTCACGGTGGTGACCCATCTGCGCGACGCTGTTGACACGATCGAGCAGGCGCTGCGACGAGAGGCGATCTTTCGCTCAGACGCTACGGAAGCTGGCGAGGGGCTGCGCCGCCATGACGTCTCGCGAATGTTGAACGAAATGCCAGTCGAGCGGCTCCGGGAAGCAACCCGCAATCGGCTCCGCATCGGTCCTCTGACGGATGCCGGCATCACCAAGGTCGGAGCGGTCCTCGAGCAAGGCGGCCGGCTCGAGTTCCTCCCCGGAATCGGTGCCACCACAGCCACGCGCATGAGGGGTGCGGCACAAACCCTGTGGCAGACGACCTATGACGAGATGCCCGTACGCATCGACATGAAAGACCGCTCACGCGAGGCGACCGAGCTTCTGCGACGGCTGGGCGCGTGGGACGCAATGCGCAAGACCAAGAGTGCTACGACTGACCTCGCCTGGACAACGGCGCTAGCGCCGCTGGCCCGGGCTTTGGACCAGGACGTGACGCATCTACTGCTACTTTCCGCCCACCCGTCCGGCACCGAATTCCACGATGCCGTCGAAGCGGTTACGCGCCGTGCACGGTCGATCCTCGGCGCCAGGTCGCGCGGGAGCGGCGAGGGCCCGTGGGAGGACTTCCTGCAGCGACCCGCCGACTACTTCGCAATGCTGGCAGAGCTCGGCTTCCTCATCGAAGAGGAGGAGAAGACACACGGAGACCTCCCCGACCATATTGTCGAAGCCGTGCGCCGCCTTGAGCTGAACACACAACATCTCTCAGTCTCGCTGCGCGGCTACCAGAGCTTTGGGGCCCGGTTCGCCCTGGTCCAACGCAGAGTCATCATCGGCGACGAGATGGGGCTCGGGAAGACGATCGAAGCACTGGCCGTGATGGCTCACCTGAGAGCGAAGGGGGCTCAGCACGCACTTGTTGTCTGCCCTGCAGCGGTCGTGACCAACTGGATCCGCGAGGTGCAGTCCAAGTCGACACTCCCAGCCCACCGCCTGCACGGGACGGCCAGGGACTCCGGCTTGCGCAGCTGGCTGCGGGGCGGGGGTGTCGCGGTCACCACCTTTGAGACTCTGGCGTGGCTCGAGCCCAAACTCCTTGACGGTGACCAACTCGCCTGTGTCGTCATCGATGAGGCCCACTACATCAAGAATCCGTTCGCCAAGCGCTCCGAAAGGGCCGCACGCCTCATCAGCCGCGCCGAACGCACCCTCCTCCTCACGGGTACACCTTTGGAGAACCGGCTGGAGGAGTTCCGCACCCTGGTCGGCTACCTACGTCCGGATCTTGTCGTGGACGCTACTGAGTTCGCCCCCAGCCGGTTTCGTCGGCAGGTCGCTCCCGCCTACCTGCGCCGCAACCAGGAGGACGTCCTCACGGAACTCCCCGAACTCGTAGAGGTCGAGGAATGGCTCCCGATGTCCAGCCACGACGCCAACGCATATCGGGAAGCGGTGGAAGCCGGCAACTTCATGGCCATGCGCCAGGCCGCCATGGTCTCGGGCGCACGGTCGGAGAAACTGCAGCGCCTAGTGGAGATCGTAGAAGAGGCCGAAGACAACGGCCGACGAATCATCGTGTTCTCCCACTTCCGACAGGTGCTAGACCAAGTCGCGCAATCACTGAAGGGCCAAGTTTTTGGACCGTTAACGGGGTCGGTGCCCGCGGCCGCTCGACAGACCTTGGTCGACCAGTTCTCGGCGGCCGGCCATGGGGCGGTGCTGGTCTCTCAGATCGTTGCGGGAGGCGTCGGCCTCAACATCCAAGCCGCCTCCGTCGTCGTGATTTGCGAGCCGCAACTAAAACCAACCACGGAGTGGCAGGCGATCGCCAGGGCTCGAAGGATGGGGCAACTTGAGTCCGTCCAGGTTCATCGCTTGCTGTCCGAAGAGGGAGTCGACCAGCGCATCACTGAGATCCTTGCCAAGAAGCGCGCGCTCTTCGACGAGTTCGCTCGGGTGAGTGAAACCGCAGGGAGCGCGCCGGAGGCTTTGGACATTTCTGAGGCGCAACTCGCACGGGAGGTTGTCGCCGCCGAACGCGAGCGTCTCTTCGCGAACGCCCAGCGCCCAGCGTCTGCTGAATAGGGCGGGATCCCGACCAGGAGGCGGAGCGGCAGCGCGCGCCGTTCCGCGAGAGCATCTGCTGCAACCCTCCGAACAGGCCTGAGGACGCTCATCTGAGAGTCTCCAGAGCTGCACGCTGCACCCAGGGCGTTTCACTCGCCTGGTTGTGGGCACCACCCGCTGCTGAGGAGTGATTCGGCACTTCCGCTCCGAGCGGGGCAGGTGAGGGGAGCCAGGATGTACGGCGCTATGGAAGAGCACGGAACTTGACGGGGTCGATGTAGAGCTTCTACTTCAGATACCTTGGTGAGACCGCGTCTCGTTTGACGATCGTCATCGCACGGTGATCCCTCGCAACAAGCACTCGTCGGAACGAGGCCTGAATCAAAGAGCCAGGGAGTCGTGCCTCCGCGACTGACCGAGGCGATCTCTCGGGTCGCGCCGGGAGTGGCCGCGCGACAGCGGTGCGGCAATGGAACCGCTCACCGCCCGCGAGGAAGAGGTCCTCCTGCCGGTAGCCCAAGGACGAACCAACAACGAGATCGCCAGCGAGTTCCACGTCACCCCAAGCACCGTTAAAGCCCACCTCGCCAGTTTGATGCGAAAGCTCAGCGCCCGAAACCGCGTCGAGGTCGCCGTGTGGGCCCACGAGACCGGCCGCATCTGAGACCTCAGTCAGCTCTGTGACGTCGCCCGCTTGAATGCTGCGCAGCCACGCCCAAACCAGCAGCAGCAGTGGATTCACACTCGCAGAAACCCGCGCCCTTTCACCGGGGTCCATTGCGCCCTTTCGCCGGGTATCGCTCTGGCCGAGAGGTTGCCGGGCCGGTCGGTCCGTGGGGGCGGATGGGCTAACGCTGGACGAGCCCTGCGTCGTACGCGGCGATCGCCAATTGGGTGCGGTCTCTCGCGTCGAGTTTGGCCAGCAGCCGCCCGACGTGGGTCTTGGCGGTGGCAGCGGACATGTGCAGGGCTGCTCCGATCTCGACGTTGTTGAGCCCTCGGGCCACTTGTCCGAGCACGTCCAGCTCGCGGACGGTCAGCGACCCCAACCATCGTGGGGGCTCCGGAGAAGCTGGGGTCTGCACGTATGCCGCGACGAGCCGCCGGATCAGGGCAGGCGACAGAACGGTGTCGCCGCGGGCCACGGTGTGCACTGCCGCAAGCAGGTCGACCGGGTGGGTGTCCTTGAGCATGAACCCGCTGGCGCCGGCGCGGAGCGCGGCATGGACGTGCTCGTCCAGGTCGAAGGTCGTGAGAACGAGGACCCGGGTTCTGCGGAGGTGTGGATCGGCCGTGATGGCCGCGGTCGCGCTCACCCCATCTCGGCCCGGCATCCGGATGTCCATGAGGACGACGTCGGGTCGCGTTTGTCGGACGACGGCGAGTGCGCGATCGCCAGTGTCGGCGGTGCCGACGACCTCGATGTCCGGATCCGATGCAAGGAGGGCAGCGAAGCCTGAGCGCACCAGGTGTTCGTCGTCCACCACCACGACCGTGACCACTACGCGCGCCCCAGTGGAAGGGAGGCATCCACACGGAAGCCACCTTGAGGGTCGCGGGCAGCGGTGAACGTGCCGCCGAGGGTCTCGGCCCGTTCTCGCATTCCGGCGATGCCGTGCCCGGGGGCCCACGCCGCAGTTCCTGGGTAGGTAGGGCGACCGTTGTCGCGGATCGAG
>JBBSOW010000099.1:0-11492 GCA_038259365.1 Propionibacteriales bacterium
AGGGGGTGCAGTCCGGCCTGTGCCTCGACGTCTACAGGGGGCGGACCGCCGCCGGCACCAAGGCGCTCATGTGGACCTGCAAGGGTTCGGTCAACCAGCGGTGGAGCGTCACCTCGGCCGACACGAACGACGAAGAGGACCCCACGGCACCCGCGAACCCGCAGGTCAGCGGCTTGACCTGCGACTCGGTCACCTTCTCTTGGGAGGCGGCCTCGGACAACGTCGGGGTGGCGTCCTACGACGTCTACCGCGATGGGCAGTTCCTGACCTCCGTGGACGGTGACACCCTCTCGACCGAGCTGAGCGTCGAGCCCGGAGTGGAGTGGGGCCTCTACGTCAGCGCCCAAGACGCGGCGGGCAACCTCTCCCGGGCCAGCGACACCGTCACGATCTCCCCTCCGCCGTGCGAGGAGGATTCCGAGGTCCCGACAGCACCCACCGATCTCGACGGCACGGCCACCGGCACGTCGGCCCGGCTCACCTGGACCAAGGCGAGCGACAACGTCGGGGTCACCGCCTACGACGTCTATCGCGACGGCACCCGAGCGGGCACGGTCACCGGTTCTGGCGCGGACGGTCCCGTCACCGCCTACACCGACAGCGGTCTAAAGCCCGAGACGACGTACGAATACGCGGTGCGGGCACGAGACGCTCAGGACAACGAGTCGGAGCCGAGCGGTTCCGCCGAGGTCACCACCGGAGCGGCCTGCGGCGAGGCGGTCTGCGGGGTCACCGGAGTCGCCACCGATAACGACGTTCCGTGGGGGCTGGCGACCCTGCCGGACGGCTCGGTGCTCTACAACCGCCGCGACGCCCACGACATCATCAGACTGGACCCCGAAACCGGGAGGAAGACCACCCTTGGGAGCCTGTCAGACAAGGTCGAAGGCACCGACGGCGAGGGTGGGCTCACCGGGCTGGCGATCTCGCCCGACTTCGCCGAGGACAACTGGCTCTACCTCATGTACTCCAGCAGGGTGGACAACCGGATCGTCCGGATCAAGCTCGAGGGTGAGAGGTTGAAGACCGACACCGAGCAGGTCCTGCTCAGCGGTATCAAGCGGGCCAAGTTCCACGACGGGGGCCGCCTGCGGTTCGGACCGGATGGGATGCTCTACGCCAGCACCGGCGACGCCGAGAACGACGGCTTGGCCCAGAAGACGTCCAGCCTCAACGGCAAGATCTTGCGGTTGGAGCCCAACGGCGACGTGCCGGGCGACAACCCCTTCGGCAACTACGTGTGGAGCTATGGGCACCGGAACCCGCAGGGCCTGGCCTTCGACTCCCAGGGCCGGTTGTGGGAGCAGGAATTCGGCCACACCAGACAGGACGAGACCAACCTGATCGTCAAGGGCGGCAACTACGGTTGGCCCGCGTGCGAAGGCACCGCCGGCGACTGCGACGAGCCGGGCTTCATCGCGCCCAAGCGAACCTACAAGAACGAGGACGCCTCGTGCTCGGGCATCGCCATCGTCAAGGACGCCATGTATGTCGCTTGCCTCAGGGGAAAGAAGATGTTCCGCCAGGTTATCGACGGCACAAGGTTGACCAACCTGGAGACCTACTTCGACGGCACCTACGGGCGATTGCGCACCGTGGAACCAACCGGCGACGGCGGGCTCTGGCTGACCACCTCCACCAAGGGTGACAAAGACAGCGTCCCGAACAACAGCGACGAACGGATCCTGCGCGTGTCCCTGGGGAGGTGAGCCGCTCCGGACCAAACCGGTTGGGAGACCGGATACCGCCGGTTCGCGGCGCGGTCCCCGACGAGCGGATGTGCGAGCATGCAGGCATGGTGCGAAAAGACGATCAACAGCCCGCCGGCGGCCGCGAACCCCGCACGGTCATCATCGAGACCGCCGACGGGTCCCTGCCCTGTTACCTCTGGCTGCCCGCCTCGGGGCAGGGCCCCGGGCTGGTGCTGTGCCAGGAGATCTTCGGCCTCAGCGATTACATCCAGGCGCGAGCGGCCGATCTCGCCCAGCTGGGCTACGTGGTGTTGGCCCCCGAGTTCTACCACCGGCTACCTGCCCAGACCGTGGACGAGACCCGCGAAGACTTCCTGCAACAGGGCATGGCCCTAGCCGGTGGGGTCGACTGGAGCGTTGCGGTCGGCGAGGGCGTTGCCGCTCTGGAGTGGCTGGAACGCCAGGAGTACGTCGAGGGCCCCCCCGGCCTGATCGGTTTCTGCTTCGGCGGCGGGCTGGCGTTCAACATCGCCGCCGCGAGCGAGCCGTCGACCCTGGTGAGCTATTACGGCTCCGCGCTGCCTGGCCTGCTCCACCTGGCGGATCGGGTCCGCTGCCCCCAGCTGCACCACTTCGGTGAATCCGACAGCTTCATCGCCCCCGAGCAGGTGGCGGCCATCAGGGCGGCCGTGACCGCAGGCGGAAAGGCCGAATTCCATACCTACCCCGGCGCCGATCACGCCTTCGACAACACCCTCCCTGCCTTCCATCACCCGGCAGCGGCCGAAGCGGCCTGGCCGCGGACCGTCGAATTTCTCGCGCGCACGTTGAAGGTGGGTGGATGATCTGGCCCTCCATCTGCGGGGCGCATCGCCGCGATGAGCAAGGTTGGCGAGTTCTTGCTATAGTTTCCGACGCATCAAGTCCGGGTGGCGGAATAGGTAGACGCGCTAGCTTGAGGTGCTAGTGCCCGTTATAGGGCGTGGAGGTTCAAGTCCTCTCTCGGACACAAGGCTCAACCCCCAGTCGACGGGCAAAAGGCCGGCGGACTGGGGGTTCGTCAGGTCCGGGCTCGGGTGTCAGGGCCCACGAACCCGTTCGGTATACGCTCGGCCGCCTCGACCACGAAGGCAGAAGCGCAACCTGCCCGCCCCGCTCCCATGTGCCTAGCCCCGCGCCGTGGATCGGGTTGGTCACCCAAGCTGATTGCGCCCCGGGGAGGCGAACCGACCTCGGATGTCTTGATTACCCCTGGGCGTTTGGGGCAGCTGCATCCAGGTCGGAGGCCGTGCGTTTGGTCCAGATCTTCCAAAGCCCGTAGACCGCCACGAGCGCCCAGACGGCTTCCAGGATGAACAGGCCCGGGTTGAAGGGCGAGATTGCGGTGTAGGTGAATCCCAGCGCGCCGAGGAAGTTCAAGGTCTGATAGAGCGGCGAGACCGCTTTCAACAGTCCGAAATTCAGGGCTCCGAACGCCACGACGAAGCAGACGCCGGCAACGATCCCGATCCCGTATGAATAAGCCATCTTCTACATCTCTTTCCGTGAGAGCATCTCGATCAAACGGCCGGGTCTGAGGTGACCGGCGCCCGTTTTCGTCGCGCCAGCCAGATCTTGATGATCCCGTAGAGGCCGAGGAGCGACCAGATGAGTTCGGTCCAAAAGACACCGATGTTGAACGGGTTGGCGGCCGAGGCCGTGAGGAAGCCGGCACCGACGAAGTTGAGGACCTGATAGGTGTAATGGTCCGGGGTGAGCTTGCCAAGGTTGAGCAACGCGAAAGCTGCGAGGAGCGCGACAGACGCGATGAGTCCAAAGATCACCATTGCCGACATGGGAACCGATCCTTTCCAGCTGTCCGGGTGAGCAGACAACTTGGTGATTCCGGCCGCGACTCGCAGGCGTCGCTGGGTGGAGGTCCAACGTAGGTGACGCCTGCGGTTGGTTTCTTGCGGGGCGGAACCTCAACCTACTGTTGGTCCCCTGTGCCCGTTCGGGGTGGGGGTGGCCCGTGAAGGTCGAGTCTTCGGGGGAGGGGACTCGATCGTTCCGGTTCCGCACGCCCTCGCCGCTCACGCCCGAGCCACCACAACCGCGTCTGCACCCGCCCGAAACGACAAGAGACCGTGGCGATAGCTTTACTGCATCAACACCGAGCCAGCACCGCTATCAACCGCGAGCCAGCACCGTCCGTGAAGGAGTGCACGACTATGGAGGACAAGAGGTCTCCCACTCTCCTTGCGGGAGTCGACTTCCGCGGCACGGCTAACGCGACGGAGCGGGTCTCCGAGCACATCAAACCGGGTAAGAAACGCGCCCCGTTCCTGCGCTACATACGCATCAACCTCCCGCGGACCGTCCGGTTGGTTCTGCTGGCCGTCGTCGCCGTCGTCGGCGCAGCAGCCGCGGTGACCGCCCTGGGCGAGATCGAGCCGTTCCCCTTCGCCGACCCGATGCTGTGGGCCGTCTGCGGCGCGTCGCTGGTCTTCGTGGCAGTGGGGCTCGTGACGTCGGCCCGGTTGTGGGTATGGGGCACAGGAATCACCGGAGCCGCCCTAGGTATCTACCTCGTCGGCATCGTGGGCACCGCCCCGTACGTCTGGAACGGCGCCAGCATCCCCCAGGCCGCGATATGGAATCTCATGCTGTTTGCCTCGTTGGCCTATCTGATCGCGTACGCGGCCTTGCGGTACGGCATGATCGTCGCCGCTCCGGACAACCAGAACTTCATGGACTGAGAAGGAGATTCGACATGGATCTTGGATTTCCGTGGTGGCTCCGCGTGGAGCACTTCCTCAACATCATCTTCATCTCCTTCCTGGTTCGCTCGGGCATCGAGATCTTGGGCACCTACCCCAAGCTGTACCGTTCGCAGCACAACGTCTCGGGTACGTCATGGGCGCAGTTCACCATTCAGGAGCAGCCCAAGCACAAGTACTACACGGTCGGCGGCGAGTACGACGATTACTCTCCCCGCATCTCCCTGCCGGGCCGCGGCCTGTTGGGTCTTGGCCGGTACTGGCACTTCATCACGGTCACCGGATTCGTCGCCAGCTGGGTGATCTACTTCGTGCTACTGATCGGCACCGGGCAATGGCGACGCTACGTCCCCACCTTCTTGGATGTCTTCGAACAAGCCGGCAACGACATGCTGGCCTATCTGGCCTTCACGGTTCCAGAACCCGTGGGGGGAGCGGTGTTCAACGGGATCCAGCAGCTCACCTACGGCGGCGTGATCCTGATCCTCACCCCGCTGGTGATCATCACGGGAGCGTTCCAGTCTCCGGCCATCGCCAACCATTTCTCCCGCATCACACGCGCGGTCGGTGGCCGCCAGGTGATCCGCAGCATCCACTTCTTCTGCCTCGTGGGTTACGTCGCGTTCTTCGTCATCCACGTGGCCATGGTGGTCGTTCACGGCTACCTGCACGAGACGGCGAAGATGGTGTTCGGCAACTCCGGCCAGCCATTGGCCGGTGGGCTCATCTTCTCCGCGGGCCTCCTTCTCGTGGTGATCCTGCACGTTCTCGCCACGAGGTGGACGCTCAAGGACGGTCGCGCCGTCGAGAGACTGGCCAACGTGGTCGTGCGGCCATGGTCGAACCTGCTCTACAAGTTGCCGGCGCGGATGCACTACGACCGTTCCAACATCTCCGGCGAGGACAAGGGACTCGCCAACACCACCCACAACTTCCGCGGCAGCGGCAGGCCACCGGAGACCGACGAATACCTGGCCCTGATGGCCAACGGCTACGAGGACGACTATGTGCTCGAGATCGGAGGTTACGTCGAACGCCCGATGACGCTCACCGTGCAGGACCTGCGGGACCTCGCCGACGGTCATTCCCAGACGACCCTGCATCACTGCGTGCAGGGGTTCACCTCGATCGGCAAGTGGCGTGGCATCACCGTTTCAGACCTACTGGATCTGGCTGGCCCCTTGCCGGGCGCCACCGACGTCATGTACACGAGCTTTCAGGACATGGGCCGCGACGATGCCCTGTACGAGGGTGGCATGTACTACGAGTCCAACCCGATGGTCGAGGCGCGGATGCCTCAGACGCTCATCGCCTTCGAGCTCAACGACGACGGTGAGATCCCGGCCAAGAACGGAGCACCCGTACGTCTGCGCATGGAGACCTCGACCGGGTTCCGCAGCCTGAAGTGGCTGGAACGCATCGAGGTGGTCAACCGCTACGACATCGTCGGCGAGGGACGCGGTGGCTACTTCGAGGACGCCGACTTCTACGACCGCAACCAGTTGATCTGATGGCCAGCAGGGAGGAAGGGAGCATGTCCACGACAGCCAGACCTCATCACCCACAGACCCAGGCAGAGCTCGACGCCCACATCGAGCGGCTACCCCGTCCGATGCGCAACACGTTCGATGGGATGTTTCCGCTGCACGAGGACATGGAGTTGTCCGACGAGCAGATCCAGATCGTGCTCGACTACGTGGTCGAGGTCGACTTCCACCTGCCGGGCGCCACCTCCGCGGAGTTCCTCGTCGTCCGCTGGGCTCGTTACACGGGCTTTCAATTCTTGACCGAACCGCTGGAGGCCTACGCCGTCGGGCTCCGGTGCACGCATCCGGGACTCGTGGGGCACCACACCTTCATCCGCATGTCCTGGAGTCAGCTCATGGGGGACCCGCAAGCGCCTCGCCTGCCCGTCAACGAACCGGTGTTGGCCAGCGACATGTTGCTGCTCAACCGGTACCGCGACACCCGGACGGGCCCGGCCAGCACGGGTGTCGACTCGTACGCGGCGCGCACCGCCGGGGGCGTCCCCGGCTTCGATTTCGACCTCACACTGCTGGAGGGGGCCCTCGACGATGTCCTGGCCCACGAGGCCACGGGTAAGGGACGCGAGATCAACGCCTGGTGGGATCCCGCCATCAACTGGGGCATCGCCATGGCCGGACGCTATCCGCGCCTGAAGTACTTCGAAGCCAAGGGACGCCTGAACGACACGGAAGTGGGCGCGCTGCGTACCTTCGAGCGGCGGGCGGCCCAGGCGGAGAGTGTGTTCCGAGAGCTCGGTCTGGCCTCTCCCGCGCCCGTGGCGGACGCGACGCTCAAGCAGGCGGAGAGGGCCGAGAGCGGGCGCCACTCCTACCGCCACCGGATCCGCAACCCGCAGCCGCTCACCGAGTCACGACCGCTCGAGGACCCGGCGCCGGTGATCGACCCCCGGCCACAAACCGTGCCTCGCAACGACTCGGTCACACCGTCCTCCGACGGCCCCAAGCCACGCCCCACCGCGCACACCGGGCACACCAGGCACACCAGGCACACCGGGTCGGGCTCACCGTGACGCGGCCACCAGCTGGCCACACCCGGCGCCTTTTAGCCGCCGCTGGTTAGGGTGGTGCCCATGCCAACCCAAGGTGTGGAGTACGAGGAACAGCGGGTTCGCCTCTCGCGTGAGCTTTCCCGGGGCGCGGTTCGAAAGATGCTGACCGATCACGCCGAATACGGCGGCTGGGAGCTGGCTCGGCTCCGGAGATACCGCGACGGGACGCGCGATGTGTGGATCCGACGCAAGATCATCCGGATGCGCGCCACGCTGTAGGCCGTCCCGCTCGTCGCTACTCGTCGACGCAGCGCACGGTGGCCACCTCGTCGCCGTGGACGAGGAACCGAGCCTCGATGATCATGCTCGCCCGCAACGAGTTGGCGATGAAGCACTGCCGGTGCGCGAGCCGCACGAGCCGAAGAAGATGATCCAGCCGACTCCCGGCTCTTAAGTTGATCACGGGCCGCAGGGTGATCTGCGTGATCGCCATGGGCGCACCCGACACCGATTCCATGATCGCGATCGCCTCGTCGTGGTAGCCGACGACGTCGAGCCGCGCCCTGGCGGCGACCGCCAGGAACGACAGCAGCTGGCAGCTGGAGGCCGCCATCACGAGCAGGTCCTCGGGATTGGATACCGACTCGTCGCCACCGAAGGCGGCGTCGGCACTCAGGCTCAGCTCCTGTTTACCGGCCGGACCCACTCGATGCTCGCGCCCGTAACGGTCGTAGCCGACGCCGGTGGAACCCGTCCACGAGAGCGAGGCGAGGTAGTGATGGATCACGGCGTCAATCTACGCGCCGCGGGCCAGCATCGGGCCGCCCGAGACGTCGTCCAGGGCGGAGGCGATCTCGGCGGGCAGGCTTTGTCCGCTGACGCTGAGGCAGGCCTTGAGCTGGGCGGCGGTGCGGGAGCCGAGCAGGGGGGCGGTGACGCCGGGGGCGTCGCGCACCCACAGCAGCGCTACCTGGAGGGGCGTGAGATCGAGCCCCTCGGCGGCCTTGACGACGGCCTCGACGACGCCGCGCGACCGGTTCTCCAGGTACGGCTCGACGAACCAGGCGAAGTGGTCGGTGGCGCCGCGCGAATCCCGGGGGGTGCCGCCGCGGTACTTGCCGGTGAGGACCCCGCGGCCGAGCGGGGACCACGGAAAGAAGCCGAGCCCGAACGCCCGCGCCGCCGGCAGGACCTCGATCTCGGCCCGGCGCGCGAGCAGCGAGTACTCCACCTGGACCGAACTGATCGGCACGCGGCCGGGGAAGGCGCGCTGCCAGGTGGTGGCCTGCGCGGTCTGCCAACCGACGAAGTTGGAGACGCCCGCGTAGCGCACCATGCCGCTGTTGACCGCGTGATCGATGGCGGCCAGCGATTCCTCCAGGGGGGCCTGGCCCCAGGCGTGGAGCTGCCACAGGTCGAGGTAGTCGGTGCGCAGGCGACGCAGCGATCCCTCGAGGTCGCGCAGGAGGGTCCCGCGGGAGGTGTCCACCCGACGCCTGCCTCCCGAGACCGTGAAGCCCGCCTTGGTGGCGAGCACCATCTCGTCGCGGGCGATCACCGCGGGCAGGATCTCACCGAGCATGGATTCGGCTTCGCCGCCGGCGTAGGCGGCCGCGGTGTCGATGAGGGTGCCGCCGGACTCGACGAAGGAGACCACGAGTTCCTTGGCCTGCGCCCGAGAGGTGTCGCGCCCCCAGGTCATCGTGCCCAAGCCCAGCTCGGACACCTCGAGCCCGCTGGAGCCTACCGATCTCAGATCCATAGCGGTGACCCTACCGGCCTCGACGCCCGCCCCGCGCCGGTCGGCCGGCGGACGGGCGGGACCCGAGCGGCGTCCACCCCTACCCAGCCGGGGCCCGGTGAAGTAATCTGCGGGGAAAGATCGCTCAAAGGAGACCGATGTGAAGATTAAAGAGATTCTCAACAGCAAGGGCTCGGACGTCATCGTCATCGCCTCCGACGCGAAGGTCAGAGAGTTGGTCGAGCTGCTGAACGAACACAACCTCGGCGCGGTCGTGGTTTCCGAGGACGGTTCGAAGGTCTCGGGCATCGTCTCCGAGCGTGACGTCGTTCGCCGCCTGGGCGAGGAGGGCGTGATGGATGCCCCGGTGGCCACGATCATGACCGCCGACGTGCACACGTGCCAAAGCGGGGATTCGGTCTCCGAGCTGATGGCCCTGATGACCGAACGACGGATCCGCCACGTGCCCGTGGTGGCCGACGACAAGCTGATCGGTATCGTCAGCATCGGCGACGTCGTGAAGTCCCACGTGGGCGAGCTCGAGTTCGAGCGGGACCAGCTGAACGTCTACGTCAACGGATAGCCCTCGCCCAAACCCGAATCATCGAGACCTGAGGAGAACGCCATGCAGTTTCGCCGATTTGGCCGTACCGAGCACCGCAGCTCGGTCCTCGTCTTCGGTGCCGCCTCGCTAGGGGAGGTGGACCAGGACACCGCCGACGCCGCGATCAGCTTGGCCCTCGACGCCGGCATCAACCACTTCGACGTCGCGCGCAGCTACGGCGAGGCGGAGCGACGCCTCGCGCCGTGGATGGCTCGGATCCGCGAGGGCATCTTCTTGGCCACCAAGACCACCGAGCGGGGCGCGGAGGACGCCTGGCGCGAGATCAACGAATCACTGGAGCGGTTGCAGGTCGATCACGTCGATCTCATCCAGGCCCACGCGGTCTGCAATCTCGACGATCTCGACGCGGTGCTGGCCGAAGGCGGGGCGATCGAGGCCCTGGAACGGGCCCGCAGCGAGGGCCTGGTGAACTACCTCGGTATCACCGGTCACACCCACGAGGCGCCGTCGGTGCACGCCGAGGCGCTGCGACGCTACGACTTCGACTCGGTGCTCACCCCGCTCAACACGCGGCTCTACGCCGACCCCACCTACGCCGCCGACTACGACGAGCTGGTCTCGCTCTGCCAGCGCCAGGATGTGGGCTTGCGGACCATCAAGATGATCTCTCGACGCAACTGGGCCGAAGGCGAGCAGAACTACGCCACCTGGTACAAGCCCTTCGACGAGCAGCGCTACATCACCGCAGCCACCGCCTGGTTGCTGAACGGGCACCCCGAGATCGCCGGGCTGGCCACCGCGGGCGAGACGGCGCTGTTGGCCAAGATGGTGCGCGCGGTGGAGGACGGCGCCGCCATGGGCGCCGAGGAGGCCGCCGACATCCTGGCAGAGGTCGAGGACTACGCCTCTCCCTTCGAGCGGATGCCGTTCTAGTAACGTCTGAGGGCAATCACCCCGAGCGCGAGGAGATCGATCGTGGGACGAGTGCAGGGCAAGGTCGTCGTGATCACCGGGGGCGCCAGCGGCATCGGGCTCGCGGCGGCCAAACTGATGGCCGCCGAAGGGGCCTCGGTCGTCATCGGTGACCTCAAGGCCGACGACGCCGAAGCGGCCGCCGCCGCGATCGCCGCCGAGGGAGGCGCGGCCACCGGGCTGGCCGTGGACGCCATGGACGAGGGGTCGATCGACGCGCTCGTCGAGGCGGCGGTGCAGACCTACGGCGCCCTGCACGTCATGTGCAACCACGTCGGCGGCAGCAACCCGCGCAAGGACCTGGACCTATTGCGCCTCGACCTGGCCGAGTTCGATCGCACCATGGCGCTCAACGTGCGCAGCACCGTCGTCGGCTCGCGGGCGGCGCTGCCGCACATCATCGCCGCGGGCGGGGGATCGATCATCAACACCGCCTCGGTGGGCGGGCTCTCGGGAGACTTCCTGCAGGTGGCCTACGGCACGGCCAAGGCTGCCGTGATCCGGCTCACCGAGTACGTCGCCACCCAGTACGGGGCGCAGCGCGTGCGGTGCAACTCCATCGCGCCCGGGGCCATCATGACCCCGGCACTGCGAGACAACCTGCCCCCGGAGGCGATCGATGCCATCCGCGGCCACAACGTGTTGCCGTTCATCGGCGAAGCCGACGACATCGCCCAGGCGATGCTCTTTCTCGCCTCCGACGAATCCCGCTACCTGACGGGGCAGTGCCTCGTCGTCGACGGGGGCATGACCAGCCACTCCTCGATCGCCGAGGACCGCCGCGCTCTGCTGCCCGACCCGACCGAGTAATCCGGGCGTCGAGGCCGGCTCAGGTGGCCGACATGGCGCCCGTGCCCAGCACCACGAGCAAGACGGTACCGAGGGCGATGCGGTAGATGATGAAGCTCAGCAGCGAGTTCGAGGCGACGAACTTCAGCAGCCAGGCGATCGAGGCGTAGGCGACGACGAACGAGACGAGGATGCCGATAACCATCGAGCCCAGCGGAATCACGCCGAAATCCACGTCCTTGAGGCCGTAGATCCCGGCGGCGGTGAGAGCGGGGATGGCCAGGAAGAAGGACAGCTCGGTAGAGACGACGCGGTTGAGCTTGAAGAACAACCCCGCCGAGATGGTGGCCCCCGAGCGCGAGACCCCAGGGACCAGCGAGAGGCACTGAATGAGCCCGATGAACAACCCGTCGCGCACCCGGATGTCGCTCTCGCCGCG
>JBBSOW010000100.1:0-11147 GCA_038259365.1 Propionibacteriales bacterium
CCGGCGAACCCCCTCACCCAGGCGCTCTTCGCAGCGATGGACCTGCGCCGCCAACGCCTCCGGCCCGTCGACCTGGCTCACGTAGTGCAGACGGGGCGCGAACTTCTCCCACTGCTCGTCGGTCAGCTTGTGGTTGCCGAAGTTGTCGAGGGCGGTCTTGGCGAACGTCCGGAACTCCTCGTCGGTCATTTTCTCCAGCGAGGTGCCGACGACCTCGGTTTCGGCGGTGAGCTCGGAGATCCCGAGGAAGGCGAGCCCCGGCAGCAGCTTGCGGCGGGAGAGATCACCGGTAGCGCCGAAGAGCACGATGACGTGCGGATCCACCTCCTCCTTGGCGAACCGGTTCCAGGCGCGGGCGGTGGGGTCGGGGTAAGCAATGGTCTGCGCGGACGTTGTCACTTCCACATGCTCTCACTACCGCACGCACCCGGCTACCCCCTTCGGCGACGCGGACGGCTTTCTCGCCACCGTTTAGGCTGGTGGCATGTTGTCTTTGAACCAGCTCGGTAGTTGCCTTCGACGCAAGCAGCTCGACGCCGGCCAGCGCATCGTCTTGGAGCTAGACCTCTCCCACGGGCTGGCCAGCGCCCCGCCGAGCGGCCCCCTTGAGGCGCTGCGCAGTGGCCGGATGCCCGGCCTGCGCGAGGTGGTGCGCGGGCTGCGGCGCGGAGCGGGAGACGACCACGTCGTCGGGTTGATCGTGCACACCGGCACGTGCCCGCTCACCCTCGCCGACGCCGACGAGCTCGGGGCCGCCATCGCCGAGTTCACCGCGCACAAGCCCTCGATCGCCTTCACCGAGTCATTCGGCGAGCTGAGCAGCGATCTCGCCGGTTACCGCATCGCCCTGAACGCCACCCAGATCTGGATGGGCCCCGCGGGCGGGCTGGGCCTGGTCGGCGTGCACCTCAGCATCACGCTGCTGCGCGGGCTGTTGGAGAAGCTGGGGCTCAATCCTGAGTTCGGCCAGCGCCAGGAGTACAAGTCCGCCGCCGAGCAGTTCGCCGGCACCGAGGTCTCCGAGGCGAACCGCGAGATGATGCAGCGGATCGCCGACGATCTGCTCGCCAACACCGTCGAGCGCGCCGCCGCCGCCCGCTCCGTGAGCGCCGAAGCCGTCCACGAGGCCGTCGCCCGGGCCCCCCTGACGTCCACCGACGCGCTCGCCGCCCAGCTGATCGACCGGATCGGCTACCGCGACGAGGTCTACGCCTGGGCCACCGAGCACTGGCCGGTAGAGGGTTCCGAGCACAGGAACGCGAAGGACGGCAAGGCCGCCGAACGCGCGTTCGGCCTCAAGTACGTCCATCGCTACACCAAGGAACCGGCCGCGGAACAGCTGCGTCGGCTCGTGGAGGGCAAGCGCGATCAGCTCGCCGTCGTCGACGTCCACGGCGGCATCGTGAACGGTTTCGGCCGCCCACGCGGCGGCGAGGCCGGCGCGGACGCCGTCAACGAGAAGCTGCGCGCCGTCGGCCGGCAGGACCGCATCAAGGCGGTCGTCTTGCGGGTCGACAGCCCCGGCGGGTCCTACATCGCCTCCGACGCCATCCGCCGCGAGGTGCTCCGGTTGCGCGAGAGCGGGCGGCCGGTCGTGGCCAGCATGGGCAGCGTCGCCGCCTCGGGTGGTTACTTCGTCGCGATGGGGGCCGACGAGATCGTCGCGAACCCGTCGACGCTCACCGGTTCGATCGGTGTGCTGGCGGGCAAGATGTCCACCGACGACCTGCGCGAGAAGATCGGGGTCAAGGCCGAATCGATCGACGCGGGCGAGATGGCCTCGATGATGAGCGCCCTGCATCGGTTCACCGCCGAGCAGTGGGACACCCTGAACACCTGGCTGGACGCGGTCTACGCCGATTTCACCGAAAAGGCGGCTCAGGATCGCGGTCTCGACCTCGACGTCCTCGAGCCGCTGGCCCGCGGCCGGGTGTGGACGGGGTCGGACGCGCACCGCAACAAGTTGGTCGATCACCTCGGCGGCCTCGATCTCGCCGTCGACCGCGCGTGTGATCGGGCCGGGCTGGATCGCCAGAAGGTGGCCCTGCACTCGGCCTCCCCCCTGGAGTTCCTGGAGGCCCTGCGCCCGGCCGATTCCAGCGAATCCAAGGGAGTCCAGGCGGGTGTTGGCTCCGCTCCCGCCGGTGCCGGCGGTCTCGCCGGGCCAGAGGCGTGGTTCGCGCACCTGGCCGAGCTCGCCGGGATCTACGTCCCGCACGGCGTCCTGAGCCTGCCCTCCGACATGCGCCTCGGCTAGCCCTCCGGCGCCTCGTGAATCAGCTCGTTGCGTACCTGTGGTTTGGCGCAGGGTTGCTGGTGATCACCTCGATCACCGTCGGCATCAATCTGTGGCACGGCACCAAGATCGGCTGGTTCCCGCTGTGGGCCATCGGGCGAGCCTCGGTTCAGCTCACCGTGATCGCGCTCCTGCTGCGCGGAATCCTCTCGGTGCCGTGGACGGTGGTCGCGTTCGTGGCGCTCATGCTCACCACGGCCTCGCTCACCTCTGCAAGCCGGTTGAGCCAGTTGTGGCGGGGTCGTCGAACGGCACTCGTCGGCGTGGTGTCCGGCGCCGCGGTGGCCGTCTCGCTGGTCTTCGTGCTCCGCCTGGTGGAGTGGCAGGTGCGCTACCTCATCGCCATCGCGGGCATCATCATCGGCAACGCCATGAGCGCGGCGACGCTGGCCGGGCGCAACTTCTTGCGCGGCTCCCAAGCCCGCTTCGGCGAGATCGAGGCGTGGCTGTCACTGGGCGCCCCACCCAGCATCGCGCACCTGGCCATTGCCCAAGAGGCCACCCGCGAGAGCCTCCTACCCACGCTGGATCAAGCCAAATCGACGGGGCTGGTGACGCTGCCCGGCGCCTTCGTCGGCGCCCTGTTCGGCGGGGCGTCGCCCGCCGGCGCCGCCCTGTTTCAGCTCGCCGTCCTAGCCGGCATCGCCCTGGCCGCCTCGACCACCGCCGTCGTCGTCACCCGGCTGGTCTCCCGCTCCCCCGTCATCGGGCCCGCCACTGCCGCCTGATGGCATCTCCCGCCACCGCTCCGGCCTGATGGCATCTCCCGCCACCGCTCCGGCCTGATGGCATCTCCCGCCACCGCGCCGGCCTGATAGCGTCTCCCGCCGCCGCTCCTGCCTACCTCCCCGGCCCCTACGAACCCCGGCCAGCCCCTGCCACCGCGCTCGATATAGCGCTCCGCGCTGCATTCTTAAATGGAGCGGGAAACATTAGGTCGAGCCAGGTGGGCGACAGACCGAGCGGTAGCGTGGCGATCGACTTCGGCGGTGACAGCGACGGCAGGGTTCAGGCTCGGTCGTTCGGCGCGGTTGCCGACGCGTACGAGCACGGGCGCCCGGGGTTTCCCGCTGCCGCAGTGGAGTAGTTGATCGGCCGCGACGCTGCGCGGGTGCTCAAGTTGGGCGCCGGCACCGGCAAGTTCACCGCCTCGCTGGTCGCGCAGGGCCACGACGTGCTCGCTTCCGAGCCGGACCGGGCGATGCTCGACGTGCTCTCCTCTTGCGTACCCGGAGCGAGGACCGTCCTGGCCGCCGCGGAGAGTCTGCCGATCGCGGACGACAGCCAGGACGTCGTGGTCGCCGCCCAGTGTTTCCACTGGCTCGACCATGCCGCCGCCCTGCCGGAGATCGCCAGGGTGCTCCGGCCCTGCGGGGTCCTGGCGGTGGTGTGGAACCATCGGGACGAACGGATTCCCTGGGTCCGCCGCCTCGGTGATCTGACCGGCACCCAGGAGCAGCTATCCGACCCCACCGACGTGGTGGCCGCATCGGGTCTCTTCGAGCCGCCCTCGTCGGAGAGTTTCGAGAACGTCCAAGACATGAACCTCGAGATTCTCATCGATCTGGTCAGTTCCCGCTCCAACGTGTTCTCGCTCGACGAGGTGTCCCGGCGGGCCGTGATCGCCGAGGTGCGGGCCCTCCACGACGACCCGCCTCCCGGATACGACGTCAAGCAACTGCCCTACATCACCCGCTGCTTCCGCTCCCACGTCGCTACGTGCCGTAGCGCCACGGGGGAGCTAGACCCCCAGCCCCTGCCAGCCCGCTCGACACAATGGTCCTCGCTCGAGCCCTAAATCGTGCGGGAAGCACGGGGCCGAGCCAGGCGGGCAGGAGACCGAGCGCGCCGACGTAGGGGCCTCCGGCCAACCGGTTAGCCGCCCGCCTGCTTGAGCTTGGCGAGCCGCTGCCAGGTGGCGATGACGGTGTCGGGGTTCAGCGACATGGACTCGATGCCCTGCTCCATCAGCCATTCGGCCAGATCGGGGTGATCGCTGGGGCCCTGTCCACAGATGCCGACGTACTTGCCCCGTCGCAGGCAGGCCTGGATGGCGGCCGACAGCATGAACTTCACCGCGGGATCCCGCTCGTCGAAACCCTCGGAGACCAGGGAGGAATCCCGGTCCAGCCCCAGGGTCAGCTGGGTCATGTCGTTGGAGCCGATGGAGAACCCGTCGAAGTGGTCCAAGAACTGGTCGGCGATGACGGCGTTGGAGGGCACCTCGCACATCATGACGACCTGCAGGTCGTTCTCACCGCGGCGCAGGCCGTTCTCGCCCAGCAGCTTAATCACGCCCTCGGCCTCGGTCACGGTGCGCACGAAGGGGATCATGATCTTGACGTTGGTGAGGCCCATGTCGTCGCGCACGTGGCGCAGCGCCTCGCACTCCATCGCGAAGCACTCGGCGAAGTCCGGGGAGAGGTAGCGCGAGGCGCCGCGGTAGCCGATCATGGGGTTCTCCTCGTGGGGCTCGTACAGCTCCCCGCCGATGAGGTTGGCGTACTCGTTGGACTTGAAGTCGCTCATCCGCACGATGACAGGTTCCGGCGCGAAAGCCGCGGCGAGCATCGAGACTCCCTCGCTCACGCGCTTGACGAAGTAGTCGCGCGGGCTGTCGTAGCCGGCGACATAGCCCGAGATCTCCTCCCGCAGGGTGGGCTCCAGGGTCTCGTGATCGAGCAGCGCCTTGGGGTGGATGCCCACTTGGCGGTTGATGATGAACTCCAAACGCGCCAGCCCCACGCCATGGTTGGGGATCCGCGAGAACGCGAAGGCCTGATCGGGGGTGCCGACGTTCATCATGATCTTGACCCCGATGTCGGGCAGCTCACCGGTCTCGGAGGTCTCGACGTCGAACTCCAGGAGACCCTCGTAGACGAATCCGGTGTCACCTTCGGCGCAGGAGACGGTCACCCGGCGCCCGTCGGGGAGTTCGCGGGTGGCGTTGCCCGTCCCCACGACGGCGGGGATGCCGAGCTCGCGGGCGATGATCGCGGCGTGGCAGGTGCGCCCACCCCGGTTGGTGACGATCGCGGAGGCGCGCTTCATGATCGGCTCCCAGTCGGGGTCGGTCATGTCGGCCACCAACACGTCGCCGACGACGAAGTCGTGCATCTGATCGATCGAAGAGAGCACCTTGACCGCCCCGGCGCCGATCTTCTGGCCGATCGCCCGTCCCTCCACCAGCACCTCGGAGCTACCCTTGAGCACGAACCGCTCCACCGCGCCGAGAGCGCGGCGAGACTGCACGGTCTCGGGCCGGGCCTGGAGGATGTAGAGCTCGCCGTCGGTGCCGTCCTTGCCCCACTCGATGTCCATCGGCCGGCCGTAGTGCTCCTCGATCACCAGGGCTTGACGGGCCAGCTGCTCGACCTCGGCGTCGGTCAGGCTGAGACGCCTGCTCTCGGCGGGATCGACGTCGACGAACTCGGTGGTCTTGCCGACGGCGCGATCCTCGGTGTAGATCATCTTGGTGGCCTTGCCGCCGATGGTGCGCTTCAAGACCGCGGGGCGTTCGGCGCGCAGTGCGGGCTTGTAGACGTAGAATTCGTCGGGGTTCACCGCTCCCTGCACGACACCCTCGCCGAGCCCGTAGGAGGAGGTGATGAACACCGCCTCGTCGAAACCGGATTCGGTGTCCATCGTGAACATGACCCCGGCAGCACCGACATCGGAGCGCACCATCTGCTGAACACCCGCCGAGAGGGCGACGGCCTCGTGCTCGAACTTGTGGTGCACCCGGTAGGCGATGGCGCGGTCGTTGTAGAGGGAAGCGAACACCTCCTTGATGGCCGTCAGCACCGCCTCGACGCCGCGGATGTTGAGGAAGGTCTCCTGCTGTCCGGCGAAGGAGGCGTCGGGCAGGTCCTCGGCCGTCGCGCTGGAGCGGACCGCCACCGACATCTCGTCGTCCGCCCCCGCCAATTGCTCGTACGCAGACCGGATCTCGGCCTCCAGCTCCGGGGGAAACGGCTGGCTTACCACCGATTCCCGGATCTTCTTGCCGGCCGCGACCAGCGCCTGCACATCATCGGTGTCGAGGTCGGCGAGGGCGGCGTTGATCGTGTCGTTCAGGCCCTCGTGGGCCAGGAAGCGTCGATAGGTGTCGGCGGTGGTGGCGAACCCGTTCGGCACCCGCACGCCGAGCGCCGCCAGGTTGGAGATCATCTCGCCCAACGACGAGTTCTTTCCGCCGACCACTTCCAGATCGGCGAGCCCAAGATCGGCGAACCACTTGATGTGCTCTGACACTGCTACTCCTTGCGTTGTTGATCTTTCGAGGTTCGGCTGTTCATACTCTGCAAGATCACGGCGGACATCTCCTCCACCGATTTTGCCGAGGAGTTGATCATCGGGATTCGGTGGGCCCGGAACATGGCTTCGGCCTGTCGGATCTCGAAGCTGCACTGCTCCGGCGAGGCGTAGCGAGAGCTACCCCGTCGTTCCTGGCGGACCTGGCTGAGCCGCGCGACGGTGGTCGTTATCCCGTAGCAGCGATCCCTCAGTTGGCGCACGGGCCGAGGCAGTTCGGTGGTGTCGAAGTCTTCCTCCACGAGGGGGTAGTTGGCCACGAAGATGCCGTACTGCAAGGCCAGGAACATCGTCGTCGGGGTCTTGCCGCAGCGCGAGGGGGCGAGCAGGATCAACTGCGCCTTGTCCAGCGCCCGCATGCTCTGGCCGTCGTCGTGTTCGATCGCATACTCGATGGCGGCCATCCGGTTGTTGTAGCGCTGGATGTCTTGAACCCCGTGCAGCTTCGACGCGATCCGGGCGCCCCGCTCGTCCAGCAGCTTCTCGACGATCCCCATGTGCATGCCGAAGAAGTCGATGACCTGGCAGCGGCTCTTCAGCAGCTCCTCTCGGATGATGTCTTGGGCCGCGGTCATGAAGGCCAGCGGCTGGACCGGACCGTCCATGGCGGCGTCCATCATGGCGACGACCCGGCGGGCCTCGGCGATGGTCGAGATAAACGGGATCAGCTTGCGCTCGAAGATGCGGTCCGGGAACTGGATGAGCAGCGCGTTGCCCATGGTTTCTGCGCTGATGCCGGTGCTATCGGAGAGGAAGAAAACTGGCACGGCCACATCGCGGTGGGTCTCACCTCTCGTGCTGATGGCTTCGTTGCCGTTGTGCATAACCGCGCTCCTGTGGCGGGTCTTGGGTCCGCTTCCCGCCGCTGGGTCCGACCATATCTCCGGAGGAGACACGCTCGGCGGGTGGGGTCGGCCTCGGCGCGAGCCGACGTCCAACCGCTCAATCTCCGGCAAGAACAGGAGTCTTGACACGCCCCCAGCACTGTCTTATTGTATTAACTGGTTAGTACATCGATACGAGGAGGCGACATGGAGTTCGAGACGAACTCCCCGATTTGGCTCCAACTCGTGGCGGAGTTCTCCCGGCGCATCGCGGCGGCGGAGTGGGCGACGGGGGAGCGAATCCCCGGAGTGCGTGAGCTTGCCCTGCAACTGGGCGTCAACCCGAACACCGTCCAACGCGCTCTGACCGAGATGGACCGCGACGGCCTGTGCCGCTCGGAGAGGACCGCGGGGCGGTTTGTGACCCAAGACAGCGGCCGCATCAGCGTGCTTCGCCGCGACCTGACCGCCGGAGCGGCAGACGACTACATCCGCATCAGCCGAGGCCTCCACATGGGGATAGATGACGCGATGACACTCATCAACGAAAGGTGGAACACCCATGACAACGCCGACCATGACCGAGAACGAGCGGGGGGATGACATCACCATGACCACCTCCGTGATCGACGTCAAGGGTTTGACCAAGAACTATGGCGGGTTGCCCGCCCTGGACGGCCTCGACCTCACGCTGGCAACCGGCCAGATCGTGGGCCTCCTCGGGGAGAACGGCTGCGGCAAGACGACGCTACTGAAGGTGCTGGCCGGCGTGCTGGCCGACTACGCGGGCGACGTCACCATCGCCGGCCACCGGCCGGGTCCGCAGTCCAAAGCGCGCGTGTCGTTCCTGCCGGACGCCAGCTTCCTGCCGGACAACTCCCGGGTCAGCGAGTGCGTCCGCCTGTACCGGGACTTCTTCGCCGACTTCGACGAGGCCTCGGCCGACGACCTCATCGGGTACTTCGCCCTGCAGCAGTCCATGCGGCTGAAACAGATGTCCAAGGGGATGCGCGAGAAGGTGCAGATCGCGCTGGCCATGTCCAGGCAGGCCACCGTCTACCTATTGGATGAACCCATCTCCGGCGTCGACCCGGCCGCCCGGCAGGTCATCCTCGACGGCATGGTCCGCAACCTGTCCGAGGACTCGCTCGTCTTCATCTCCACGCATCTGGTCCACGATCTCGAGACCATCCTCGACGGGGTCGTCCTGATGCGGGACGGCAAGGTTTTGCTGGAAGGCCCCGTGGATGATCTGCGGGCCCAGCACCACATGAGCATCGACCAATTATTCAGGGAGGTTTACCAATGGTCGGCACGTTGATCAAACACGAGTTCCTGCGCACGCGCAGATGGGTCGCCGTGGTGTTCGGCGTCGCGACGCTCCTGACCCTGATGGGGACCCTAATGGCCTACACCCCGTGGCTGTTCATCCAGGTGCTGGGCCTGATCCTGTCGTTCGTCGCCGTGGGCGCCTTCTTCTACGTGATGGAGGTGGCGCTGGCCTACGACTACTGGCGCTCCAGCTACAGCCGAACCGGTTACTTCACTCAGTCGCTGCCCGCGAAGGGCTCCACCGTCTATGGGGCGAAATTCCTCTGGGGATCCATCGTCACCGTGGTGGCGCTGCTGTGGAATCTGGTCCTGGTCGTGCCCGTCCTGTTCGGGGGGTCGCGGGCGATGGCCGACGGGCTCACCTGGGGCGGTCTCGTGGACGGAGTGAGGAACGTGCTTGGGGCTGCGCCCCCGTGGGTGTGGGTACTCCTGGGGGTGGCCGTCATCGTGCTGGCCCTTTCCGGCCTCGCCCAGTTCTACTTCGCCGCCTCACTCGGCAGCGAGGCCCGGATGAACCGGCTGGGCATCGGCGGACCCATCCTCGTCTATTTCGGGCTGTACCTGATCATGCAGGTCCTATTGTTCGTGGGCATCGTCGCGGTGCCGGTGGGGCTGTCGGTGTCGCCGGGGAGCGACGGACTCAAGATCGTGTCCATGAGTTTCCTCGATCTGGCAGTGAACAATACGAACCCGGACGTGATGCCGCTTGGCTTCATCCCCGTTCTGCTCATCATCACGGCCCTCCTGGTCTGGCGCACCGTCGTCTCGTGGAACCGCAAGGTGTCCCTGGCCTGAGCCCCGGCCACCCTGCTACGTTAGGCCGTTTACCCCATTCGATGAAGGAGTTGCGACCACCGTGTTCAGTGGATTCTGGGTGCCTCCCAAGAGGACCATCGTGGCGATCGCCGCCGCCGCCTCGTTGACCTTGTTGACGGGTTGCGGCAGCGACGACGCCCCCCAGCGATCCGCCCCCGCCCGCCCCTGAGAGCTCCGCCCCCGCCTCCAGGTCAAGTGAGCCCTCCACTTCTACCTCCCCCGAGCCCTCCTCACCCAATTCCTCGAGCTCGGCTGACGCGAACCAGGCCCCTCATGAACGCCGGCGAGCTGGCCCTCAAACAGGTTCCCGACAGCACGCTGATCTCCATCGAGACCGAGAAGAACGACACGGAGTGGGAGGTGCAGGTGGTGACCTCCGACGGCGTCGAGCACGAGATGAACATCTCCGCCGACGGCACCGAGGTCGTCGACAAGCCGCGGACCAAGGACGAAGACTCCGAGGACAAGAAGAAGCACCAAGATCGGGTGAAGGCGGCCACGCTCGACTTCAAGCAGGCCACCCAAAAGATCGAGGAGGAGGTTTCGGGGGGCAAGATCACCGAGCTGAACCTCGACGGGGAAGGCAACAAGACCGTCTGGGAGGCCGACGTCATGGTCGATTCCATCAAGCGCGAGGTCCAGATCGACGCGGGCAGCGGCGCCGTCCTCAAGAACAAGGCCGACAACTAGGGCCCCCGAGATTCCTCCTTGCTATCGACATGCTCGGCCAACCCTGCCGAGCCCTCCGTTGCACCGGGCACGGGACCGAAGCGATGCCAGCCGATCCTCGGGTCGCGGACGACCTCGGCGCTGGGCATGATGTCGGCGAGAAGCGTCGCGCTCGGGGTTGGGCTCACTTCGAACGGTACGGCCTCGGCGCACTCGACGCTAGGATGCCTGGGTGAGATTCCATACCTCGGTCGAACTGGGCGGAAAGACCGCCACAGGCATGCAGGTACCGGATGACGTCGTCCGCTCACTCGCAGGTGGGAAGCGCCCGGCTGTCTGCGTAACCGTTGGAGGGAACACCTATCGGACGACGGTGGCGGCGATGGGCGGCCGGTATTTCGTTCCGCTCAGCGCGGAGAACCGGGCAGCATCGGGCCTTATCGCCGGTGATGAGGTCGACGTGGACATTTGCCTCGACACGGAACCCCGTGAGGTCACGGTGCCAGATGACCTGGCGGAGGTGTTGGCCGAAGACGAGGGAGCGCGGCGCTTCTTCGCGGGGCTCTCCTACACCCATCGCAAGGAATGGGTGCGCTGGATCCAGGAGGCCAAGCGCTCCGAGACGCGGAACGAACGCATCAGAAAGACAATCGAGGCGCTGAGAGAGGGGAAGCGGCAGCGGTGATCCGTTGGCATCCTGCGCGTGGGTGCTGGAGTAGGCAGGCCACCGTCCACGCCACCGAGTAGGCACCTTCCAGACCACGACGCCCAGTTCAGCCACCTGGGGGCTAGGCCAAGCAACACCAGAGCGAGCATGAGCCGTCGAGATAAACGGGGACTGCCCCCTTGTTGAGTGGGCCCCGCGGGAATCGAACCCGCAACCCGCGGATTAAAAG
>JBBSOW010000101.1:0-11004 GCA_038259365.1 Propionibacteriales bacterium
GACACCGGATCAGATCCGTGGCGCTCGCCCTGGCGCTTCGCGCTCCATTCCTGAATCAAGCGCGAAGCGCCAGACTGAGCGGGCCCGGCAGGAACCCGAGCCGGCTGCAGGAAACTGAGCGGACTGCAGGAAATTGAGCGGGCCGCAGGAAACTGGGCGGGCCCGGCAGGAACCCGAGCGGGCAACACGAAACTGAGCGTGCCCTGCAGGAAATTGAGCGGGCCGCAGGAAACTGAGCGGACTCCAGGAAACTGAGCGAAGCAGTGCATGCCGAGCGGAGGCCAACACAGGCAGGCAGACGGAGGAGGGGCGAGAGGGGGGAAGTGGTAGGGGGAGAGCTTTGGCGGGGCAGCGCGAACAGGCTCAGGCGGCCCGGACCATGGTGTGCACGGGAAGCAGGGTGATCTTTTCGTGGACGACCATCTTCTGGCTCACGGTGCCCAAGACGCTGGACAGCGGAACCTCCAGCGCCGAACAGATTGAGGCCAACAGTTCCGAGGAGGCCTCCTTTTGACCGCGTTCCACCTCCGAGAGGTAGCCCAGGCTCACGCGGGCGTCGGCCGAGATGTCGCGCAGAGTCCGCCCCTGGGCGACGCGCTCCTCGCGCAGCGACTCCCCCAGCAGCTCACGTAGCAGCACCGGCTTGTTCAAATCCACCATGATTCAACCCTACCTGCCCCGTGCGACAAATCTCATCAGGTCCACGTCCGTTGTCCAGATCGAGCCCGCATTCGTCGGTCTCCTACCTACTCAGAACGCGAACCGGGTTCACCGCATTCCTGGCGGGTGAGGACCAACCGCAACGCCGCCGCAACGGTGCCGTGACGGATCGCGAGGCGGTCGCCGCTCAGGAGCAGCTCCTGTACCGCCACCGTGTCGGCGTCGGCAAGCGCGATCCACACGGTTCCCACGGGCTTGCCTTCCTGACTGGCGGGCCCGGCGACGCCGGTGGCCGAAATCCCCAGGTCGGCCGAACACCGCACTCGAGCCCCCCGCGCCAGTTGCTCCGCGGTCCGCTGCGACACCGCCCCGTCCTCGGCCAGGACCGAGTCTTCGACGCCGGCCAACTCGTGCTTGAGGTCGCTAGCGTAGGCGATGAGACCACCGCGCAACACCGTTGAGGCCCCCGGCACGCCCGCGAGGGTCGAGGCGATGAGCCCAGCGGTCAACGATTCGGCGGTGGCCAGGGTTTCGCCCGCACCCCGTAGGGCGGTAACCACCTGGGCGGCTATGGCCTCGAGGTCCGTCCCCTCCCGCCCCGCGGCAACGGCCGGCTCAGCCACGGCCTTGGCTCAGCGATTCGCGGCGCAGCCGCCAGCCCGAACGGCAGTAGTCCAGCCCGCTCAGGATGGTGGCGACGAAGGCTGCGGCCATGACCACGTACGATACGGGCTCGAGGAATCCGGTCAGGGGCAACAGATAGAGAGGCAACGCGACGGATTGCAGCAGGGTCTTGAGCTTGCCGCCGCGCCCGGCCGCCATCACCCCGTACTTCAGCAGGAGGAAACGCATCAAGGTGATGCCCCACTCGCGCACCAGGATCAGGATCGTCACCCACCACCAGAGCTCGCCGATGATGCTCAACCCCACGAAGGCCATCCCGGTCAGCGCCTTGTCGGCGATGGGGTCCATCAGCTTGCCGAACTTGGTGACGAGGTTCTGTTTGCGGGCCAAATAGCCGTCGACGAAGTCGGTGAGCATCGCGACGACGAAGACGCCCGTCGTGGCAATGCGCCAACCGTCGTCGTCGGGGTGACTGAACAGCATCCAGGCGAACACCGGAACCATCAGGATGCGCACCACGGTCAACGCGTTGGGCACGTTCCACGGGGACGGCTCGATTCCTGGTTGGCTCATCTCGGGGCTCTGCTCACTCATCTCCGCGCTCTCCCGGGGCGTTGACCGCTCATCGGGTGGTCGCGATCAGATCGACGCCGTCGCTGGCGGTCACGGTTGCGCGCACGATGTCGCCCACGCCCGCGGCGGAGGGGGCCCGCCCATCGCCGAACACCAGCGTCGTACCGTCGACCTCGGGCCCCTGATGTTCCGCTCGTCCGAGCAGGCCAGCGTCGGTCGTTTCTTCGATCAACACCGATACGGGCTCGCCGACGCGCTCGGAGGCCCGCTGATCCATCAGCTCGCTCACCAGATCGGCCAGGCCGGAGCGGCGCGCCTCGATCTCGTCGGCGTCGACGTGGCCGTCCAGCTTCTCGGCGGCCGTGCCTTCCTCGTCGGAGTAGCCGAACACGCCGACAACGTCCAGTTCGGCGGCGATGAGCCAATCGCGCAGGATCGCCACGTCGGCCTCGGTCTCCCCGGGAAACCCCGCGATGACGTTCGTGCGGATGCCAGCCCGGGGAGTTAGATCGCGGATGCGGTTGATCAGGTCGAGGAAGGAGTCGGGATCACCGAAGCGCCGCATCCGTCGCAGCACCGTCGCCGACGCGTGCTGGAAGGACAGGTCGAAGTAGGGCACCACCTTGGCCACCGAGGCCATCGCGGCGATCAGCTCCGGTCGGGTTTCGGCCGGCTGCAGGTAGGAGACCCGGATCCAGTCGAGTCCCTCGATCTCGCTCAACGAGCGCAACAGCTTCTCCAGGGCTCGAATATCGCCCAGATCCTTGCCGTAAGAGGAGGTGTTCTCGCTGACCAAGAACGCTTCCCGGACGCCGTGATCGACGAGCCAGCGGGTCTCGGAGACGATCTGCTCCGCCGGCCGCGACACGTAGGCCCCGCGGAAGCTGGGGATGGCGCAGAAGGTGCAGCGACGGTCACAGCCCGAGGCGATCTTGACAGGCGAGCTGGGCCCCGAGCCGAGCCGACGCCGCGTCGCGCGCGGCCCGCTGGCCGGGGCCAGGGAGGCGGGGAGGTCCGGCGCGTCGCCCTGCCGATCCACCGGCTGCCGATCGAGCGCGCTCGCGTGGCCCGGCAGGGAGACCCCGGCGGCGGCGGCGGGACGCGCCGAAGGCGAGATGGGCAGCAGCGTGCGGCGGTCCCGCGGCACGTGCGAGGTGTGCTTGTTCCCGGCGATGATCGACGTCAGTCTTTCGGCAATCGTCGCGTACTCGTCGAATCCCAGCACCGCATCGGCCTCGGGCATCGCCTCGGCCAGCTCAACCCCGTAACGTTCGGCCAGGCAGCCGACCGCGACGATGGCGCGGTCCTTGCCGTCGGCGTTCAGCTCGGCGGCCTCGGTGAGGGTCGCGATGGAATCCATCTTGGCGGCCTCGATGAAACCGCAGGTGTTCACCATGACCGCGTCGGCCTCGCTGGGCTCGTCGACCAGTCGGAATCCGCCATCCTCCAGCCTGGCCGCCAACTCCTCAGAGTCAACGTCGTTACGGGCGCAGCCGAGGCTCACGAGGTGTACGGCGGTGAGTTGGCTCATGTTCAGCCACTTTGCAGGTTGGCGAGCACGTCGTCCAAATCGTCGCCCTTCACCAGCACCTCGCGAGGCTTCGAGCCCTCCGAGGGGCCGACGATGCCGCGCGTCTCCAAAATGTCCATCAATCGTCCCGCCTTGGCGAAACCGACCCGCAGCTTGCGCTGCAGCATCGAGGTGGAGCCGAGATCGAGGTTGACCACGAGCTTCACCGCCTCGAGGACCAGCTCCAGATCGTCGCCGATGTCCTCGGCCTGCTTCGCGGCGGCCGGGGCGGCGGCGACGTCCGCGCGGTAGCTGGGCTGCAGTTGGGTGCTGATGTGCTTGACGACCCCTCGCACCTCGTTCTCGGTGACCCAGGAGCCCTGCACCCGGATGGGCTTGCCCGCCCCCATCGGCAGGAACAACCCGTCCCCCTGGCCGACGAGCTTTTCTGCCCCGGGCTGATCCAAGATGACGCGCGAATCGGTCATCGAGGAGGTGGCGAAGGCCAGCCGGCTCGGCACGTTGGCCTTGATCAGGCCGGTGACGACGTCGGTGCTGGGCCGCTGGGTGGCCAACACGAGGTGGATGCCGGCGGCCCGCGCCAGCTGGGTGATCCGCACGATGGAGTCCTCGACGTCGCGCGGGGCCACCATCATGAGGTCGGCGAGCTCGTCGCAGACGACCAGCAGGTAGGGGTAGGGCGCCAGCACGCGCTCCGAACCCTCGGGCACCTTCACGGCCCCGGCCCGGACGGCCTTGTTGAAGTCGTCGACGTGGCGGAACCCGAAGGCGGCCAGATCGTCGTAGCGCATGTCCATCTCGCGGACGACCCACTGCAGCGCCTCGGCGGCCTTCTTGGGGCTCGTGATGATGGGGGTCACCAGGTGCGGAATGCCCTCGTAGGCGTTCAGCTCGACCCGCTTGGGATCGACCAACAGCATCCGCACCTCGTCGGGGGTGGCGCGCATCATCACCGAGGTGATGAGGGAGTTGATGAAGCTGGACTTTCCCGAGCCGGTGGCGCCGGCCACCAACAGGTGCGGCATCTTGGACATGTTGGCGATGACGAAGCCGCCCTCGACGTCCTTGCCCAGCCCGACCACCATCGGGTGGTGATCGTTGCGGGCCCGGTTGGAGCGCAGCACGTCGCCCAGGGAGACGACCTCCTTGTCCAGGTTGGGGATCTCGATGCCGATGGCCGATTTGCCCGGGATCGGGCTGAGGATCCGCACCTCGTTGCTGGCCACGGCGTAGGCGATGTTCTTGCTCAGCGCGGTCACCTTCTCCACCTTGACGGCCGGCCCGAGCTCCACCTCGTAACGGGTCACCGTGGGCCCACGGGTGTAGCCGGTGACGGCGGCGTCGATGTCGAACTGGTCCAGCACGCCCTTGAGCCGGGCGACGATGGAGTCCGAGGCCTCGGTGCGCGCCTTGGGCACGCTGCCGGGCTTCAGCTGCTGGGAATCGGGCAGGGCGTACTGGATATCGCCGGAGAGCTCCAACTGCTCGACCCGCTGGGGCACGGGGGTGTGATTGGGCGCCTCCGGCTCGGCGCCCGGCTTCAAGCCGGCGGTCACGGCCTTGTCCGCCTCGGCCCGGTCGGCGTCGGCGCCCTCGGGCTCGTCGTCGATGTCGGGGCTGAACGCCTCGACCGGCGCGGAGTCCAGCCGGGTCGCGCCATCCTCGCCCGCCTCGAGCTCGGCGGCCTTGCCGCGCTTGCGGCGCTTATCGGTGACCACGGGCGAGTCGTAGGCCTCGTCGACGCCGTACTCCATGTCGATCTCGCCGCGGATGACGCGACGCTCGTCGTGGCGGTGCTTGGCTTGACGCAGGCGCTCCGACATCTCGTACAGCGGCATGCCGATGATGACGACCAGCCCGAAGATCGCGAGCAGCACGAGCAACGGGACGGCGATCCACACCGTGAGCAGGTCCGCGAGCATGCTGGAGGAGACGAAGCCGAGGACTCCCCCGGCGGCCCGCAGCGCTTCGGGGTCGTCGGGATGCGGGCTGTTGTGGGCGATGTTGATCAGCCCGAGCAGGCCCAGCATGAAGGCGAGCCACCCGACGATCTGCCGGCCGGTGGAACCGTTGCGATCCGGATGGCGCAGCGTGCGCCAGGCCATCGCCCCGAAGCCCAGGGGCGCGGCGTAGGCCAGGGTGCCGATCACCGAGGTGAAGGCGACGTTGATGCCGCCACCGACGGGATCGGGCAGACCCCACCAAAACTCGGCGGCCGTGACGATGGCCGCGCCGATGAGAAAGAGCCCGGCCCCGTCGCGGCGCAGGTCGGGGTCGACCTCCTTCGCGGTGCTGCCGATGCGGCGTACCCCGGCGCCCACGAGGTGAGCCACGCCCAACCACACCGAGCCGATGGCCCCGCCGATGACCTGCGGTCCGGAGCGAGGGGCGGGCTGGCGGGTGTTGCCGCGGCCGCTTCCCCTGCCGGTTTTGCCACTGGAGCCTTTGCGGGCAGCGCTCCTACCGCCCCGGCTCTGAGCAGGGGTGCGTGCTGTCGGTTTTCTGCTTCCGGACGACCGCGAACTCGAAGCCCGGCCGTTGGCCGTGCCCTTTGCAGTCCGCGGCGGGGAAGACGCGCGGGTCGCCATGAACCCAACGTATGCCATCTTGCGCCCCACCAGCCACAGCTACACACCTTTTCGTTCAGCCGAAGTGATCGAAACCGGCCGTTCCCTGCCACACCGAGCCATCGACGGTCACGCCCGTCCCGGCGCCCACCTGTCCGATAATCGACCAGCCTTGCGGAACGACGTCTGGCGCAAAGCACGCCGCGAGCGCGTGATCCTCGCCGCCGGTGAGGACGAACCCGAGGGGGTCCTTGCCGGTCGCGGCGGCCACGGCGCGGATGGGTTCGGCGACCTCGAGGACCGCTGAAGCCACGTCGATGCTCACGCCGGAGGCGCGCGCGAGGTGGCCCAGATCGGCGAGCAGCCCGTCGGACACGTCGATCATCGCGGTGGCCCCGGCCTCGGCCGCCTCGAGGCCCGCGCCGTAGGGGACGTGGGGGGTCTTGTGCGCCTCGACGACGGCGCGCGGGGAACGAAAACCGCGCCCCAACACCGCCAAGCCGGCGGCCGACCAGCCGAGCCGACCGCGGATCGCCACGACCTGCCCCGCGACGGCCCCGGCGCGAGTGACGGCCCGCTCCGCCGAACCCAGCACCGTCATGGCCAGGGTGATCCTCTCGCCCTGGGTGATGTCACCGCCGACGAGCGGGATCCCGGCGGTCTCGCATTCCTGCTGCAACCCTTGGGTGAAGAAGCGCACCCACGTCATGGGGGTGCTCGCAGGGGCGGAGAAGCCGACGACGAGGCCCAGCGGAGCCGCCCCCATCGCCTCCAGATCGGCCACGCTGGCGGCTACCGCCTTGCGGCCGACGTCGAAGCCGGTGGACCAATCGTGACGAAAGTGCACCCCTTCGACGAGGACGTCGGTCGAAACCGCGACCTTCCCGCTGGCCACCGCCAATACGGCCGCGTCGTCCCCGGGTCCCAACAGCACCCGCGGCCCCCCGCTCAGGCTCTTGGTGATGATCTTGATCAACTCGAACTCCCCCACGTCGCCGATGGTCTGTTGGGGTCGGGGGTGTTGAGGCTGCGCGCTCGTCATGGTGTCTTCCTTACTGCTAGCTCTGCCGGCTCTGGACACGGTAGCGTGAGGGTTCCAGGGCCAAGGAGGAACTCGTGAGCGTGCAGGCATCCGTTTTGATGCAGACCAGCGTCGGCAAGGCGGCCGCCGCGGTGCAGGCGACCCGCGAGATCGAGGGCAGCACCCGGACGGCCACCCGTTCCGTGGTGAACCTGTAACCCGTGCGCCGCCCCGCTTTCCCCCTCGCCGTCGCCGCCCTGACAGCGATACTGGCGGGCGCCTGCAGCGGCCCGGTCGAGCTCGAGGAGCCGCCGGTCGACGCCGCCACGGCAAAGGTTTGTGCGGCGGTGATGGCCGACCTGCCGGAGACGGTGCTCGGCGAAACCTCCCGTGCGGTCCGCCCCGGCACGCGGGCGGCCGCCTGGGGAGATCCGGCCATCACCCTGCGCTGCGGGGTGGCCAAGCCGCCGACGTTGACCCCCTCCAGCCAGTGCTTCGCCGTCAATGGCGTCGACTGGTACGCCGAAGAGGGCCAAGGCGGTTACCTGTTCACCACCATCGGCCGGCCGGTGTTCATCGAGGTGACGGTGCCCAGCGAGTACGCCCCCGAAGCGAACGCGCTCGTCGACGTCGCGCACACCGTCGACGCGCACGTTCCGCTGGAGCGCCCGTGCGCTTGAGGCGTAGGCGACGCGGCTAGCGCAGACCCAGCGGCCGCTGCAACGCCAGCTCCAGGAGCCGGGACACCAGCTCGGCGTAGCTCAGCCCGCTGGCCTTCCAGACCAGCGGGAACATCGAGTGCTCGGTGAAGCCGGGCATCGTGTTGATCTCGTTGATCACGACCCGGCCCTGCCGGGTGATGAAGGTGTCCACCCGCGCCATGCCCTCGCAACCCGTGGCCGTGAAGGCGGCCACCGCGAGCTCGCGCACCTGCCCGGCCAGATCGCGTTCCAGGTCGGCCGGCACCATGAGCGACACCTGCTCCTCAGGCAGGTACTTGGATTGGAAGTCGTAGAACCCGTCATCGGTGTGCATCACCACCTCGGCCACGCGCGAGGCCAGGGGTCCGTCCTCGGCCAACCCGCCCAAGACCCCGCATTCGATCTCGCGGGCGTTCACGAAACCCTGCTCGACGATGACCTTGGGATCGTAGGCCTGGGCGTTGGCGATCGCGGCCACCATGCCGTCCATGGAATCCACGCGGGAGATACCGATGCTGGAACCGCCTCGGGCGGGCTTGACGAAGACCGGGAACCCGAGCGAGGCGACGGCGTCCAGGCTACTGCTGGGATCGTCGCGCCATTCCGCGGGCGTGATCGCCACGAAGGGCCCGACGGGCAACCCGGCCGAAGCGAGCACCTGTTTGGTGATCTGCTTGTCCATGCCGAGCGCCGACGTGGCCACGCCCGCGCCGACGTAGCGCAACCCCAGCATCTCGAACATGCCCTGGATCGTGCCGTCCTCGCCGAAGGGGCCGTGCAGCAGCGCGAACGCGACGTCGACGTCGTGGATGTTCACCAACGCGTCACCGTTGCGGTCGGCAATCTGCACCCGCTCGCCGCTCGATAGCCAGATCGCGTTGGCGTGCTCCTCGGACAATTCCGGGAGCCGCCCGTCCTGCACCTTCAGCTCGGCGATGTCCTCGGTGGCGAGTTGAACCCAGCGCCCCGACCTGGTGATGCCGACGCCGACGACCTCGAACCGCTCGGCGTCGATGGCCCGCACGACGTTGGCCGCCGTGAGGCAGGACACGCCGTGTTCGCTGCTCGAACCGCCGACGATGAGCGCGACGCGCGTGCGTTGATCGTCCATTGAGGATCCGTTCTCAGTCACCCGAGTAAGACTAGGGGTTTTCGCCGGCTAGGTTCTCTCGGGCTTGGCGCTGCGGTTCATCAACGAGCGCGCGATCTCGATGGGGGTGGCGCTGCCCGAGACCATGGCGACGACCCCGTCGACGATGGGCACGTCGACGCCGTGGGCGCGGGCCAGGGACTGCAACGAGTAGCAGGATTTGGCCCCCTCGGTGACTCCTCGGCTGAGCGCGGTGGCCTCCTCGACGGTGCGACCGCGGCCCAGGTGTTCGCCGAACGTGCGGTTTCTCGACAAGGGGGAGCTGCACGTCGCCACCAGATCGCCCAGGCCGGCGAGACCGGCGAAGGTGTGCGGATCGGCCCCCATCGCCTCGCCCAACCGGCTGATCTCGGCCAGCCCGCGCGTGATCATGCTGGCCTGGGTGTTGTGCCCCACCCCGATACCGACGGCGACACCGACCGCCAGGGCGATGACGTTCTTAGCCGTCCCGCCGATTTCGGAGCCGATCACGTCGGAGTTGGTGTAGGCGCGAAACGCGGGGGCGTGGCACATCTGTTGCAGCAGCAGGCCGGTCTCGCGCGAGGTCGCCGCGATCACTGAGGCCGACGGCTGACCTTCGGCCACTTCGCGGGCCAGGTTGGGCCCCGAGAGCACCCCGATCCGGGAGGCATCGATGCCCGCCCGCTCGATCACCTGGCTCATTCGCAGGCCACTGTCCACCTCGATCCCCTTGGCCAGGCTCAACACCTTGGCGTCATCCGGGATACGCCACTGCGCGAGGCACCCACCCAGCAACTGCGAAGGCACCGCCAGGACCACCGCCTCGGCGCCGTGTAGAGCGGCGGCCGCGTCCGACTCGGCGCGCAGATCGGCAGGAAGCTCGATGTCGCTCAGGTAGTCCGGATTGTGCCCGGTCCGGTTGATGGCTTGGGCCACCTCCGGGCGTCGCGCCCACAGCGTCGGCTGCGATCCGGCGCCCGCGAGCACCGTCGTGAACGCCGTCCCCCAGGCCCCCGCGCCCATCACGGCCACGCGATAGCTCGGCGATCGCGCCATCCCTACTGCTCCTGGTAGCTGTCGGTGGCGGGGTCCCAGCGCGTCTTGGGTGGTGTCTCCTCGCGCAGTTCCGCGACGAGGGCGACGACGGCGTCCATGATGCGGGCACCGGCCTCGGCGATGACCTCCTGGGTCAGCGGCTGGGCGCGCAGATCGTCCAAATCGATGGGCTCGCCCACGTTCATCTGCATGGTCTTCTTCGGCAGCAGCCGCGGGAACCCCGGGCGCCTGCCGGGCATCACCTTGTGGGCCCCCCACTGGCCCACCGGGATGACCGGGCACCCGGCCGCCAGGGCTATCCGGGCCGCCCCGGACTTCGGCCGCATGGGCCACAGGTCGGGGTCGGCGGTCACGCTGCCCTCGGGGTAAACGCACACCGCCCGGCCCGCCTGGATGGCGCCCGTCGCCGCGGTGATCGAGTCCGCCGCCTGGGCGCTCCCGCGAAAGACGGGGATCTGGCCGCTGTTCCGGGCGGCGAAACCGACGATCGGCGCCTTGAACAGCGCCGCCTTGGCCAGGTAGCGCGGCCACCGTCCCGCCCAGATGAGGAAATGCCCAAACGCCAGCGGATCGAAATAAGACAGATGGTTGACCGCGATCACCACCCCGCCGGTGCGCGGGATGCCCCCGGCGTTTCGCCAGTCCTGGTAGGTGAACGCCTTGAGGACGGGCGGCACGACGCGTCCGATGAGCCTCATCATGGGCTCAGCCGGCTCGCGGTTGACCGTTTTGAGTGGCGGCAAGATTCTCCGTCGTCTTGTGACGCTACGATCCATCAGATCCCCCGATCCTATTCGATTCACCCTAGTGCCCGAGGCGCAGCAGGGTTGAGCCTTGCCAGCGTTCCCGAGAGAAATCCCCTGCCGCCCGTGACTGTGCGAGCATGCCTACGTGGGCGACACCAGGACAGACGCCGGTCTTTCTATCGCCGCCGTGATCGCGCTCAAGCCCGTCTCGCTGGCCAAGACCCGGCTATCTGGCGCCTCGGCGGAATTGCGCTCCCGACTGGCGTTGGCGATGGCGCTGGACGTGACGCGTGCGCTGTCGTCCACGATCCCCAACGTCATCGTCGTCAGCGACGAACCCCAACTCCAACCGCATCTTCTCCGGGCTGGCATCACCGCCCGGGTGTTGGCCGATCCCGCGGCTTGTGGGGGGAC
>JBBSOW010000102.1:0-10935 GCA_038259365.1 Propionibacteriales bacterium
CGTGGTGGCGGTGGCGCCGTCGGGACCAAGTCGGTCGACGAGCGCGCGGCGGGTCGGGTCGGCGAGCAAGACGAGTTGCTCGGCGGCGTCGCTCACTCCTGCCCGGTGATCCCGGATGCTTCGAGGTGCCGCTTGGCGGCGTCCAGTTCGGCTCGCCAACCGTCGGCGTTGTCGTCGAAGGACTCCCGACGCTTCGCCTCGGGTACGTCGCCGGCGAGGAACCCGCTCTCCTTGACCCGGACGGTGGTCGACTCCTCGTCACCGTCGAGGAAGAACTCGACCAGGGTTTGCAGTGAGCCGTCAGGGTCCATCTCGCCGGAAAGCCAGCGGAAGGCGACGTAATCGGGTTGCCGGGTTTCGACAATCTCCAGGCTGAACCTCCCACAACTGGCATCGACGACAACGACGATCGAGTCCCCTTGGCGGTCGATCTCGTGCGCCACCACCTCGCCCGCGTTGATCCACCAGCCCGGTTCGCTCACCAGCGTCCAGACGCGCTCCATCGGCGCGTCGATGGTGATGTCTCGTTCGATGCTGTCTTGCACGGTCATAGCGTCCCCTCAGGTATGGAATAAATGTGCAACTTAAAAGTTGCGCATTTGCCGAAGGGAGTCAATCACGCCATTCACGGGCTCATTCTCGTGTCACGCTGAGGTCCCGGGACCGATGAGTTCTCGTCCCCGCGCGGGTCCACACCGGTATGGAGCCGATTCAATGAACAGGAGTAGTGATGGCTGACGATGTTGGCCCCCGCCTTGCGCACACGAGCGCGACCTCCTATTGGCCGACCTGGCGCGGCTCGAGGATGGGCCCCTGGCGCCCTTGACTCACCTGAGCGCCCACGCCTACGACATTCGTGGCCCGCTGAACATCGGCACTGCGATCACTCCTGCCGCGGCCCGACAAGTGCTCGATGAGATCACCCGCGGCAAGCATGCCGTTCCTGCGAGCCTGCTATCCGGACTCCACCTCGAGGCAGTCGACGCCGAGTGGAGGTCTGGCCAAGGCGAGCACGTCATCGGACCGGCTGGGGCTCTGCTCAGCGCCTTGAGTGGGCGCATATACGCCGTCGATCAGCTAAGCGGTGACGGTGCGGCCACGCTCCGCAGCCGACTGCCGGCCCGGAAGCCGGACGCACTCCACACGTGAGCCGCTCGCTTCATCAGGCATCACGACCGGGACGGGATCTGCCGGACCAGTTCGCCGTCGACGACGTCAAGGCCGAGCACGGGCGATAAACCGAGACGGTTTCCGCTTCATCCACCAACAGACGACCCCGGCTGAGGCGCCCGGTCGGCGTGCCCAGACCGAAGAACTCATCCTCCGGCTCAGCCGAGGCCCGGCAGGTCGATAACGCTAGTAGGTGGCGCCGGTCCGCCAGGGCATCTCCTGCAGGGTCCAGGTGTTGCGGTCGGGGTCGCTGAACGAGGCGTGCATAACGCCTCCGCCCACGTCAACGACGGCGTCCACCGACACGCCGCGGCCCACGAGTTCAGCGCGAACTGCGGCGATGTCGGCCACCACCAGGTGGAGACCGTTGATCGTCCCCGGGGCCATCTCGTCGTACGCGGGCAGGCCAGTGCCGACCCCAATCGAACAGCTCGATCCGGGCGGGGTCAGCTGCACCACCCGAACCCCGGGAGCTGGCCGCACGTCAACGTCGGCGACAAAGCCGAGTAGGTCGGTGTAGAAGTCCTTCGCCCGATCCACATCCGTAACGGGCAGCGGTATCAGCTCGAGTTTCATGTCCATGTCGGTTCCATTCTCTGTTCCTTACCGTCTAGACCTCCGGCGCGCCGGTGATTCTTCGGTTCAGGCCGTGTCAGTGGTGAGCGTGCTCGTGATCGGCGTGCTGGGGCGGTTCGAGCTGAAACGTGGAGTGTTCGACGCTGACGGGGAAGTGTTCGCCGACGCAGCGCTGGAGCGCGTCCAACATCTGGGGCGCGTGGCTGTCGGTAAAGCACTCGTCCTCGATGACGACGTGGGCGGTGATGATCGGCAGGCCGGTGCTGATGCGGCTGGCGTGCAGATCGTGGACCCCGACCACATGATCCACTTCGAGGATGTGCTCGCGAACCTCGTCCAGGTCCAGCCCCGGCGGGGTGCTCTCCAGCAGCACGCTGGCGGCCTCACGCAGGATCGTCACCGCGCGCGGCAGGATGAGCGCGGCGATCACGAGCCCCGCCACGGCGTCGGCCCGGTTCCATCCAGTGGTGGCGATGACGATGGCGCCGATGATCACCGCCACCGAGCCCAGCGCGTCGTTCACCACCTCCAAGAACGCGGCCCGCAGGTTCAGGTTCGCATTCCTCCCCGAGACCAGCACCAGGATGGAGGCGATGTTCCCCACGAGCCCGACGATGCCGAAGAGCAACAACCACTGCGGCCGCACGTCGGGCGGATCGAACAACCGGGTGACGCCTTCGATGATGGCGTAGAGCCCGACGGCCAGCAGGATCGCCGACTGGGCCAGCGCCGCCAGCACCTCCGAGCGCAGATAGCCCCAGGTGCGGCGCGGGGTGGGCGGCTTCAGGCTCAGGGTCGCCGCGATGAGGGCGACCGTGAGCCCGCCGACGTCGGTGAGCATGTGGGCGGCATCGACGAGCAGCGCCAGGCTGCCCGTGATCACGGCGCCGATCACCTCGACGATCAGGATCGCGGCCGTGATCGCCAACGCGACGCCCAGCCGAACGCGGGTGGAGCCGGCCGCGTGATTGTGACCGGCTGGATTGTGGCTGCCGGAATGCTCGATCACGATCAATCAACCGCCGAATCTTGATGCCCCGTGTCCGCCGCGGCCAGATCACAGGCGGCCATGACGAGCGCGAGGTGGGAGAACGCCTGTGGCATGTTGCCCAGCTGACGCTTATCGTGCGGGTCGTACTCCTCGCTCATCAGGCTGACGTCGTTGGCCAGCCCGACGAGCCGATCCATCAGCGTGCGGGCATCCTCGACGCGGCCGAGTTCGGCGTAGGCGCTGACGAGCCAGAACGCGCAGGCGAGGAAGGGGGATTCGTCGCCGCTGAGCCCGTCGACCTTGCTGGTCGTGCGGTAGCGCAGCACGAGGCCGTCGCGCAGCAGATCGGATTCGACGGCCTCGACGGTCTTGACGAACCGCTCGTCGTCGGCGGGAAGGAATCCCAGCGAGGGGATCACCAGCAGCGAAGCGTCCACCTCGTCGGTCTCGTAGTGTTGGGTGAAGCAGCCGCGGCCTTTGCTGACGCCCTTCTCCAGCACCTCCGCGCGGACCTTCTCGCGAATGTCGGCCCAGCGATCCCGGGGCCCGGAAAAGCCGTGGGCGTCGACCGCCCTCACCGCGCGGTCCAGGGCGGCCCAGACCATGACCCGAGAATGGGTGAAATGCTGCTTGGGACCGCGGATCTCCCACAGGCCGTGGTCCGGCCGGGTCCAGTTCTCGCACAGGTTGTTCACCAGCGCGCGTTGCAAGGCCCACGACTCGTCGGACTCGCCGAACCCGGTCTCGCGGACCATCGCGAGGGCGCACATCACCTCACCCAGGACGTCGGTCTGCAGTTGGCCGACCGCACCATTGCCGATGCGCACGGGGGTGGAGTTCTCATAACCCGGCAGGTGATCCAGGGTGCGCTCCAACAGATCCCGGCCGCCGTTGATCGTGTACATGATCTGCAGATCGGCGGGGTCGCCGGCGACGGCACGGACCAGCCAGTCGCGCCAGCTCAGCGCCGCCTCGGCGAACCCGGACCGGATGAGCGCCTCCAGCGTGAGCGCGGAATCGCGCAGCCAGCAGTAGCGGTAATCCCAGTTACGCTCCCCGCCGATCTCCTCTGGCAGCGAACATGTCGGGGCGGCGACGATGCCACCGAACTCCTTGTGCGTGAGCCCGCGCAACGTGATGAGTGAGCGCTCCACGATCTCGTCGTAGTCACCGCAGTAGGCGTTCTGCCCCACCCAATCGCGCATGTTCTGCTCGCTGAGGTGGATGCGGGAGCGGATGTCTACGGGCCCCGGGATCGGATCGCTGGCGGAGCTGTAGGTGAGCTCGAACGTCAACACCTCACCCGCGGAGACGTCGAACTTGTCGGTGTGCTGCCCGTCCTGGGGAGTGGGGAGACGAGGTCCGCGCAGGGCCAGCATGTCCGGCCCAGCGACAGCGAGGATGAGCTCTTCGCAGCCGTAATCGCTGTGGTCGGGGCGGCGGTGTACCCATGGTTTGATCCTGCCGTAGCCGAACCGAACGGTGAACAGGTGCTCCAAGGTGAGCGTGCCCGAGACGCCTTCGATGCGCCGGACGATATCGGTGCGGGCGTCGGCCGTGGGCATGGCATCGGTAACGCGCACGGTTCCCCGCGGCCCCGTGTGGGTCGTGATGAGCGTGAGCGTCCCTGCCCGATACTCTCGGGTGGTCTCGACGTCCTCCGCGGGCGAGATCGCCCACCGGCCGTTGGTGTGATCGCCCAGCAAGGCCGCGAAGCAGGCGGCCGAATCGAAATTGGGCAGACACAGCCAGTCGATGGAACCGTCGCGGCTCACCAGAGCGCCGGTCTTGAGGTCGCCGATAAACGCGTAGTCTTCGATGAGGGTCACGAGCCCAGCCTATTCGCCAGGATGGCCGTAGTTCGACAGCAGTTGCTTAGGCGGCGTTGTCGTTGGCCCACATGCCCAGCAGCCCGCGGAAGTGAGCCGCGAACTGCTCCTGCTCGTGCTCGGGATAGGTGCCGCGCACGGTCTCGAGGATGAGGTCATCGAAGCTCTTGCTCGTGACCCATTCGTGCACGGCCTCGGGCAGGTGCTTGAGCCGCTTGTCGCAGAAATCCCAGTAGTGGTCGGTGTCGAAGTGCGCGTCGGCGAGCCCGCGGTAGGCGGCCAGCTTCTCGTGATAGCTCATCGACTCGTCGTCGGCGATGCGGAAGTACTCCGCCGTCTGCAGATCGACCGGCGCCTTCCGGTTGGTGACGGCGCTGAACACCGACCAGCGGACCAGGGCGGTCATCGCCCACGGGAAGTAGTAGTGCAGCGAGGTGAGGGCGACGTCGGGGCAGGCGTTGGCGTAGTCGATCGGGTAGACCTCTTCCCCGGCCACGAGCATCTCCGCGGAGTTGAACTCCCAGGAGAAGAAGGCGTTGACGAGCTTGGAGATCGTCACCGTCTCGTGGCCGGCGGATTTGTTGAGGAACGAGTGGTTGACCGCGTACCGATTGTGCATGGGCTCGTCGGGGCGGAAATCCATCACCATGGTCTCGGCGCCGATCGACAGCGCGCGGGCGAACTTCTCGTACTCGACGGTGGCCTGCAGGTGCATCAGCATCTCGCCGGACTCGTCGTAGGAGCGGTGCAGATCCTCGACGTTGTTGACGCGAGAAACTCCGCGCCAGCCGCCGCCGTCGAAGGGCTTCATGTACAGCGGGTATCCGACGTCGGCGGCGATCGCGTCCAGGTCGAACTCGCGGTTGTACTTCGAGGAGGTGTAGGCCCAGCGGGTGTTGTCGAGGGGGTTCTTGTACGGGACGAGGACGGTCTTGGGCACCTTGAGGCCGAGGCGCAGCATGGCGCAGTAGGCGCTGTGCTTCTCCATGGACTGGAAGGTGAAGGGGCTGTTGAGCAGGTAGGTGTCGTTCACCAGCGCGGCCTTTTTCAGGTACTCGCGGGGGTGGTAATACCAGTAGCCCAATCGGTCGATGATGAGATCGCTGCGGACGGGGTCGGTGAGGTCGAAGGGCTCGATCGTGAGCCGCTCCGAGGAGACCGTGTGCTTGGTGCCGCCGTGCTTGAGGGGCCCCACCAGCTGGAGGATGTGCTCAAACGCCTGCGGCCAATCCTCCTCGGCCCCCAGCAGCAGGCCGATCAGATGGTGGTTCTCGCCTTTGGAAAAGATGCCCATTCCGAAGTCCTCCGCTAGATGTCGTGGCTCGAGCCCTGATGCAGATCCTCTTAGCAGAATCTTGGCAGATGGTGCGCGATCTGTTTTGCCCACCATGGCCAATCGTGGGCCGAGTCGTGGCCCCAGACGTCGAGTTCGACGGGGATGCCGCGCTCGCCGAGCGCGTCCGCGAACAGCTTGGCCTGCGGCAGGGACTGGGTGGGGTGCACCTCCCAGGCCCCCTCCCCGACGGTCAGCAGCAGGTTGGCGTTGGCGCGCAGCCACTCCAGGTGGTCCCCGTGCAGGTTGGGCACGTAGTCCAGCGGGTTGGCGAAGTAAGAGGCTTCGCCGCGCTCGCCCCAGGCGTGCCAGGTGGAGGGGTCGTAGTTGCCGGACTGGCAGATGGCGACGGGGAACAGGTCCGCCCGGGTGAGGGTGAACTGGGCCGCGTGGTAGGCCCCAAGGGAGCAACCGGTGACGATCGCGTTCGTCGCCCCATCGGTGTCCTGGCCGATGAACTCACACACCGGCCCGGTGATCCACTCGGTAAAGAAGGCGTGGCGACGGGCGCGTTCCTCCAGCTCGATGCTGCGATCGGCCCACGAGAACTGATCGAAGGAATCGACGCAGTACAGCTTGACCCGCCCGGCGTCGATGAGCGGGGTCAGTGCCTCTACCATGCCGTTGTTCTCGTAGTCCCACGCCCGGCCCTGCTCGCTGGGGAAGACCACGACCGGCCGGCCCCAGTGGCCGTAGCGAATGACGACTCCGCGGTGATCCAGCCCCGGGGCAGCTAGCTCAACCTGTACCCGTTCCATGCCCCACATCATGGCGCGGTTCTGCGCTGGCGTCGAGGAGTCTCGTGGATCGGGCGGCCCAGCGGTTACCCCGCGCAAACCGCCGGACCAGCGTCGACACCCTTTCCCCGCGCCGGGACCCAGAATTCGGTGCCGACGTCGATGGGGCCCGCAGCCACGAAAGCTGAGGTCAGGCGACCAGGCCGTGCGGATCGATGACGTACTTCTTGGCCACGCCGGAGTCGAAGTCGGCGTAGGCCCCGGGCGCCCCATCGAGGCTCACGGTCGTGGCGTTGACGGCCTTGGCGATGTCGACCCGATCGTGCAGGATAGCCATCATCAGACCGCGGTGGTACTTCATCACCGGGCACTGGCCCGTCATGAACGAGTGCGACTTGGCCCAGCCCAATCCGAGCCGCAGCGAGAGCGATCCCTCCTGGGCCGCCTCTTCCGCAGCGCCGGGATCGCCGGTGACGTAGAGTCCCGGAATCCCCAGCCCGCCGCCCGCACGGGTGATCGCCATCAGCGAGTTGAGCACCGTTGCGGGAGCCTCCTCCGAGGCGTGCTCGCCGTGGCCGCGTGCCTCGAAGCCCACGGCGTCGACCCCGCAGTCGACCTCGGGAACCCCGAGGATCTGCTCGAGTTGGTCGCCGATCTCGCCCTTGGATACGTCGACGGTCTCGCACCCGAAGGAGCGGGCCTGGGCCAACCGGTCCTCGTTGAGGTCACCGACGACCACCGCCGCCGCCCCGAGTAGCTGGGCCGACGCCGCCGCGGCCAGGCCCACCGGCCCGGCGCCCGCCACGTACACCGTTGAACCGACGCCGACGCCTGCAGTGACGCAGCCGTGGAAACCGGTCGGGAAGATGTCGGAGAGCATCGTCAGGTCCATGATCTTGGCCATGGCCTGGTCCTTGTCCGGGAAGCGCAGCAGGTTCCAGTCGGCGTAGGGCACGAGCACGTACTCGGCCTGACCGCCCACCCATCCGCCCATGTCGACGTAGCCGTAGGCGCTGCCGGGTCGGTCCGGGTTGACGTTCAGGCAGATGCCGGTCCGCCCTTCCTTGCAGTTGCGGCAGCGACCGCAGGAGATGTTGAAGGGCACCGAGCACACGTCGCCCTCCGTGATGAACTCGACTCCGGGGCCGACGTCGACCACCTCGCCGGTGATCTCGTGTCCGAGGATGAGGCCTTCGGGGGCGGTGGTGCGACCGCGCACCATGTGCTGATCGGAGCCGCAGATGTTGGTGGTGACGACCTTGAGGATCGCCGCGTGCGGGAGTTGTCGGCCGACGTTGTCGGGGTGGACCCCCGGCCCGTCCTGCAGCTCGAAGCTCGGGTAGGCGATGTCTTGGACCTCGGTCTTGCCCGGCCCCATGTAGGCAACCGCTCTGTTGCTGGCCACGATGATCACGCTCGCTTCCGGACGTCAAAGCGTGAGCCCTGCCGTCACGCCCTGTCGCGTCCTCTGAATCATCCCGACCGTACACCCGCTTGACTCGGGGCTCGTCAGGCCCCCAAGAGGCGCTGCGCATGGGGCTTGCGGGCGGGTTAGTCCAGGACTATCGGCAGGTCGGCGAGGCGGAACAGGTGCGGATCGAACCAGCCGACGACGTCGTCGATGAGGCCGTCGGCGTCGACGTGCAGCGCCTGGAGCTGGAAAGCCTCCCACTGGCCCCCCTTGCGCAGGTACATGCCCACGGCCGGACCGCCGTTGAGGCGGGTGGCGCGGAACTTCAGGTCACCGGGCCCGGAGGCGGGGCAGTGGGTCCACGACAGCTCGGCGGCCTGACGCGCCCCGACGTAGTAGCGGTCGAACGGCGGCATCTGCCACGTGGCCTCGGCGGCCAACGAGGCGACGACCGCGTCGAAGTCGTGGCGTTCGAAGGCGTCGACGAAGGCCTCGACCGCGGCCCTCTCGTCGTCCTGCCTCACCCCCGACTGGGCCTCGTCCAGTCCCTGACCGATGCTCGCGCGTCCGCGCTGCAAGGCGGAGTTCACCGACGCCGTCGTTGCCCCCAGGGTCTCGGCGATCTCGGCGGCGCTGAAGCCCATGACCTCCTTCAGCAGGAGCACGGCCCGCTGGGTGGGCGGTAACTCCTGCAGCGCCGCCGCCCAGGCCAGGGCGACGTTTTCGCGGCCGAGAAACTTCTCCTCGGGCGTGGGCGCCGCGCTCTGCCACAGCACGGCATCGGGCAGCGGCTCCAGCCAGGACACGTCGCTGCGCGGATTGATCGGCGCCGTGGGATCTCCCGGGGGAGCGCCCAGGCCGCTGGGGAGGACCCGCTTCGAGGCCGAGGACAGCGCGCTCAGACAGGTGTTGGTCGCGATGCGGTGCATCCACGTCCGCACCGACGAGCGTCCGTCGAAGTCGTGGAACGCCCGCCACGCCCGCAGGTAGGTCTCCTGCACCTGATCCTCGGCGTCCACCACCGAGCCCATCATCTGGTAGCAGTGGGCCATCAGCTCGCGACGCAACGGCGCCGTCTCGGCCTCGAAGTCGATGGTCATGAATGTCTCCTCAGCCGAAGACGCCCGCGTCGCGCGCCTTTTCCAGGTCCATCCACATAATCTCCCAGACGTGTTCGTCGAGGTCGGCGTAGGTGCGGCCGTACATGTACTCGCCGTTCTCGTCGGTGCGGATGTGGCGTCCACCGGCCGCGATGGCACGATCCACCAGATCGTCGACGTCGGCCCAGCTGTCCGCCGAGAGGCAGGTGAGCACCTCGCGCTGACCCGGCTCGGCGGCTTGGGTGTCGTGGAAACCGGCGAAGAAGTCGCGGCGCAGCAACATGGCGTAGTGGTTGGGGCCGAGTTCGAGCGCCACGGCCTCCCCGTTGCACATCTCCTCGTTGAAGCCGTAGCCCAGGGATTCGAAGAACTCCCGGCTGCGGGCCGGATCGGCCACCGGCAGGTTGACGAAGATCATCTGATGGACGCGGGCGCGGGTGTTGGTGTCCGACATGGCTGGCTCCTTTGGTCTGCGCGGCCCGGGTGGGCTCGCTGTGTATGGGTATTGACCGAGCAGACTCCAAGAAATCATCGGTGGTCTCGAAGAAAGATCTATAGCTCCTCAGAGCTGGACGGTTCGGCCAAATCGGCTCGGCCACCAAAATCGGCGTCGTGACCGGCGATGATCATCGCGCTGGCCGCCTCGTCGAACAGAGGGTCGATCGGTCAGGTCCAGCAGCGCTGGATGAGATCGGTGAGGTGGGGGTCGAGAAGATCGCGCCAGCAGGTCCAGGTGTGGCCGTCGCCGACGACGCCCCAGCGGGTGTCGGCGCCGATGCGCTCGAGGGATGCGGCGATCAGCTGGTTGTTCTCGAGGTTCTCCTCGGCAGTTCCGCAGACGATCGTGATGGGCGGGAGATCCTCGCGCGGGCCGCTGGCCTGGATCTCACCGGTGAAGGCGGTAATCCGGTCGAAGGTGGCGAAACTGGATTCCTGGTCGTCGGTCTTCGCGGTGAAGTACGAGCCGGATTGCAGGAACAGCCCGTCGAAGAGGTTCGGATCGTGCCAACCGAGGTAGAGCCCGACGAGCCCGCCGAGGCTTTGCCCCATGAGGATGGGCCGCCCTCGCATCGGCAGGTCTTCGGTGATCGCGGGCAGGATCCCCTCGATGAACGCCTTCGCGTACGCGGGGCTGGCCGAATACCACTCGTCGCGGGCGCCGGGGGCGACGAGGGCCACGCGCATCGGTGGCAGTGTTCCGCTCGCGATCCCGGTGGCGACGTACTCGGTGAGCCGCCCGTAGGCGTCCATCTCGGGTCCGTCGTGGGTGATGAGCAGTGGTAGTGCGGTGTTCACGTTGGTGTCGGCGGGGGCCCACATCTGCACCCTCACCGAGCCGAGTTCGGGCTCCACCTCCACGGTCACCCGTTCAGCCTCGACCTGCTCGTGATGCAACCAGGCTGGCTCCGCGTAACCGGGCATCGGCAGCCAGGAGTGGGGGCCGAAGGCGCCGTCGACGTGGCGGGGGTTGGTCGTGTCCAGGTGCAGGCTGGAGGAATCCTCGGCGTCGAAGACCTCGATCATGTACTCCAACCGTCCCAGCGGCGGGATGGCTTGAGAGAGTTCCCAACCCCCGCTGACCCGGACGAAATCGCGGACCAGATCGGTGGTCAGGTCGGCCCACAGCATAACTTTGACGGCGTGGTGGTTGGGGTCGTGGTAGCGGATCACGATGCGGTGATCCTCCACGGCGCTGTCGCCAAGACCCGCCACCGCGGCTTGGGCGACGGCGACCGCGGCCTGCGCGCTTGCCACCGAGGCCTGAGCACTGGCGACGGCGGCTTGGGC
>JBBSOW010000103.1:0-10773 GCA_038259365.1 Propionibacteriales bacterium
ACACCTTGATGTCACCACGCTCTCCCTACGGGGCGGCGAAGCTCTACAGCTACTGGATCACCAGGAACTATCGCGAGGCGTACGACATGCACGCGGTCAACGGCATCCTGTTCAACCACGAGTCGCCCCGCCGCGGCGAGACGTTTGTGACCCGCAAGATCACCCGGGCGGTCGCCAGGATAAAGACTGGGCAACAGCGCAGGCTGTTCATGGGCAATATCGACTCCGTCCGCGACTGGGGCTATGCCCCGGAGTACGTCGAAGGCATGTGGCGGATGTTGCAAATGGACGAGCCCGAGGACCTGGTGCTCGCCACCGGTAAGGGGTACAGCGTGCGTGATTTCCTGCAGTTCGCCTTCGGGGCCGTCGATCTCGACTGGGAGGATTACGTCAAGTTCGACGATCGGTATCTTCGACCAACAGAGGTCGACGCCCTCATCGGCGATCCCTCCAGGGCCAAACAGAAGCTGAACTGGGAGGCGAAGGTGTTCACGCCCCAACTGGCCCGCATCATGGTGGAGGCCGATCAAAAACAACTTGAAATGAATGGCCGCTTCTATGTCGACCAGCCCCGTTCTTGAGACGGACGGGTCTTGCAGGCGGGGAACGCATGACTGACGGCCTTGTTTATCCGCCTAATCCATTGGACCGTTCTGCACGCGTCTACGTCGCCGGCCACCGGGGACTTGTAGGATCGGCAATTCTCGCCTGTCTGCGGGGGAGTGGTTTCACCGACATCATCACCCAGACGTCGTCGGAACTCGATCTGCGTGACCGGGCGGCCGTCATCGGATACTTCGCTCAGATGAAACCTGACTGTGTCTTCCTAGCCGCCGCCAAGGTTGGCGGCATTCTGGCCAACGACACCTACCCGGTGGATTTCTTGAGCGAGAACATGCGTATCCAGGTGAATGTCATGGACGCAGCAGCCCAGCAGCGGGTGCAGCGATTGCTGTTTCTCGGCTCGTCCTGCATCTATCCGAAACTCGCGTCGCAACCTATCAGCGAAGACGCGCTGTTGACCGGCCACCTGGAACCCACGAACGACGCCTACGCGATAGCCAAGATCGCCGGCATTATCCAGGTCCAGGCCGTCCGGCGGCAGTACGGGTTGCCGTGGATATCGGCCATGCCGACAAACTTGTACGGCCCGGGTGATAACTTCTCGCCAAAAGGTTCGCACGTGCTGCCCGCATTGATCCGGCGGTTCGACGAGGCGGTGAGGTCCGGCGCCGAGAGCGTGACCAACTGGGGAACTGGCACTCCCCGGCGGGAATTCCTGTATACCCAGGACATGGCCGCCGCCTGCCTGCACCTGATGGACCACTACGACGGTCCGGACCAGGTCAACGTGGGCACGGGAAAGGATTGCACGATCGCCGAGCTCGCCGACATAGTCGCCGTTGCGACTGGCTATAGGGGTCGAATCCACTGGGACCCAAGCAAGCCGGACGGGACTCCGCAGAAGTTGCTGGATGTTTCGAAGCTCACCCAAGCGGGGTGGACCGCGAAGACTAGATTGGAACAGGGGATCGCCGACACCGTGAACTGGTATCGCGCGCAGGACGTTATTCGTCGGTGAGCACCTGCGGCTGGGCGATCAGCACAGATCTCAAAGCTCCTGAGTTCCGTCGATGTCAACGGTGAGCTAACTCCGACTCGCGCACTGCCGAGGTTTGCGGCAGGGTTCCCGCCGCCGAGCGCACCCGCTCAACCAGTTCGATGGTGTCGGTGGCTTCCTCTACTGTGATCAGCGGCTCGATGTCGCCCTTCAGAACGGCCAGCAGGTGTCGGTGCTCGCGTTGCAATGGTTCCCCGTTGTCCAAGAAGGGAATCTCGGTCGTGCCCTGCTGGCGAAAGCGGCGGCCGCCATCAGAGGTCACGAACTCGGTTTGCTGTAGTCGGTGGATTGACACGCTCTGACGGACCAGATCCGCGGTGACCTGAAAATCGTCGCCGGTCACCACGACCGTCCGGTCCTTGAACTGGCCGGCGCGACTCGCCACGACGGTTGCCGTTAGGGAACCGTCACTACGCAGCAGCGCCGTGCAGGCCTCCTCGCTGTCGTTGCTCCACATTGCCGCCACCTCATTGAAGCTCGCGATGCCGTCTCGCTGCTTCGCCATGGCCCGGACAATGTCCAGATCGTGCACCATCAAGTCGGCGACCACGTCGCCGAGGGGCCGCCCACCGCTTGGTCCCACACGGCGGCATTCGATATGCAGGGCGCTGTCGGACCACCGGAGCAGCTCCGATACCGCCGAGTTGAATCTCTCGATGTGCCCCACAAGTACCTTGGAGGAGCTGAGCTTCACCATTTCGCTCACCCGCCGGGAGGCCCCCAGGCTCGAGGCCACGGGCTTCTCCAAGAGGGTGTGTACGCCACGTTCCAGCAGGGGGACCATCGTGGTCTCGTGCAGATGGCTCGGGACTGCGACGATGGCGGCGTCGATCTTGTCCAGGACATCGTCCAAGGATGTCGTCCACTCGAACCCGTGGGTTTCGCCTACAGTCCGGGCTCGCTCTCGAGACACGTCAACCACCACGACATCTGTCCATTCTCGGATAGATTGCGCGGTCCGCACGTGGTTGGCACCCATTGCGCCAGTTCCGATTATCGCCAATACCGGCATGTCGTATCCCTCTCGAAGCTGAACGCACCTGTCACTAGCAAGTCTGCCGCATCGCCCTCGGTCTAGGAGCGAAATTGCCATGCGCAACCTACGCACCCGAGAACAGCCACCCTAGTCCCCGAGTAGGGCGGCGCAGGCCCGACGGATCTAGCCTGGACAGCAATGCCTTCGCTTTGCGGCCTGGATTTTGTGGGAGCGTTGACCGACCAGGTACAGCTCAATCCTCGGGCAGCTCGTTGAACGCCTTCTTGGTGGCGTTGTACCAACCGAGGGACTTTCGCGGGTGCATCCAGCGCCCCTTCATCTCCTCACGAGCCGGCTGATGGGTCGCGTCGCCTGCCTTCTCGGCCTCCTTCAGGTGCTTGTCCTGGGCCTGGATCACCTCATCGCCGCTCTCGCCGCGTAGCTCAAGATCGCACGGGCCGCCAAGCTGCTTGCACGTCATCGTCTTCATTTGTCGATCCCATCTTGTTGGTTGTGGACTTACCCATGTGACGGGTGACGCCGCGAATGTGTGACAACTGCCTAAATTGTGCTCGTGGTCTCGGCGCCGGTGCGTTTCGTGAGGTGGGCCAGCAGGTCCGGTTCTGCGCGGAAATCTATCCGCCAGACAAGCCCATCGGTGATGGTGAAATCGAATGCGACCCGCGCCTCGCCCCGGTCGAACCAGGCCGCGCCGGGCCGACCGCCGACGAATACGGCCAACGCGGCGGCGGCCGCCCCGTTGAAGAACGCCGCCACCTCATCGCGGCCGTCGATACGGTCAGGAGTGCCGACCTCGATCGCGGCGGGATCCCCGGCGACGGCGACCTCGGGCGCCAACAGCCGCAACAGCCGGGCGAGGTCGCCCCCCTTGGCGGCGGCCAGGAAGGCGTCGACGATCTCCCAATCGGCCAGCCGGGCTGCCGGCCCGGCCTCGCGTACCTTTCCTCGAGCCCGCGAGGCGAGCTTGCGGGCGGAGGCGGTGGAGGTGCCGAGGGCGCTGGCGATAGCGTCGAAGTCGTAGGCGAAGCTGTCGTGCAGCACGAACGCCACGCGCTCCTTGGGGCTCAGTCGTTCCAGCACGACGCATAGCGCCTGGCCGACGGTGTCGGCGAGTTCGAGCTCGTCAGCGGGATCGGCTGCGATCCCGGGCAGATCGGTCTCGGGAGCCAGCTCTCCAGGACGACCCTGGCGCAGGCGATCGAGGCAGAGTCGCACCGTGACCGTGGTCAGCCAGGCGGGCAGATCGTCGATGTCGGCCTTCGTGCCGTGCAGCCGGAGCCACGCGTGCTGCACGACATCCTCGGCCTCGCTCGCGTCGGATAGGATCCGCGCCGCGACCCCGCGCAGCCGCGGTCGCTCGGTCTCGAACGCTTCGGTCTCGCTATGCCGGTCTCCCATGCGGGCCATCTTGTCAGCGCCTACGAGTTTTTTCGGGGCGAGGTATCAAACCCCCCCGGTGGGCGCTCCTCCTCGGTATAGCCAGGGCAAGCGGGCGCTGGCTCCTTCGGGGGGAGAAAATCATGAAGAAATTACGACGGGCCGTGGCCGCCACGGCATTGGCGTTCGGGTTGGGGTTGTCGGCGCTGACGGCCGCGCCGGCCCAAGATCAGGCCTTCGCCGCGGGCGGGTGTTCGACCGCCTGGGGATCGCTGACCAAGAGCGCCGGGGTGATGACCGGAAATCAGATCACGAATCTGCGCAGCGGTCGGCACCAGTGCTACGACCGGCTCGTGGTCGACATGCAGGGCAACGGCAAAGCGGCCGGTTACACCGTGCGCTACGTGACGTCGGTCCACCAGGAAGGATCGGGCGTCGTGCCCCTGCGTGGGGGCGCCAAGCTCCAGATCACCGCACTGGCGACCACCTACGACTCCGGGACTGGCGTGATCACCTACGATCCGGCGAATCCCTCCGAGGCCGTAAACGTCTCCGGGTACGACACCTTCCGTCAGGTCGCCATGGCCGGATCCTTCGAGGGCCAGACGACCATCGGGCTAGGAGTCCGGGCGCGCTTGCCGATGCGCACGTTCACCATCACCGACCCCGCGCACCATCAGCGCCTCGTCATCGACGTCGCGCACCACTGGTGATCGCTGAGACAGCCACGCGGGGGTGCTGTGTTTCCACAGCACCCCCGCGCAGGAGCTGTCTCGGCGCGAGTGCCAGCGAGGACCTGACATCATTGTGGGCCGAACTGGGATCCAGCCAACCGGATCTCGTGGATCTCGTTTCGAGCGATGACTGAAGCCTTGCATCGGACGACTCATGGGGCCCGATCGCCTCCGGCGCGGGCGCTACCATGGCAAGCGTTCGATGTCGGCCAGCTAAGAGCGAGTCACTTCAGGGGTTCATGCACTACGACGAGATTGCCGCCTTGCAGGTCCAGCACGGCGCGTGGACACTGCTGCGGGCCGAGCACGCGCCCCTGATCCTTTCTTTTCTAGGCCGACTGTTCGTGGAGAACAACAACGGAGCCCGACCCGCGTCGGCTCTCATAGACGACCTCGACGACGAGCTGTACGGGCTGAACGAGCGGCTCGGGCAGCAGGCCTACCCGCGAGCGGCCACCGCGTACCTGGACGAGTGGGCCGCGCCAGAAAAGGGGTGGCTGCGCAAGTTCTACCCGGCCGGCAGCGACGAGGCCCACTACGACATCACCCCCAGCGTGGAGAAGGCGCTGCTGTGGGTGCGAGATTTGCGAACCCGGGAGTTCGTGGGCACCGAATCCCGCCTGAATACCCTGTTCGGGCTGCTGCGACAGATGGTCTACGGCGCCGACACCGATCCCCAGAGCCAGCTGGCCGAGCTGCGCCGACGGCGCGCAGACCTGGACGTCCAGATCGCCCGAGCCGAGCGCGGAGAGGTCGCGCTGCTGGACGCCGTCGGGCAACGCGACCGCTACCAGCAGTTCGCCCGAAACGCCCGCGAGCTACTCGCCGATTTCCGTGAGGTCGAGGACAACTTCCGGACCCTGGATCGCCAACTGCGGGCCCAGATCGCCGGCTGGCGCGGCGCGAAGGGGGAACTCCTGGGGGAGGTGCTCAGCAGCCGCAGCTCCATCGCCGAGTCCGATCAGGGCCGCAGCTTCCAAGCCCTCTACGACTTCCTGCTCTCCCACCAGCGCCAAAGCGAACTGTCAGAGCTGTTGGACCGGTTGGCGCGGATCGAAGCCATCGAGGCTCCCGAGACGCGGCTGCGGCACGTGCATTTCGACTGGATCGACGCCGGCGAGCGCACCCAGGCGACCGTCCGGAAGCTGTCGGAGCAGCTGCGACGGTTCCTCGACGACCAGGTGTGGCTGGAGAACCGGCGGGTCTTCGACCTGCTCCGCGACGTCGAATCCCACGCCCTCGCGCTGCGCGACGAGCGCAAGATCCCGGTGCGGATGGAGCTGGACGACACCGCCGTCGGGCTCGTGCTGCCCTTCGAGCGGCCCCTCTACACCCCACAACGGCCGGTACCGCTGGATTCCGACCACGTCGAAGCAGGCGCGGCTGACCTCGATACGACCGCGTTGCTCAACCAGTTCTACGTCGACGTCGACGAGCTGGGTCACACCGTTCGGCGCTCGCTGGCCGGCCGCGACGAGGTCGGCCTGGGCGAGCTGATCGCCGAGCATCCGCTGCGGCACGGGCTGGCGGAACTGATCGGCTACTTCTCGCTGGGGGCCGAGGACTTCAGCGTCGAGTTCGACCAGACGCAACGAGAACTTCTCAGCTGGCTATCCGAGGATGCCGACAGGGTGGCCGAGGTGCCTATCGTCACGTTCAGCCGATCCGGGGGAGCACAATCGTGAGCAGCGCAACCGCCGAGCAATCCGAGCTGAGTCCGGTGCTGATCGTCTTGTTGAAGGGAGTGCTGTATCGCGACAGCCAAGAGCGGCTGTGGCGTCAACTCCTCACCCTGCGCTCCGCGGTCGCGGACTACGTCGACGTGCTCGGCCTGGTAGTGGAGATCGACGAAGCCGAGGGTTACGCCTTCTTGCGCAGCAGGCCCCCCGGCGAGCGAGATTCCGAGGAGGAGTTGCCCCGGTTGATCGCGCGGCGGTCGCTGTCGTTCCACGTCAGCCTGCTGCTGGCGCTGCTCCGCAAGAAGCTCGCCGAATTCGACGCGGTGAGCGCGGAGACCCGGCTGATTCTCAGCCGCGAGCAGATCGTGGAGATGTTGCGGGTGTTCCTGCCCAACACCACCAACGAGTCGCGGTTGATCGACAACGTCGAGGCCCACCTCAACAAGGTGGTCGATCTGGGTTTCCTACGCCGACTCCACGGGGACAGCCAACAGTACGAGGTGCGCCGGATCATCAAGGCCTTCGTCGACGGGCAGTGGTTGGCCGAGTTCGACGCTCGGCTACGAACGTACGCCGAGCAGTTGGAGGCGCCAAGGTGACCGACGGGTTGTTCAGCCGGGTCGAACTGGGCGAGACCGATCACGACCGGATGCCAGGAACCCGGTTGCAACGGATCGAAATCTACAACTGGGGCACCTTCACCGGCCGGGTGTGGTCGCTCGATCTGGCGGGACGCAACGCCCTGTTGACCGGCGACATCGGGTCGGGCAAGTCCACCCTGGTCGACGCCGTCACCACCTTGCTGTTGCCAGCGCAGCGGATCTCCTACAACAAGGCCGCCGGGGCGGACAGCCGGGAACGTGACCTGCGGTCCTACGTGCTCGGACACTACAAGTCTGAGCGCAACGAGACCACGGGCAGTTCGCGACCGGTGGCGTTGCGCAAGCCCGGGGACTACTCGGTGCTGCTGGCCGTGTTCGCCAACGTCGACCTCGGCGCCACGACCACCCTGGCGCAGGTGTTCTGGGCCAAGGACGGTGCCCATGGTCAGCCCGAGCGGTTCTACGTGGTGGCCGACCGGTCGCTCTCGATCACCGAGGACTTCGCCGGGTTCGGCCCCGACCTGGCCGCTCTGCGGCGGCGGTTGAAGGGCGCCGGCATCAAGCCGATCGAACGGTTCCCCGAGTACGGGCGGGAGCTGCGTCGCCGGCTCAACATCCCATCGGAGCAGGCGTTGGAGCTGTTCGGTCAGACGGTGTCGATGAAGGCAGTGGACAACCTCAACGACTTCGTTCGGCGACACATGCTGGAGCCGTTCGATGTCACCGCCCACCTGCAGCAGTTGCTCGACCACTTCGACGATCTCACCCGGGCCCACGACGCGGTGCTGCGGGCCCGGCACCAGCTGGAACTCCTGGAGCCGCTGGTCATCGAACTGGACGTGCACGACAAGCTGGCGACCCACGTCGACGACCTGACCGCCCAGCGCGCCGCCCTCGAAACCTTCCTGGCAGAGCGCAAACAGACGCTTCTCACCGCCGAGTTGGCCGGCCTGGACGCCGGGTTGAGTGCGCTGCGCCGCGAGCGGGCCGACGAACTCGACCGGGAAACGCAGTTGCGGGCCACCGAGCGCGAGCTGAACAGCGAGATGGCTCGCCAGGGCGGGGACCGGATCGCGGCCCTGGAGAGCGAGGTCGCGCGGCTCGCCACGCTGGAGGGCGACCGTCGCCGACGGTTCGACCGGTTCAACGAGCTGCTGGCCGCCGCGGGGTTGACCCCGATCGACGATCCGGCCGGGTACGACGAGGCCCGCGACCGCGCCCGTGGGGACCGCGATACGGCGGCCCGAGAGCAGGCGGAACTGGACAACGCCCACACCGAGGCCAGGGTGAAGCTACGGGACGTCCAAACCGAGCAGCGCGCGATCACCGAGGAGCTGGCGAGCCTGCGCGGGCGGGTCACCAACCTGCCGCGGGAGTCGTTGGCGTTGCGGACGCGATTATGCGCCGAACTGAAGCTTGACCCCGAGGACTTGCCGTTCGCCGGTGAACTGATCCGGGTCCGCGAGGACGCCGCCGAGTGGGAGGGCGCGGCCGAGCGGGTCCTGCGGGGGTTCGCCCTGTCGTTGCTGGTGCCGAACCGGCGCTACGCCGACGTCAGTCGCTGGATCGACACCCACCACCTGGGTGGGCGGCTGGTCTACTACCGGGTTCCCGAGCGGCTCGGTTTCCGAGGGCCGGCGCCGCGGACGGCTGCCGAGCGGTTGCTGAGCGACTGCCTGGAGGTCCGCCCCGAGAGCGCCGTGGCGCCGTGGTTGACCAGCGAGCTGGAGCATCGCGTCTCGCACGTGTGTGTGGACGACGTCGCAGACTTTGCGAAGGTGGCCCGCGGGGTGACCCGGGCCGGGCAGATCAAGAGCCGCGACCGGCACGAGAAGGACGACCGACGCAGGATCGATGACCGCACCGGCTACGTGCTCGGCTGGTCCAACGCCACCAAGGTCGCTGTCCTGGAGTCCGAGGAGGCCAGGTTAGAGGGCCAGATCGGCGGGTTGATCGATGCTGCCGGGGCGCTGAAGGAGCAGCAACGCGCGGTCAACGCCCGGCTCGGCGCCGTGGCCGGGCTGGCCGAGTACGCCAGCAGGGCCGACCTGGACTGGGTCGACGTCGCCCGGCAGCGGAAGCGGTCAGAGGCGGAACTGGCCGCCATCCGCGCCTCCTCGGACCTGCTCGCCGTCCTCACCCGACGACTGGCCGAGACCGCTCGATCGTTGGAGAGCGTCCGGCAGCGCCTGACCGGGTTGGACAGCCGGCGCGGGCGGACAGAAGGGGTGCGCGATCAGGCGTCGGCGGCCTTGGCGGAGACCGAGCGACTGCTCGCCGATCCGGCGTTGGTCGAGCCGCACCGGGTGAGTTTCGCCGCGATCGCCGAGCACGCGGCCTCCCGCCTGGCGGCGGCAGACACCGCGACGGCGCTGGACCGGCTCGGGACCGAACTGAACACCGATTGGACCGGGCGGATCGAGACCCAGACCGCCCGCCGCCACACCAGCGCGCAGCGGGCGATCCGCCGGATGGGTGACTTCCGGGCGGCGTACCGCAGCGAGACCAGCGAACTCGACGACACCCTCGCCTCGGGGCCGGAATACCGTGTGCTGCACGCTCGGGTCGCGACCGACGACCTGCCGCGGTTCGAGCGCGAATTCAAGGACTATCTCAACCAGAACACCATCCGCGACGTGGCCGGCTTCTTCGCCCAGCTCACCAAACAGGAGAAGTTGATCACCGAACGGGTGGAGACGATCAACGATTCCATGGTCACGATCCCCTACAACCCCGGCCGCTACATCCGGTTGCTGCCGGACCGGACCACCAACATCGACGTGCGCGAGTTCATCGCCGACCTGCGGGCCTGCACCGACGATGTGGTCGGCGGCGTGGGCGAGCAGTACTCCGAGCAGCGCTTCGAGCAGGTGAAGCGGATCGTGGACCGGTTCCGGGGCCGCGAGGGGTTCGCCGAGCTGGACCGGGCGTGGACCAAGCGGGTCACCGACGTGCGGAACTGGTTCGTCTTCTCCGCCTCCGAGCGTTGGCGCGACGAGGATACCGAGTACGAGCACTACGCCGACTCCGGCGGCAAGTCCGGCGGGCAAAAGGAGAAGCTGGCCTACACGATCCTGGCTGCCTCGATCGCCTACCAGTTTCGTTTCGACTGGGGTGCCCAGCATTCTCGCTCCTTCCGCTTCGTGGTGATCGACGAGGCGTTCGGACGCGGCTCGGAGGAGTCGAGCCGGTTCGCCCTGCAGCTGTTCACCACGCTGGGGCTGCAGCTGTTGGTGGTGACTCCGCTGCAGAAGATCCACGTGATCGAGCCGCACGTCAGCGCCGTCGGCTACGTCGACAACCTGCGGGGAGACGCGTCGCGGTTGCAGGGCATGACCATCTCGGAGTACCGACGCTTGCGGGCCGACACGGTGCCAGCCGGGGCGCGGGTCGAGCCCGCCCACCTTGGCCGCGAATGAGCCCCGACGCGACTACGGGTTGGACCACCGTCGCCGACGTGCTCGCGGTGCTGCGGCGCCGCTGGCGCTCGGGTGCCTACCCCCGCCGCTACGCCGCCGGGGAGGAGTTCGATCCGGTCTCGGTACCGATCCGAGGTCCCCGCGCTCCCGAACTCCTGGATCGCCTCGACGAGGTCCGAGCGTGGGAGGAGCGGTTCCGACGAGATTGCGAGCCTAGCCGGGGCGGGCCCGGGCTGCGGCTGGAGACCAGGACCGTCCGCGGGCGCCGGCTCGGACAAAACGTTTTGCCCGCCCGGGTGTGGGTGGACGACTGGGGGCAACTGTTCGGGTTGCTCGGCGTGCGG
>JBBSOW010000104.1:0-10741 GCA_038259365.1 Propionibacteriales bacterium
GCCACGATCAGGATCAGCCCTACCCCAACAACGGCCGCCCACCTGCGTGTTCGGATCATCACGAAGTGACAATATGTTCCGGAGAACGGTTACGCAGCTTGATGAGCGCGTGTCCGGTCCACGACCGGGACAGCGAGCAGGCCAGGATGGCGACCTCGGTCAGCACCCTGAGCAGGGCCCGTGGCGCAGGCTGGAAGCCGCGCTCGACGTCATCGTCTCCGTCGCGGCACTACATCATATGGACCCAACCTCGGCTCTGGGTCGCATGCGCGAGCTGCTGCGACCAGATGCGTGACTTTGGCGAGACAGGCTCACTCCTAAGCTATTAAGAAGATCACCCGGTTCCTCTGTCCATCGGCGGCGCGCCCAGAGACCCACACAACCTGTTCCCACAACCCACAGCGAAGCTGTAGGGAAGCAAGACCTCGAAGCCCACCTACCTCAGGCGGTGTGCTCGGGTCGGATGACGTGACGGCTGCGCAGGCGAAGATGCGACACGACTAGACTCATTGAGCTGTTGGCCGGTCAGTCGCCGCCGCTTGCTGTTGTTCGTGGCGTAGGTGGCGATTAACGACGTCTAGCGCCGCCTCGGCGGCGTCCTCTCGTATCGATAGCGGGGTGGGGCCGAACAGCCGAGCCAGCTCGTCGGCAAGGACGTTGACGTGCCCAGCATGCAAGGCTGGGTCGTCATCATCGGGTAACGCCGGGTCAGCCGGCGGGGTGAGAGTCACCGCTGTGATCTTAGAATAGAACCTCGACTGCTACCACGGGATGTCGCACAGTACGAGAACTCGGGGCTGGCATTGACCAGGTCCAAGAAGTGGTACACGCTGCTCGGGATGCTGGCCTGATCGGCTTCGGTGAAGTCGCTATAGATTGCCGTTGCGCCATCGAGATGCCGACCGCCTTCTACACGACTCGGCTCTCGATGGAGATGCCGTGTCTCGACACCGCTACCGGGGGCGCATGTCCATGACATCAACCGACTCCGCCTGGTAGAGCTTGGGCTCGTATGTCAGCACGATGGCACGGATACCAGCAGCCTCGTGCACGACCTGCGCCAGCTCCAGAGTGGCGGCGTCCAGCGCGCCGGCCCGAGCGGCGAGCGTCCCTACGTCCAGGGCGTTCATCGACGATAGTGCAGGACCTGCAGGGGCCCCTCGGAGTCCTCCACCAGCCAACTCAGCTCGCCATGCTGGTCCACCAGTTCTGCAGCGGCGACCGCGAGAGACAACGCCGAAGCCACTAGGATCCGGCCATCGGTAATGGCCGCCACCACAAAGGCTTGGGTACGTCGCGTCAGCTCACGTTCATACGCCACCAATACCGAGGCATCCAAGATCAGGGGGCGGGAATTGGTCACGCGGTGTGGCCGGACCCAAGCAGGTCGATCTGATCAAGGACCTTTCGGGCCTCTACGGCTGCGGCCCGATACTCCGCTGACGCGGGGTCGATACCCCGTCGCCGCAGTAGCTCAGCAGCGGTCTGCTCACGGTGTTCGTAGGCCACTCGCGCGCCAGGAATGTGCTGATCGATCTCGCCCTGCGGCAGCTCAGCCAACTCCTCGGCCGGCACATGCTCCCGCACCGCCAACCGGCCCACCACGTACCGGTCGGCCTCCGACAGACCCGCGAACGCCGAAGATGTCATGGTAGCCGGGCCTAGCCTGCTCGTCCTCTACGACGCCAGGGTCGGGCCCGTCCCGGTGCGAACATGACGGTCCGCTCGTCGGGATCCCCCTGGGGGAGCTGACCGCGCTGCTAGCTCGGTTCGGGATGATCGTTGGCCTCGACGCCAGTCCCGAGGCTGACGAGAAGCTTCAGGCCGCGCAGCTGGCACACGCTCTGGTGGCGGCGCCGAAGCGCACGCCACCCGCGCCGAGCAGGCCTACCGGGACGCCGGAGCCCAACCGCCCGACATCACTCAAGCCTCACTGATGGCCTTCGCCGGAGTGAACTGCCAGAGCGAATCCGATGAGCTCGCGTTGATCCAGTGGCGGGCCACCCGTCTGGCCGGGGCGCTGGGCGCCCTGGACTTCTGCGGCCCGATCAAACGCCAGGGCGAAGTCGATTCCGGCGACTCATTGATCCCCACCATGCGCCTCACCGCTGCCGCCCTGTCCGGGATGGCCCCCGCGGCCCAAACGTCGGTCAACCCCCAGCGCGGACCTGGACAGGCCGCCGCGGCCGGGCAGACCCTGGCCAAGGCGATGAGCGCCCTGGAAGAAGCCGCCAAGGCCGCCAGCCGGCACCGCACGATCGGTGAGCTGATGGGCATGACCGGCTGATCAACCCGAGAGCTGCCCGGCATCGAGGTCGATCCGGCTACGGCGAGGTCGCCGTGATCACCGGATCGATGCGTCTCCCCGTAACAAACAGCAGCACGCCCACGATGAGGAGCTGCGGATCTACCCGGAGATCGTCGAGCGGAGATCGCTACCCTGGCCGATCGCTCCAAGGGCGGCGACCGGTCCTTGTCGTGTCGGAAGAAAGGCGTTTCGAGATGCCCGACTTGAACAAGCACAGCCGGATCACCGGCGACGCCCGAGACAAGCTCGCAAAGGACTTGGCCAAGAAGTACGAGAAGGGCACCAGCATCCGGGACCTCGCTGAGTCGATCGGGCGGTCCTACGGCTTCGTGCACCGGGTGCTCTCGGAGTCCGGTGTGACGCTGCGTTCCCGCGGCGGCGCGACCCGGACGAAGAAGACGCAGACTCGCTGAGGTCAGGGAGCGGGATCAGGCCGTGTCCTCGATCTCTGACAGCGTTTTATAGAGGTGGCCCGCGTGACGCCGAGGGTCCGACAGATCGACGGGATCGGCTCGCCGGCAGCACGCATCGCCCGAGCTGCCCGTAGCTGGTCGGCGGTGATTGCGCCGGGGCGGCCGACCTGCCGGCCACGGACCCGGGCCGCCTCCCGGGCGGCTCGATGCCCTCCCGCAGGCTGCGGAGCAGAACTGCTTATGCAGCATGCGACCAACCGCCGGCAGCTTCGATGGTGGTGCCGTTGATGTATGACGCATCCGTTGACAACAGAAACGTGACTACCGCGGCGATTTCGGCGGGTTGCACCAATCGGCCGAGCGCGTTCATGGACCGCATTACCGCGTCGGACGCTACACCGGACAGCGCGGGATGGATGTATTTGTCGCTGTAGTTGGTTGCCATGTCGGTGGCGGTGCCGCCGGGGGCGATCGCGTTGATGGCGATGTCCCGCTCGGCGAGTTCGAGCCAGATTGGCCACCATAGCGGAGACGGCTGGTTTGCTTGCCGCGTACATATGGTGTGCTGATAGACCGTGATTCGCGCGCTGATCGACGAGGTGAGCACGGGGATCGCTCCCGTCCGGGCGAATCTGGCGCGGGCGGTGCGACCCGCCCGGAGTGTCAGTTGGTCGCGAAGAAGTGGCGGCCAATGAGAGCGTTTCAGCTGGTGGAGTGTCTGTGTGACGGTCGGCGCGGGTGATCCGATAAGCTACCTCGGGGGTATTCATCTGACCGGACTAATGAACAAACACCCCCGGTGCGCAGCACCTCGCAGCGACACGCGGGTTGGCGATCATCGATGCGTGCAAAGCCACTGCGAACCTGGGCTGGCTCTACCAGCCGATACCTAGTTCCGGTCAAGTCCCCGGCTCGGCGATGAAGGAGTACGTGCTCTATGCCGGCGATCGAACTTCCCTTGATCATGCACTAGTCCGGTCAGATGAATACCCCCGAAGCTACCTTATGTCATATGATCTTCATCGGGACTCTGGTCGAGGATGCCGCGGACCGCTCCCCGACCGATGGCCCACCCCACACACCGCCCTGCACGATCAACCCCAGGGACCGGGGATGCACGCAGCGCCCGGTACGCCGGTGCGCGTCGAAGACGACATCGTCAGCAAGAGTCACGTGACAGACCCGGCAATGCGCCCGCACCGTCGCACGCCACGACGCCGCACACCCCGGGCAGGTGGCCAGGTTGGTGGCGGGATCATCGCGCGGCATCAACTCAGTAAAGCAGCGGCCAGCGGTCGCATCCGGGATCGACATGACCTGACCGGTATCGCAGGGCCCAGAGGCGCGTGATGGTTGGCTGCCCGGCGGCGGCCGGTGGTGGGTGCGGCTCGGGGACGACTGGTCAGCTCGCGCCATCGACTGTCACGTATTCGCGCGGCTGCCCCGCCGAGGCTGTCCCCGGGCTGGTCAGTGACAACGGTCAGGGCCGTGCTGGTCGCCCGAACTGTTCCTCGTGCACGACCTGGGCCAGTGGGGTGCGGTGTCGCCAGCCGTGCCGCTGAAGGTCAGGCGTAGCGTGCAGCGTGGCGACCGGGCCCAGGCACAGCCAGGCCACCGGTCGGATCTGGGCGGGGATGGCGAGCAGTTCCCGGAGAAACGGCTCCCGGTAGCAGCTGACCCAGCCGACACCGAGCCCCTCGGCGGTCGCGGCCAACCAGAGATTCCCGATCGCCAGGCACACCGAGTACAGGCCGGCATCGTCGATGGCGTGGCGCCCGAGCACCGCGGGGCCGCCGCGCCGCGGGTCGTAGGTGACCACGACGCCCAGGCTGGACTCCAGCACCCCCTCGACCTTGATCCGGGCGAAGGTCCTCGCCTGCTCGTCGTCGAGCCGGCTTGCGAAGATCTCGCGTTCAGCCTTGACATGGTCGCGGAACGCGGTGCGGGTGGCCACGTCGCGAACCAGCACGAAGTCCCAGGGCTGAGACAGCCCAACGCTGGGCGCGGTGTGCGCGGCACCCAGGATCCGGTGCAGCACATCGGTAGGTACTACACCGCCGGTGAACTCCCCCCGGACATCACGTCGACGGTGCACGACATCGTAGAAGCCGCTGACATCCACCCGCGCAGTCTCCCAAGCGCATCATGGCGCCGCCGCGGGCAGCGGCCTGCTATCCAACGTCGGGTTTCGCCGTCGGTGTCACCGTGTGTGGTCGCCTGCTGCGTAGCGGGTCCAGGTTCCCCTACCTCGGTGACGAGCGGGCAGTGTGGTCATGGGTGTAGCTGAGCATCCGGGCGACGACGGGTGCTGTGGTGTGCGGGACCAGCTGCCGGCGTGCGGCCGTTGAGCGCGGGGAGGCCAGCGTGGCGGAAGCGAGTCTGCAGCTCGGCGAACGACAGGCGACGCGCGGCATGTTCACATGTCGGCTGAGTGCAAGCAGGCAATGCCGTGACCGAGCCAAGGCGTCGGGTAAGGATCAGGAGCCAGCCGGTCCGCTCGGCGGCGGCTTCGGCCGCTCTCGCACGGCCGACAGGTACGCCGCATAGCTCCACGTCAGGTTCTGGACGCTCTTCTCGTAGCCAGTGACGGCGTCGAACTGCTCGCTCAGGTGGAAGTGGTCGCTGTGGTAGGTCACGGCCTGGAGCATCTTGTCGCCGGCCGTTCGAAGCGCATCGACCACTGGCTGGCCGCCGCCCGTCACAGTCGCCGTGTCGAGCCCCAGGTCGTCGAAGAACGGCTTCGTGAGTTCGTTGAAGACGGGGCCCTGGCCCTTCCCGAACGCGTTGGCGAGGCGGTAGTAGAGCTGGGCCAGGTTCAAGGCGCAGACCGCCCAGGGGTGTCGCCCGTCGTTGATGCCGTCGGCGGTGTTGCCGTCGTAGCGGTCGCTGGGATAGCGGCCGATGAGCGGCCCGAACCCTCTGGTCTCGTCGTCGTCGTTGATGGGATAGGCCGCTGACCCGCCGTTGACGTAGGACCGCCGGATCTGGGCGGCCGTTGAGAGCAGCTTCGGGTCCGTGCAGGCAATCGAGCCGTAGATGCAGGCCATGACCACGTCGGAGTTGGGGTCGTACTGACTGTCGTCGGTCTGGCTCGGATCGCCGACCTGACGGTTGAGGACCGAGGTGTAAAGCTTCTTATCCGGCAGCCAGTGGTCGTCGAGCGCCTTGCGCAGATCGTTGAGGGCGGTGTCGAACCCGTCGGGCTCCTTAAGGCCAAGATCGGTGCCCTTCTGCACATCCTCGAGGAATCGCACCTGTGCTGCCCGGGCGAAGAACGACTTCCCCTTGGCGTCTTCCCAAGGGCCGAACTTCTCCACATCCTGGTCCCACTGAGCGACGATCTCATCGAGGTTCTTCTGAGTGACCTGCGTCGCGGTCGCCTTCGCCGTGGCGTCGAGATAGGGCCACGCCTCGATGAACGCGAGGCTCTGCAGAGCCGGACCGTCCTTCTGGTCGCTCCAGTCGCGTGGCGTGCCGTCGATGTTGAAGCAGGCGCGGAAGAAGTCGACATTCGGGTCGGCGGCGACGTCGTCCTGGCATCGCTTCGAGAACGCGACGTAGTCGCAGAGCGTCCGGTCGACACCGTTGGCGTCTGGCTGCGGGGACGCGGCCAGCTCCATGGCCACGATCGCTGCGTCACGCACCCAGTGGTGGACGTAGTCTTGGTTGGTCACGTCTGTGAAGCTCGGCGAGGCGATTACGCAGCCAGGTTGTGACGTCCGCAGTGCGTATGGTGGCACCTGGTCCTTGTGCTCGATGACGACGGCCGAACTGCAGATGTTCGCTCGCATGAAGGCGATCATCGTGGGAGCGAGCCCGACGAGGTCAATCTGCGGGATGGCGGCCTGGACTTGCTGGTACACACGCTGCGGCACGGGAACCCCCTCGGTCGACGCCTGCACCGAGTCTGGAGCGCTTCGGCCAGCGTGTCGAGGAGGCCGGGTGGAATGCGCGGTTCGGCTTCCCAACAGCGATGACGAGCTGTCCGCTCAGAGCCGTCAGCCCTTCGACTCCAAGAAGGTTCTTCCACTCGGTCAGGACGCACGCCTGCGTCGTGGCCCGCGTGCCACCACCGGCACCGGCTCAGTCGCGCGCATCGCCGGAAGACCGATCGTCGGCCACTTCGATCCCCGCAACGCGCGACGGACAAGACCTCCGGTGCCTTAGTCGCTGCCGCAACGGGAGGCCCCTGCCAGGGCGGTGGTGGCGGCATCGATATCTGGCAGGTTCAGCCCGATTTCGCCCTGCTTCGCCTTCACCTCCTTCAAGCAGCGCAACTGTACTGCGCGGGTGAAGAACGACATTCCTGTCAGCTCCTCCCAGAGGTTCTGGCTGGGATCGTCCTTCTTGTCGATGATGTGCTGGACGTTCTTGTCGATGACGGTCCTCGCGTCGTTCTGCGGCTGCGCGGAGAGCTGACCGAAGCACTGCATGATCGCAAGGCTCTGCAACGCGGGTCCGTCATACTGCGGCCCACGCCTTTCCCACGGTGTGCCGTCGACGTAGAACGTCCCCCCACGCGTGGCCGTCCGTGACGAGTCTGGCCCGTGGAGAGCAGCGGGTCTACGCCGTCGGGCGCACTGCGGGGGTCGCTGCCGGAATGGGTGGTTCAACGGCACCAGATGTCGAGGTGCGGGCGATCAAGCCAAGACCGGCCGCAAAATCGTCCTGCACGACCTTGACGACCTGCTCCGCCAAGCCCGCCGCGACTGGGCCAACAAACGCGAACTGCGGGAGAAGTACCGCAAGTTCAGTTCCGGCCCAACGTGGAACGGGTCATCTCCCAGATCGCCAGCCGCGGCGGCCGACGCCTCCACCTCCGCTACCGCGGCACCACCAAGAACAACGCCTGGCTCACCCACCGCACCGCCGCGCTCAACCTACGCAACCTCATCGGCCGCGGCCTCACCCGCACAGCAGGACTCTGGGCTCTGGCAGCCCAGACCGTCTAAAAGGCCACCGGTAGGCACCGATCACCGTCAGTACCGCACCGAGTCCAGCCCCCACCGCCCACCCAGGCACCCTATCCCGGACCGGACCGCTCTTCTGCCACGCCGCCGATCGGTCTTCACCGTAGCTACCCACCAACATTCGTGCCTCGGCCCATGCATGACCAGTCCCAAACGGCCCTAATTCAGCGGCCTCCTAGAACCAAAGCTGGTCGAGACGTTGCTGCACGAGTTGGGCACCGGCAACGGTTCTGCTAACGCCGGGGCCAATGCCGCCGCCCCATACGACCCGGGAGCACTGCCGCTGCTGTCCCATTCCCTGCAAGGCACTTGGGAACACCGTGAGGATCGCACGCTGACCGTGGCGGGGTACCAGGCCACCGGAGGCATCCGCGGCGCGGTCGCCGCCACCGCGGAAGCCACATTCCAGGCATTCGACTTCGTCGAGCAGCAAGCCGCCCGTCGGCTGCTGCTGCGCATGGTCCAGATCGGCGACGGGGTAGCGGACACCCGCCTTCGCGCCGACCGCAACACGCTGATCGAACACTCTCCGGATCCAGCGGCAGCCTCAACCGTGTTCGATGCCTTCGCCCACGCCCGATTGATCACCGCAGACGAGGACGCGGCCGAGATCACCCACGAGGCCCTGCTGCGGGCTTGGCCACGGCTCCGCGGCTGGATTGACGCCGACCGCGCCGGACTCTACATCCACCAACGGCTCACCGACGCAGCCCAAAGATGGGACCGCGACGGCAGGCCCACCTGCGCCCTCTACCGCGACACCGACCTGGCCGTGGCCCAAGACTGGGCCCAGGAACCCGCCCACCACGACGACCTCGGAACGCTGGAACGAGACTTCCTAGTCGCCAGCCAAGCGTTACGAGCCCGCCAGCAACAAAAATCCCACCGCCGTACTCGGCAGCTCATCACTAGCCTTGTCGTCCTGCTCGTGCTTAGCCTGGTTGGCGGTGGGATCGCGCTCTACCAGGCGAATCACCCAAGGCCCCGGTTGGCGCTGTCAACCTCCCAGATAAAGACTGGCGATACCTATTTAGCCACCGCCTCGGGGTTCTCGCCAAAAGAGAACGTGCAATTCTCCTGGATTGGACCGACAAGCAACAACATCGGTGTCTTCCCCGCCGACTCGCAAGGCATCGCGACACGCAGATACTTGCAGAAAGACCCTCCGGGGAACTACACCATCACCGTCAATGGGCAAACGTCAAGACGCACCGCCTCGGCTGCGCTGCGGGTCGTTACCGGCTCTGGTGACACTCCCCGATTAGTGCTGTCAACCTCCCAGATAAAGATTGGTGATACCTATTTAGCCACCGCCTCGGGGTTCTTGCCGGGGGAGGACGTGCAATTCTCCTGGACCGGCCCCACCAGCGGCACGCTAATGACTTCTCCCGCCGACTCGGGTGGCAACACTACAACCGGCACGATCGTGGAAACTGACGACCAGGGGAATTACACCATACTCGCCGTCGGGCGAACATCAGGGCGTGTCGCCACGGCTGCGCTACAAGTTGTCTTAGACCGCAACTAAAGCTCGCGGGGCTGACCAGGAGGCTGAAGATTTTCGTGGCCCCTATAAAGTCGAAAAGTTTGATTGTGGACGGTGCACGTTGCTCGGAACACCACCAGTCCAGTCACTCGACGTAGGGTCATCCATGCCCAATGAGGTGTTCCGCTGGTGACGGTCCTGTGCGCGAGTCGGCCCGAAGATCCGATAAGTGTCGTGACGTCATTTGATCTTTACTGGGCTTAGGGTGCGCTGCCGGACCATCTCGAAGGTCATCCCGGTGGAAGGGTGGCTAGTGGGCTTGGGCGTGCGCGCCGATCCCGGTGGTGACCGGGTCGTGTTGGGGGCGCGTCGGGTTTGCTGGTGTGGTGGGTCCGGGCCCGTCCAGTTCTCGGAGCTGGGATTCCAGGTAGGTCTTTAGGCGGGTGCGGTAGTCGCGCTCGAAGGTGCGTAGTTCGTCGATCTTTTTCTCCAGGGTGTTTTTCTCCTGGCTAAGCGCACCGAGGATCTCGGTGTGCTTGCGGGCCGCGTCGCGTTCCACCGCCGCGGCTTTCTCCCGGGACTCCCGGTCTCGGGTTTCGGCTCTGCTGCGGGCGTCGTTGAGCAGAGTCTCGGCCCGGATCCTGGCCTCGGTCACCATGGCCTCTGCCTTCGCCCTGGCCTCGGCGAGTAGCTGTTCGGAGGTGGCGCGGGCCTGGCTGAGCATCGCGTCGGCTTCGGTCTTGGCCTCGCTGGTCATCCGGTCGGCCATCTCCTGGGCCAGGCCCAAGACCTTGGCCGCGTGGACGTGAGGGTCCCCACAGGGTGAGGTCTGCTCCCTTGTCATCGGCGGCGCCACCGGAGCCGTCACCGGCCGAGGCGACTCCAGCGGGCGACGGACGGGCGCGGTGTCGACCGGGGCGGCGCGCAGCTGCTGATCGAGTTGTTGCACCTGGTTGCGGAGATCCTCGTTGTCCTGGATCAACCGGGTCAGCTCGGCCTGTACCAGGTCGAGGAATGCGTCCACTTCGTCTTCGTGGTAGCCGCGCTTGCCGATCGGTGGCTTACTGAACGCGACGTTGTGAACATCTGTGGGGGTCAACGGCATCGGATCACCTCACGCACTCCTCGACTGGCGCCCTGGACTGGTGCCTTGGCCTGGTCTGTCGGTCCCCAAGGAGCCCGGCGGCCGCTACCGGCTGGGATCGAGCACCGCATCCGCATGGTCACCAGCAGCAACAAAACCATAACGGACATCGTGATGTAGCGGGAGAGGACGGCTCACCGCGCTCATCGGCCTGCGCCTGAGCCAGCCAAGTCCTCAGACACGACTCCGAGATCCGTAGATCCTTCGCCAACTCGACGAGTCGTATTCATAGGTGAGTTGCTCCACGGTTGGTGCTTTTGGGGTGTGGGGTTGGCTTTGCCGGGGCTCTTCGCTGTATCAAGTGGGTTACTCAGCGTGAGGTCATGTAGGCGGGTGTGGGGTTGGTGAGGGTGGGTAACTGGAGTTTGGCTGCGGTGAGGTAGACGATGGTGATCATCTTGTTTTTGTTGCGGTAGCCCC
>JBBSOW010000105.1:0-10692 GCA_038259365.1 Propionibacteriales bacterium
AGATGGCCAACCGCAGGTACTCCTGCTGAGCTGCGGATCGCCCGTAGGAAAATGACCGTCGTAGCCGATCGTCGGTCAGGCTGGTGCGCGCCGTCTCCAGTTTGGCGATGGTCGCCTCCAAGGTGGCGCGGGCCTCGGCGCGTCGCCCGGCCAGCCGAAGCTGGCGGCCCTGCCGCCATTGGATGCCGTAATGCAGGTCGGGGATCGGCAGCTCGTCGGCGCGCCGTTCGGCCTCGGCCAGCAGGCGATCGGCTTCTTCGGTCCCGGGAGCGAGGTCGACCAACGCCAACCGGGATTCGATGGCGGCCGGGGGCCAGGTGGCGGCATCCGCCAGCTGCAGTGCTCGCCTAGCGTCGCGCTCGGACGCCTCGTTTTGGCCCCGGCTGGCGCTGTAGCGGCTGCGGACCAGCAGCGCTTCCACCTGGCCCAGCCCGTCGCCGACCAGCTCAAAACCCGCGACCGCGGCATTGAGATGTCCTATGGCACCGTCGTAGTCCTGGCGACGCAGCGCCGCGTCGCCGCAAATGAGTTCGGCGCTCGCGCGGTCGTGCTCCAGGCCGGCCCCGCGACAGTGCGCAATCGCCTTCTTGGCCAGGTGATCGGCCTCCTCGGCCAGATCGAGACGAAGATAGGTTTGGGCCGTCTGCAGCGAGAGCCGCGCACTCTGCGTGCTGGCGCCCAACCGATCGAGCTCGAGACGGCTTCGCTCGTAAAGATCCAGTGCCTCGGGGAAGCGGCCGAGCCGAACGAGGGCGTCGGCCCGGTAGCCGTCGAAAGTCGCCGATGAGAGTAAGTCCCCGAGCCGCGCGAAGGTCCTGGCCGCCAGATCGAACTGCGCGAGGGCTTCATGCGCTCGCCCGGTGGCGGTCAACTCGACACCCCGGTTTCCCTGCTGCATCGCCTGCTCGGGCTCTAGGCCCAGCCCTTGCCAGATTCGTTCGGCTTCCGTGTAGGCGGCGAGCGCCTTGGCGTGCTCGCCAATGAGGCCGTGTGCGGTGCCGACGTTGTGCAGCGCTCTTGCCGTCAAGGACTGGCGGGTCTTCTCTTCCTCCGGTGATCCGGCTTCGAACCCGGCCAAGGTGGCGAGCATCGCGTGACCGACCTCGAGCGCGTTCTGGTGCCTACCGAGATCGTCGAGCACATGCATCTCGCCCAGCCCGGCGCCGACGGCATCGAGTTCGGCGCCCGCCGCCCGCCAAGCGTGCCTCGCCTGCGAGATGAGAGCTAGGGCCGTGACAGGATTTCCCGCCATAGCCGCCAACTGCGCGCGCAGGTAGCACACCCCGGCGCTGACGGACTCCGACGTCGGTTGGGTTGTTGCCTCCATCCGGTCGAGGGTCGTGAGCGCGGCGTCGGGGTCCACGTGGGCAAGCCGTTCCGCCTCCGCGAGCAGTTCGCTCGCGGTCGTCCCCCGAGCGTTACCGGTCACGCTGATTCCGCCAGGTTTACCGGGATGTCGAGCGACAGCGTGGCGGAGGTGATTCGAATGAAGCGGACTGACGTGTGCACGGCCTCGAGGACGAACTCCCCGAACTCTTCGGCGCGAGTGGGGTCGCCGGTTCCGGGCCGCACCTCGAAGACTGCGGCCGATCCCTCGCCCGGCAGTAGCTGCCCGCTCACTCGCACCCGTTCGTGGCCCGTTCGGGTGATCTCCATCACCACATCGATCGAGGGGCTGAGGTAAGCGAGCTGCTCGGGGGTGTGGAAACCCACGGCGCGAGTCTTGGCCGTCGCCGCGCCAACGTAATCACCGCCGACCAGTCCGGCGAGGAAGTGATCGGCTTCATCTCGTCGGCGCCCGGTGAACAGGCTTCGTAGCCGACCCCCCAGTTCTGCCGGTGGCTCGGGGAACATCATCTCGACACGGCTCTGATGCAGAGAGCGAATCCACGCCACCGTTTCGCGGGCTCGCTCGGACTCGGGATCGGCGAGGAGGCGTTCGATCTCGTCCGCCTCGTCGGAGTCGAGCCGGCCCTCGAACCAGTCGAGCAGACGCTCGAAGTCGGGATCACCCATCGATGCTGATGCTCTCGAGGATCTGGCGTAACCGAGCCAGGCACCGCGATCGGCTTGGCCCGATTCCGTTAACCGATCGCCCCAGTCTGGCCGCGACTTCGGCGTAGGAGGGTTGGCTCGGGTCGAAGTACAATTGCCTGAGCAGAGATTGACACGGCTCGCCCAACTGGCTCAGCGCCCTGTCCAGCAGGTGCCGATCGGCCCGTCCTTCGCTGCCATCGGACACGCTGGGCTCCGCGAACCATGCGTCGGGCTGCCCGGCGGCCGCGTGATGGCGATTGCGTTCGCGAATTCGCCAGGTTTGGCGACGGGCGACCGACATGAGCCACCAACGCAACCGGTCCGTCTGGACGATGCTGTCAAGCTGATCCAGCAACGCCTCGAAGGTGAGTTGGGTGATGTCGGAGGCATCATCGGAATCCAGGCCTTCGTAGGCGGCCACGGCGAAGATCAGTCGCTGATAGCGATCCACCAGCACCTCCCAGGCGCCGGCGTCTCCCTCTCGGCAGGCGTCGACGAGGACGGCGTCGGTGTCCGAGGCGTGAACCGACGACTCGCGCGCGGCGTCGTTTGCAGCGTTGGACATGGAACCCCCGGCTCGATTGGGTACCTGTCCACCTCGGGCGGCGAACTTTTACCCCGTAACGACTTCCCTCGTGCAATCCGTCGTCTGAGCCAGAACTTGCCACCGCCATCCGTGGATGTCAAGGCCCCTAGTGATCTGGGTCGCTTTTGGAGATCTGGATTTCTGCTTCGCAACTGATGTACGGATCCGACGTTACAGCCGCACTGGTACCTACATAGAGCAACCACTGCAAGGAGATACACGATGAAAGCTTTAGCCATCGGCGCTCCCCCGACGACATCGAACTGGGCCGTTCGGGTAAGCAGACCTACGTCCAGTTCACCTACAAGGACGGCCTCACCGACACCGGATCGGCCGACCAACAACAACCTGGGCGCGACCGCCGACCGCTCCGAACGACTCATCGCGCACTATCTGATCATCAAGGATGTCAGCAAGCCCGACTCCAAAACCTGTGGTGACGCCACGCCGATCCCGGCCGCGGCAAGGCTGGACTGCTTCTTGCCAATTGGGGGAGTGGCCGGGGCAATCGGTCTGTCGGGATGGCGCCGCCGGCGTCAGTCAGCATCTCTTGGCTGACCTGACTGCTGGCCGTGTGACCGCGTGGCCGAGTCGACCACGCCAGCCAGATTGACCATGGTCAACTTGGCTGGCGTGGTCGTCGAGGGCCCTCGGACTCGATCTGACGGTGATCGCCGCCACCACCCTGGTGCAGGCCATCTTTGCGGACTAGTTCCTGCGCCACCTCACCTTCGCTGTCAGCGCGCTGCAAACGGTGCCCTTCGATCTCGCCGGCACATCGATACCTTCGGCACACCCCGCCGGTGAGGGTACTGGTGCAGACCCGGTTCGAAGGCCGCGAGTTCACCGTGGACGCTTTCGTTGATCGCACCGGGGAACTGGTCGCTGCGGTGCCGCGGTGGCGGTTGGAAACCCGCGGGGGATCTCCGTCACCGGAAGTACGTTTCGACACGCCAGACTGCAGGATGACACCGGCACATTGCTGGCGGTCATCGGGCTGAAGGGCGTGGCCCGCGTCCAGGATTCGTCCGCCACACCGACGAGATCACATTCATCGAAGCAATCCGCGATTCTCCGGCGGCCTGCCCCTCAGCCTGGGCGCGGGTGCCGAACTGGTCACCGAATACTTCTGCCATGTGCCTGGACTTCCGCTGCGTCGAGACCGGTTGGTCTTTCGTTCCGATGTCTGGATGCGCCGCTACTTCGAGGAGATCATCGACTCATGACACCCGGACTGCGCTTTGTCATCCCCATCGGAGCCCAACCCGAGATCGTGAAACTGGCCCCGGTAGTCAATGCGCTGCGCGAACGCGGTCACCACGTTCGCGTGGTCGCCACCGGCCAGCATTTCGATACCGAGTTGACCGACGTGTTCTTCGGGGCCCTGCATCTGCAGCCCGACGTGCGATGGGCCCTCCCCAGCTCCGAAGCCGACCGGGTCGGCTCCATTCTCAGCCGCGCGATGACAGAGATCGCCGAGCAACGTCCCGACGCGGTCCTCGTCTTCGGCGACACCTGGACGGTGCCGCTGTTCGCGCTCGCGGCTCGTCGCTACGGGATCGCGGTCGTCCACCTCGAAGCGGGGCTGCGCTCGTTCAACGAACACTCCATCGAGGAGGTCAATCGCAGGATCGCCGCGGTCGCCGCGCAGTTCCATCTCGCCCCGACCGAGCTCGCGGCGGAGTTTCTGCGCGCCGAGGGTATTCCCAGCGACCGCATCCGGGTCGTGGGCAATCCCGTCATCGATGCGATGCACCTGATGGACATTCGGGCCGTGCCAGTATCAGCGCGTCGAGGAATTCTGCTGACCGCCCACCGGGCCACCAACGTGGACGATCCACATCGGCTCCGTGCGCTGCTTTCGATCGTCGAAGCCCTGGTCGAGCCCCACGGCCCGGTGAACTTCCCACTGCATCCGCGCACGAGGGCCCGCCTGATCGAGTACGGCTTGTGGGGTCGGTTTGTGGGCAGCGGCGTTCGCTACAGCGATCCGTTGGCCTATCGAGAGATGTTGCACAAGGTGGCCTCCAGCCGAGTTGTCGTCACCGATTCGGGTGGACTCCAGGAGGAAGCCGCCTGGCTTGGCGTGCCCGTGGTCGTCCTGCGCGAGTCGACCTCACGATGGGAAGGCGTGCGGAGTAGGACGGCGGCCCTCACCGGGCTGGACTGGCGGGCGACACTGGACGCGGTCAACGGTTTCGTCCTCGAAGACGAGCAGCGGCGAGTCGCGGGCACGGTCTGCCCGTACGGCAACGGGGACACCGCACAGCAGGTGGTGAACTTCTTCGATAATCCGACGGTGCGGGACGGTCTGCGATTAACCGAACTAGCTGTGTCGGTGGCTGGGCCCGCCCCTCCTGGCGGGGGCATGGGCCGACCGGTCTCGGCGGTGCTGTTCGATCTGGATGGCACCGTATATACTCCGGCGATCTGGCTGGAGGGCGCGTGGGATGCCGTGGCTGATCGGGCGGGCGACATCGCCGGGCTCGATCGCGAGGCGTTTCGGACTGCCTTGGCCTCGGTCGCGGAGGAAGGGGCCGCCAAGGCCGGAATCATCGATCGAGCCCTGGCGGCGGTGTCCGGGCCGAGCGAGATCGTCGAGGAACTCGTCGGGGTGTTTCGCAATCACCGTCAACCTCTGCAGTTGTGTCCGACCAACGGTGCCGCGCTGACCGCGATCGCCGCCCGGGTTCCCATCGGCCTCATCACCGACGGTGATCCAAGCATCCAGCGGGCAAAGCTGGCGGGACTCGGGCTGGCCGACGCCTTCGACTTCGTCGTGTTTTCCGACGAACTGGGTCGTGTTCGACGCAAGCCGCATCCGTCGCCGTTTCTCACGGCGTTGGCGCGGCTGGGGGTCGCGCCCCACCACGCCGTGTTCATCGGCGATCGACCCGATACCGACATGGTGGGCGCCATCGGCGTCGGTATCCGGGCGATCCGGGTGCGAACGGGGGAGTACGGGCGGATGCCCGACGCGCCGGGAACTTGGCGCACCGTCGACGACCTCGCTGCGGCCAGTCGCTTCCTACTGGATTTGGGCCTTCTGCAGCCAGATCCGCCCCAAGCCTGAATGCAGAGCCGTGGTCAAGCCCTGGTGCGCCCTAGATGCGATCCAACCCGTCGGCCAGTCGGGCGACGCAGCCGCCGACGTCGGCCCACTTGTCCAGGCCGAACAGCCCGAGCCGGAAGGTCTGGAAGCCCTCGGGTTCGTCGCAGAACAGCGGCACCCCCGCGGCGGCCTGGATCCCCACCCGTTTGAACGCGGCGGCCGAGGACATTTCGGGATCGTCGGTGTAGCTGACCACGACGCTGGGGGAGGCGAACGGCGCCGCCGCCACGGAGGCGAAGCCGCGCTCGGCGAGGAGCGCGCGGACGCCGGCGCCCAGGGCGCGCTGGCGCTCGCGCAGATGGCCCAATCCGGCGTCGACGGTCTCGCGCATCACCGCGGTGTTGTGGCGCATGGTGTCGGTGGGCATCGTGGAGTGGTAGGCGGGTTTGCCGTCCACGTAACCGTCGGCGATGGAGAGCCACTTCTTCAGGTCGGCGGAGAAGGTCGTCGAGGTGGTCGCCGCTACGGCCGCCCGGGCGCGCTCGTTCAGCATGACGAAGCCCGTGCCGGGGCGCCCGCTCCACCCCTTCTGCGGCGCGCTGATCAGCACGTCGACGAACGTATCCGCCATGTCGACCCAAAGCGCACCCGAGGCGATGCAGTCCAAGACGAAGATGCCGCCGACCGCGCGCGTCGCCTGACCGACCGCGCGAAGGTAGTCGTCGTCGAGCAGGATCCCGCTGGCGGTCTCGACGTGCGGGGCGAACACCACCTCGGGCCGCTTGGATTCGATCGCGGCGACGACCTCCTCGATCGGCGTCGGGGAGAATGCGGCGGTGGGGCCGTCCTCGCTCGGGGATGCCTTGAGCACCGTCAGTCGATCGGTGATCGAGCCCATCTCGATGATCTGGCTCCAGCGATAGGAGAAGAACCCGTTGCGCAGGACCAGGCAGCGCTTGCCGGTGCCGAGTTGGCGAGCCACGGCCTCCATGGCCGCCGTGCCACCCCCGGGAACGATCGCGACGCCCTCGCCGCGGTAGGCCTCGCGCAGCGTCGACAAAGTCGAGCGCATCACCTCGACGAAGACGGCGGACATGTGGTTCAGCCCCCGGTCGGTGAAGACCACCGAGTATTCCAGCAGGCCGTCGGGATCGACATCGTCGCGGAGTCCAGGCATGCGCACAGCCTAGGCGACGGAGCGGGCCGGAAGGGTTGGCCATCGACAATCGCGCGCCGGTAGTCTGCTGCGGTGATCACCCGCATGAGCCAACTGTTCGTAAGGACCCTTCGAGACGATCCCGCCGACGCCGAGGTGCCCAGCCACCGTTGGCTCGTGCGCGCCGGTTATATCCGTCGGGTGGCGCCCGGCATCTACTCCTGGCTGCCGCTGGGGTTGAAGGTGCTGCGCAAGATCGAGGCCATCGTGCGCGAGGAAATGGACGCGATCGGCGCCCAGGAGGTGCACTTCCCCGCCATCCTGCCCGCCGAGCCCTACCAGGCGAGTGGGCGTTGGACCGACTACGGCCAGAACGTCTTCCGGCTGCAGGACCGCAAGGGTGGTGACTACATGCTGGGACCCACCCACGAAGAATTCTTCACCCTCATGGTGAAGGACCTCTACTCCTCCTACAAGGATCTGCCGCTCTCGCTGTACCAGGTGCAGATCAAGTACCGCGACGAGGCCCGTCCCCGCGCCGGACTGCTGCGCGGCCGCGAGTTCATCATGAAGGATTCCTACTCCTTCGACATCGACGACGCCGGGCTGCAGGCCGCCTACGATCGGCACCGCCGGGCCTACGTCAAGGTATTCGACAGGCTCGGGTTCGCCTACGTCATCGTGCAGGCGACCTCGGGCGCCATGGGTGGTTCGGCCTCGGAGGAATTCCTGGCCGTGGCGCCCAACGGCGAGGACACCTTCGTCCGCTGCTCGAGCTGTGACTACGCCGCCAACATCGAGGCCGTCGAGGTCGCGCGCCCCGCGGCCCAGGGCTGGGACGACGTTCCCGCCGCCCACGCCGAGGACACCCCGGAAACACCGACGATCGAGTCGCTCGTCGAGATGCTGAACGAGCGTCATCCCCGCCCCGACCGGGCGTGGGAGGCCCGCGACACGCTGAAGAACGTGATCGTGAAGCTCAACCATCCCGACGGCACTGTGGAGCCCGTGGCCATCGGTGTCCCCGGAGACCGCGACGTCGACATCGCGCGGCTGGAGGGCCAGCTGGAGCCCACCACCGTGGGGCCCTTCGAGGAGGGTGACTTCGCCAAGTCCGAGGCGCTCGTCAAGGGCTACATCGGTCCGGGCGCGCTCGGCTCCGAATCGGCGTCGAAGATCCGCTTCCTCGTGGACCCCAGGATCGTTGACGGCACCCGTTGGGTCACCGGCGCAAACGAGCCCGGCCGCCACGTCATCGATCTCGTGGCCGGGCGCGATTTCACCGCCGACGGCTTCATCGAGGCAGCCGAGGTGCGCGACGGGGACCCCTGCCCGCGTTGCGAGGGCACGCTGTCCAGACAGCGCGGCATCGAGATGGGCCACATCTTTCAGCTCGGTCGCAAGTACGCCGACGCGCTTGGGCTCAGGGTGCTCGACCCGAACGGCAAGCTCGTGACCGTCACCATGGGCTCCTACGGCATCGGCGTCACCCGCGCCGTCGCCGCCGTGGCCGAGGGGACCTGCGACGAGTTGGGGCTCAGCTGGCCCCGCGAGCTGGCGCCCTTCGACGTGCAGATCGTGGCCACCGGCAAGGACGTCGCTGTGTTCGCCGCGGCCGAGAACCTGGCCGGCGAGCTGGACGAGGCCGGAATCTCGGTGCTCTACGACGACCGTAAAGCCAGCCCCGGGGTCAAGTTCGCCGACGCCGAGGTGATGGGCATGCCCACCAGCGTCGTCGTCGGCCGCGGCCTTGCCAGTGGGGTCGTCGAGCTGCGCGACCGCGCCAGCGGCGAGCGTCGCGAGGTGCCCGTCGAGGAGGCGCTCGGGCAGGTTGTCGCCGTCGTGCACGGCCGCCCCACCCTCGTCTAAAACAGCGGGCACTGGCGTTGAACGGGGTCGAGATCTCGGCTCACGTGGTCGTGGCCTTGGTCCTCACCGCGTTCGCGGCCGGATGGATCGACGCCGTGGTGGGCGGCGGCGGGTTGGTGCAGCTGCCCGCCCTGATCATCGCGCTGCCCGAGACTGTCTCGGTTCCGGAGATCTCGGCCACGAACAAGACGTCCTCGGTGGCTGGCACGCTGATGGCGGGTATCACCTACCTGCGGAACGTGCGGTTGGATTGGCGCTCGATGCTGCCGTTGATGGCGTGTGCCTTCGTCGGTTCCAGCATCGGCGCCCAGCTGGTGCAGTTCCTGCCGCGGGAGTACTTCACCCCGATCGTGTTCGCGGCCATCGTCGGCGTGGGCGTCTACACCTGGCGTCGTCCGCAGCTCGGGCAGCTCAACTCGCTCCACCACAGCGGAGCGGCTCACTACGCTCGGACCGCCGGCATCGGGGGCGGAGTGGGAATCTACGACGGCTTCGTCGGGCCTGGCACCGGGACCTTCTTCATCATCTTGCTGGTGGCCGTGCTGGGCTACGGGTTCCTGGAGGCCAGCGCCCAGGCCAAGCTCGCGAACCTCGCCACCAACGTCGCGGCCCTCTCGGTGTTCGCCTGGAACGGGCAGCTGCTGCTGGCCTTGGGCGGGGCCATGGCCGCCGCGAACTTCTGCGGCGGTTTCGTCGGCGCCAAGACGGCCATCAAGCACGGCAACGGCTTCATCCGCAAGGTGTTCCTGGTCGTCCTCGCGGTGCTCGCCCTCAAGCTGGGCTACGACTCGCTCATGTTGTTGATTGGTTAGGTGTCCGCAGCACTCGCGCTCAGGGGCCATCGCACTCGCGCTCAGGGGCTCTCGCCGAGTCCGGAGTGCTCGGACAGCCGGTCGAGGGTGAAGTTGATGGGTCCACCGCCCTCTTCAGTTTCTCGATCGAAACTTCTCGATCTAAACCGGACTTCTTTGATGCCGTCCGGTTGCTCACCGATGGTGTGGACATAGCCGGCATGGTGAATTCTGCGGTGATGCTTCGAACATAACGGGATCGCCTGGTCCAGGTCGGTCCTGCCGCCGTCTTGCCATGGCTGTCGGTGGTGAAGCTCGGACCAGGCATAAGGGCGGTCACACCCGAGCGTGGCCCACGTCGCTACCCGCGACCTTGAGCTGCCCGCGGAGCTGGTCGAGCCCCATCGTGACGACCACTGTGGCGGCGACTTTGCCGTGGAGATGCTCGGCGGGCAGGTGTTCGAGGAGTTCGACCAGCGCGAGGCCGTACTCGTGCCCCCAGTCGGCGGCGTGGTCTTCGGTTTTGGTCCAGGTGCGGCCGTCCTCGTGGGCGGCACGCATTGCGGCCCGCCGGGGCGCGCTGATCTGCTGGACCGCCTTGCGCAAGACTGACGCGGCGAACGTCGGCACCGTGAAATGCCCTGTGGTGGTGCCGTCGTCGTTGTCGTGCATCGACAGTTTCGTCTTCGCCAGCGCGACCTCTTCGGCCGTGCGCACCACCCGGTTCTCATGCTCATCGGCCTCCACGATCGAGCGCCCAGCGATCTCCACCGCGCGACGCGACACCTTGCGCAGTGTCGCCGGATCCACGGTCTTGGCCTGCTCGGTCAACACCGTCTCCACCCGGTCCCGCTCGGCGGCCGACAGCCCGGGCGGCAGCTGCTTGGCCGCCGTCGCGATGACCTCGGCGTGCTGAACGCTGATCAACCCGTCGGCGAGGGCGTCTCCGGCGTGTGTCAGGGACTCCAATGACGAGGCTAGCCGGACGCTTCGGGCGGCTTCGGCGCCGCCTACCCGGGACTCCCTGGCTACCCAGGCGCCGACATCGGCGAGCCCGTCAGCGACACCGGCCAGCGACCGTGTCGACGCCGTGACCACCTTCAACCGCAACCATTGCAGCCGATTGATCGTCTCGTCGATCGAACGTATCGCTTCTGCGGTTTCCCGTTCGGCAAGTCGTTCCATGCTCAATCGTCGCCAA
>JBBSOW010000106.1:0-10643 GCA_038259365.1 Propionibacteriales bacterium
TAACTCTTCTTCACGAACCGCTTGAGCTTCGACGTGTCGCCCTGGGCGATCTCGTCGAACATGGCTTGGCTCTTCTCCGCATCCCACAGCACGGACGAGCCGGCGGAGGTGGAGGCGTTGGCGTTGCCGATGGGCACGGTGAGGGTCAACCCGTCACCGCTGGAGATCTTCCGCATCGCCAGGCCCATCCGTCCGACATCGAGGGTGCTCGTGTCCTCGCCGGTGGTGATCGACCCGGCGACGGCGTGGTTGAGGTTCCAGTACCGCACCGGATTGAGCACCGACGCCGGGGTGGCGACCTTCTTGGCCAGCGCCGAGAGCATCTCGCGCTGGCGCTTGACCCGGCCCAGGTCGCCCAGCGGATCGGCCTTGCGCATCCGCACGTAGCCGAGCGCGGTCACCCCGTCCATGTCCTGGCAGCCAGCCTTGAGGTTGAGGTGGGAGTCCTTGTCCTTGATGGCGGTCTTGGGGCACATCCTGATGCCGTCGACGGCATCGATGACATTGACGAAGCCGCCGAAGCCGACCTCCATGTAACCGTCCACGCGGAGCCCGGTGTCCTGCTCAACGGTCTGGACCAACAGCTGGGGCCCGCCGAACGCGTAGGCGGTGTTGAGCTTGTTCTTGCCGTTGCCCGGAATGTCGACGAAGGAGTCGCGCGGCAGCGAGATCAGCGCCGGCTTCCCGGTGCGGGGAACGTAGAGCAGCATCATCGTATCGGTGCGCTGCCCCTCCACCGAGCCGGTGCCGAGCTTCTTCTGCTGCTTTTTGCTCAGGCCCTTGCGCGAATCGGACCCGACAAGGAGGTACAGGTTGCCCGGCTGCGCCGGGGGCCGCTTGCCCTCCGGTGCGGCGGCCACCTTCTCGGTGCCCGCCCACGCCTTGATGGGCACGCCGACCAAGTAACCGAAGATCAGCACGACGGCCAAGGCCAAGACCAGGGCGGCGTTGCGGAACGGATGCCTCTTGCGTCGTCGCGGGGGTCGCTCGGATCCCGGCGGTGGAACAGGAGGGGGGCCTTGCGGTGGGCCCTGCGGCAGCGATTCGGGTCGGTTGGGGGGCGGGCGGACCGCGCCTGGTCGAGCCCCTGGGGCTGCCGCGGAGGCGCCCGTGCGGCGGCCGCCAGCCGGGCCGCCAGCCGAGCCACGCGGTCGGGCGTCGACGGGGTCGTTCTCCGAGAAGGTCTTGCGGTGCGTGCCCTTGCCTGCCAGGCCTTGGCCTTGGGGCTCGTCGGGTGACTCACTGAAGGTCGCCCGGTTGCGGTTGCCCTCGCTGGCGGCCGATTCCTGGCGGCGACCCGCGGATTGCGTTCGCTTGGCGAGGGCCTCCTCCTCGGCGGCCGACATGGCGCGGGTGTGCTGCTCCGCGTCGGGCACGTTGCGTCCCCCGCCGCGCTCGTACAGCCAATCCATGTTGTCGTTACCGCCTGCCATGGAAGCCACGGTAGCGAGGTTTGGCAAAGAACCCGCGAATTATCGACGTCGTTGAGCGAGCCAATTTCCTCCCTTCGAGCAGCGGACGGCAACAATGGGGGCCATGGCTCGCTCAAAGACCGACCCCGCCGACCCCTCGATGCCCGGGGTGAGTGTGGTGATGCCGGTGCTGAACGAGGAGCGCCACCTTGCCGCCGCGGTCGAGCAGGTCTTGAGCCAGGAATACCCCGGCCCGATCGAGATCATCATGGCCGTGGGGCCGAGCAAGGACCGCACCGAGGAGATCGCGGCGGAGTTGGCCGCCGCCGACGAGCGCATCGAGGTCGTCGCCAATCCACTCGGCCGAACGCCGCACGCGCTCAACCTTGCCATCGCCGCCGCGCGCTATGACTACCTCGTCCGCGTCGACGGGCATGGCGAGCTCACCGAGGGTTACATCGAGACCGCCATCGAGCTGTTGCAGCGCACCGGGGCGGCCAACGTCGGCGGGATCATGGACGCCCAGGGCCACACCCCGTTCGAGCGGGCCGTGGCGACCGCCTACACGAGCCGGCTCGGGCTGGGCGGCTCCACCTTCCACCTCGTCACGAGCCAGGAGGGCCCGGCCGACACCGTGTTCCTGGGCTGCTTTCGCAAGGACGCCGTCGTGGCCGTCGGCGGGTTCGACGAGACGCTGTTCCGGGCGCAGGACTGGGAGCTGAACTATCGCCTGCGGGAGGCGGGGGAGAAGATCTTCTTCTCGCCCAAGCTGCGGGTCACCTACCGGCCGCGCTCCAGCCCCAAAGCGGTGCTCAACCAGTTCTACGAGACGGGCAAGTGGCGCCGGGAGGTCGTTCGACGCCACCGCGAGACCGTCAGCCTGCGCTACCTGGCGCCGCCGATCGCCGTGGTTGGGGTGCTCGCTGGGAGCGCGCTGGGAATGGCTGGGCTGGCGGCGAGGAAGCCGCTGCTGCTCACCGGCTGGTTGGCACCGCTGGGCTACCTCGGACTGATCGTCGCCGGGGCCGCTGCCCTGCGTCGCGACCTACCCCCCGAGGTCCGGGTGCGGTTGCCCATGGTGTTCGCCATCATGCACATGGCCTGGGGGGCCGGGTTCATCCGCGGGCTCAAGAGGACCGACGAGGGCGGTTAGTCGGCACCGCCAGCTCATCCTCGGCGAGCTTGGCCAGCCGTTCCTCGCTGGCCTCCCCGGCGACGATCACGCTCGAGCCGCCGGCTAGTACTGGCGCGATGAGCGCATCCCGCAGGGTCTCCCACGCCCCGCCGGGCCGGATCAACCGGCGCTGGGCCAGCGGCACCTCGAGGCGGGTGAGATCGGCTTGGCTCAGCTCCGAGCCGGGAGTCCGCCAGGCCGGCGATACCTCGGAGGCCGGGGCACCCAGCCACTCGTCGGGTTGCGAGCGGACCTCGACCCCGTAGTCGATCACACTGGGCGGGAGCTCGGTGCGAAAGCCCAGGCCCAGCGGATGCAGGGAGCAGGCCACGAGCTGATTGGCCAGCTCGTTGACGCCCTCCGGGCCCACGACGTGGGCGTCGGCGCCCTCCTCATCGATCACGAGGGTGACCCCGGCCTGCCAGACCGCCATGGCCCACACCAGGGTGACCCAATGCCCGGGCCGGCTCTGCAGGAGCTGGAGCGCGATGGTGTCGCCCGCACCCAGGCCAAGCTCGTCGACGATGAAGTTGGCGGTCTTGTCCACCCAGTTGCCGAAACTCGTGGCCGACAGCTCGGTGCGTTCGCCCGATTCCACGTCGTAGTAGGTGATCAGGGGATGCGAGCCATCGCGACGGCGGCGCCCGGACAGGTGATCGGCGAGTAATAGCACGCCTGCCATCGTAGTCAGCCCGGCATCGTCTGAGACGCCAGGTCGGCAGGCAACACGAGGAAAGCTCGGTGTTGGGTTAGCGGTCGGATGGCGCGAAAGTCCCGGCGGTCGAGCGTCAGTACGGCATTGGTCTGGAACCGGGCCGCGAAGGCGACCTGCACAGCATCGGCCAAGTCGAGCTGTAGGTCGCGATAGCGTGCCCGTACGGCTTGGGCGGTTGCGAGGATCTCGGCTGTCACGACGGGAAGGACGACCCGAGACTGCCTGGCCCATTGGGCAAGGTCACTGATTGCCTGATGCACCGCCTCGCGACCGAGGACGCGTCGGCCGACGTGATCGAGTTCGCTCAGCAGCATCGGTGAGATGACCACCGTCCCGGCGTCACGTAGCACGCGGCGAGCGGAGTCGCCAGCAGGATGCGTCTCGTCCAGGGCCGCCAGCAGCCCGGAGGTATCGGCAACGACGATCAAGGGCAGCAATCTGTGGTCCGCCGATAGGCCGCCGCCTTCTCCGTCCAAACATCGTCTTCGGTCGGCCGATCGTTCGTCGAAGCCGGATCGGTGGGTGTAAAGCTGGTGGCGAAGAACGGTTCGTCCCAGGTGCAATTCGCCATGGCCACAAGATGGACAGCCTCGCGCAGCAGTTCGGCTTCGGCGATGCCACGGCGTTCGGCCGCCGCCTTGATCACGGCCAGATCGTCTTCATCGGCGAATACTGTCGTGCGCTTCATCCCCATGGACGTATGCTACCACCCACATACGTATTCATTGCGCGAGTCACCCATGACGGGGCGCCCCCCGTATCACCGCTGCTGCAGGTTGGCCAACTTGCTGCGCACGCGGAACAGTTCTTTGCGCGCCGCCTTGGCGATCCGCTTATCCGGATGATGTTCGCCGAGCGCGCCGAGTAGATCGATCACCAGAGGCGGCAGGAGCCGTCCGATCTGAGCGAGCAGCTCGAGTTGGGAGGGCTGGTCGAAGTCCTCGGCAAAGGATTCCGCGACGATTTCACCGTGACCAACCGCACACAGCGCCCCCCAGGCGAGCAGCGACGGCATCGACGCCGTGTCCCGGTCGATCTGGCTTTCGTCGAGCATCCCGCGCTCGAGCAACCAGCTGGCCGCGACGCGCCGAAGCGAATCCTCGGCCGGGCTCTGCGGATCGGCTAGCGCGAACAAGCTCGGAGCGAGTCGTTCCTGCTCGGCCTCGGGAGTTCCACTCAGGATCAGGATCAGGATCGGCAGACTGCTTGCGTGTAGCTCTTCTAGGAGTTCAGTTAGGGCGCTGGCGGTGTCGGGTTGGACATCCAACCAGGGCGACGCCACGCCCCACCACTCATCGAGGTCACCCCAATCCTCGGACAACGCGACCAGCCCGGCGGCGGTCTGCTTTGTCCCCGGGGGTAGGAGCTCGGCGAGATAGCCGTACTGCCCCAAGAGATCGGCCATGATCGAAACACCGGCGGGGGTCGTCTGCACGGTACCGCCGACCCGCCGCTCGCTGAACGGACCCGTTTCCGTGCTGACGCCCGATTGGGTGATAAGCCCGCAGCGGTCGAGCATAGACAATATCCTGTCCACCGCACCGCTGGCGGCGTGCGGGAATGGCTCGGCCACCCCTTCCCCGGCGAGGATCGCCGACGCCCCGGCCACGAGATCGTCGAAATCCACGGACCGGTCGGCAAGCAGACTGGCGCATAGGCCTAGCGCCGATTCGTCGAGGACCTCGTGGTATGCCATATAGAACCGCGAACTGCGAGCCGCGATCGGCCCCGTGCGGAGGAGCACATCGACGGCCTTGGTCAGCTCCACCGTGGGATCGGAACGCCGGCGCCGTTGCCAGGCCTTGACCGTCACGAGTTTGCCGCGGGTCGGTCGCAGCACGCCGACCTCGCGGGCCCACCACATCAAGAGATCGACGCCGCCGAAGTCGCGCGCCGACTGTTTGCGGAACACGTGCTCACCGACGGTGTGTTCGTACTTGTCACCGGTGTGCAGCAGCTCGGCCAAGGCGATCGCGTCGGCGATCTTAATGGCGCCGGTCTTGGTCAGCGCTTTGCCCGGCGCGACGAAGTAGTCGGCCAACGAATCGAAGGCGACCAGCAGTGGAGCCCTTTCGACCGATGCCGCGACGGCTTCAGGTTCTGGCAGTTGGACGCGTCCGAGATCGGCCGGCTGCGGCGCCATGGCCTTCAGCGCCGGATCGGTAATGGCCCTCCGGGCCTCTTCGGGCAGTTCGTTGAACTGCTCCATCGCCTGGTCCAGGAGTTCGGGAGTCAGCGTGGCCGGATCCTCGATCCCGGTCTGAGCAAAGATCGACTTGGCCATCCCGAAGTTGGCGGGATCGCTCATCTGGGCACTGAAGGGTTCCCGCAGGTTCGTGGCGTAGCTAGCCAGGTCCGCACTGGGCGTGTCGCCGACGAGGAGGTCGCGCTCATCGAGAAACTCCATGGCCCGGCCGATGTTGAGCGGCATGTCGGCCACGAGGTCAGCTGGTGCGGACAGCTTGCGCGGACACCAGTAGAGCAAGAACTCACTCAGATCGCCGCAACTCCAGCGGTCCAACTTGCCGTCTTCGTAGCCCCACTTCCAGTCGAGCAGCAGTCCGAGGTCGTCCGCGCCGTCTGCCTGCGCGCCCGCGTCGCCCAGCCACTCGCCGAAATCCTCGACCAGTTCGTCTCGTCGGGCGTAGAAGGCTTCCTCGTCCTCTACGGTGAACGTCATCTGGCCGTTCAAGGCTTCCATCTTCTTGTTCATGGCTTCCATCTTCGACCCCACCTCCGACAATGTCACCCCCTTGTGCGTGACGTCACCCCCTCGTGCGCGAGATGGGCGGCTCGAGCATCGCTATCCTGATCCGATGCGCTACGTGGTGATCTTGGCCGGAGGTTCGGGAAAGCGGTTGTGGCCGCTGTCGCGAAAGGGGATGCCGAAGCAGTTGTTGAAGCTGGTCGGGGACCGCAGCCTGCTCCGCATCGCCTTCGACCGGCTGGAGCCGGTCGTGCCGCCGAGCCGAATCTTTGTCTGCACGGGCGCGGATTTCGCCGATGTCGTCGCCGCCGAGCTGCCGGAGATGCCGCCCGAGAACATCCTGGGCGAGCCGATGGGCCGCGATTCGCTCAACGCCGTCGCCTGGCCCGCCGCCGTGATCGCCGAGCGCGACCCCGACGCGGTCATCGCCGTGGTGGCCGCCGATCACATCATCCGACCCGAGCGCGAGTTCGCCGCCGCGGTGAACAGGGCCTTCGAGGTAGCCGAGGCCGACGCCGGCGCGCTGGTGACCTTCGGCGTCGTGCCGACCGCCCCGCACACCGGGTACGGCTACCTGAAACGCGGCGCCGACGTGGTGGGTTACGCCGGCGTCTGCGAGGTGGCCCAGTTCCGTGAGAAACCGGATTGGCAGACCGCCGAGACCTACGTCAGCAGCGGCGACTACTGGTGGAACTCCGGCATGTTCGTCTGGCGGGCCAAGACGGTGCTCGCCCAGATCGAGGCGCTGGTGCCCGATTGCCACCGGATCGTCACCGAGCTCGCGGCCCATCCGGGGCGGCTAGACGACCTGTTTCCTCAACTGCCCAAGATCAGCGTTGACTACGCGATCATGGAACCCGTTTCCCAGGGCCGGGGGAGCGCGCACGTGCTGGCGGTGCGGCTGCCGATCACCTGGCATGACATCGGCGGTTTCAACGCGCTCGCCCACCAGATGCACCGCGACGATGCCGGCAACGCCGTCCGTGGGCGGGTCGCGATCCTCGATGGGCTCAACAACCTGGTGATCAACAACAGCTCGAACCACGCGCTCGTGGCCGCCGTCGGGCTGCGCGACATGATCCTCATCCAGACCGACGAGATCACCATGGTGTGCCCGCGTACCGACTCCGAGCGGGTCAAGGATCTCGTCGCGTTGAGCGTGCAGGGCTTCGGCGAAGACTACGCCTAGATCGAGGGGTCGTGGGGGCTTGAACCCGCGTCCCTTTGGCACGCTCACCCCGCCGACCTCCTGCTGTCGGCCGCCGCGTAGGCGATGCCGCGGTCAGCCCCTGTCGATGGTGTGAAAGCCTGGCGGAGTCCACCCGGCCCGCTGACGCGGACGGGGTCACGCACTCGAGGAGGAGGCCGCGTGAGCGACGCGTACACCCCGGCTGGATTGCCAACCCGGCTCGATCAGCTGCTGTCCCGCTCGGCGGCCGCTCACCCCGGGCGGACCGCCATCGTCGAGGGTTCCAACCGGCTGACCTACGCCGAGTTCGACGCCGCCGTGGGGCGCACGACGAACCTGCTGCGGGACCGCGGGCTACATTCTGGGGAATCGGTCGCCTTGGATGCCCTCAACGGCACGGAGTTCGCCGTCTGCTACTTCGCGGTCCTGCGCGCCGGATGCGTGGTCGTCGCGCTCAACGTGTTCATCGGGTCGGCGTTTCTCACCGAACGGCTCATCGATTCCGGGGCCGCGGCGCTGGTGTGTGTGGTGGGTGCTGACCGGCTGCCGACCGCCGAAACGGCCCAGCACGCCGTCGACCGCGCGCCGGGTTGCCGTCAGTTGATCGTCCTGGGCGGCCCCGAGGGCTCGCTGGCCGACCTCGCCGCCGAGTACCCGGTCCGCACCGCCCCGGCCGACCTCGCCGCCCCAGCCGACCTCACCGCCGATTCCCCGGCAGCCCCCCACGCCGTCGCCGACCCGACGGCGGTGATCACCTACCCACGCCGGGCTCCCGGCACCCCCATGGGGGTCCTGCTCAGCCACGCGGCCATGCTGCACAACGCCGCCGCCGTCGCCGACACGCTCTACGGCCGGGACGGCCACGATGTGCACCTGGTGACGCTGCCGCTGTTTCACCTCCTCACCCAGACGATGCAGCTCAACGCCGGGATCGCCACCGGTGCGACGCTGGTGTTGATGCCCCGGTTCGAGCCCGGCGAGGCGCTACGGTTGATGGCGGCCGAACGCGTGAGCACGCTCGTGGCGGCGCCCAGCATGCTCTGGGCCCTGGTCGCGGCCGCGGGCGAGCACCCCGACGACACCCGGGCCGTCCGCGAATCCCTGCGCCTGGTCTCCTCGCAACTCGCCCCGTTGCCCGAAGCCGTGCGCGACGGTGTCGAGGAACGCTTCGGTGTGCTGCCGCTCGAAGGCTTCGGGCACTCCGAGACGGGCATGGTGGCGCTGCACGCCCGCCCCGGCGACACGCGGCCCGGGTCGGTGGGCGGCCCCGTCGACGGGGTCGAGGCGCGGCTCGTGGCCCCAGACGGTGCCGTGGTGGAGGGAGCTGGAACCGGCGAGCTCCAGGTGCGTGGGCCGGGCCTGATGAAGGGGTACCACCGCAACGAGCAGGCGACGAGCGCGGCGATGCGCGACGGCTGGTACCGCACCGGCAACCTTGCCCGGCGCGCCGATGACGGGCACTACGAGATGGTCGACCGGCCCACTCACCTGATCATGCGCGGCGGGCTCGCGATCTACCGGCGCGCCCTGGAGGAGGCAATGCTGACCCATCCGGCGGTCAGCCAGGCCAAGGTCGTCTCGGTCCCGCACGCCCGGCACGGAGAGGAGGTGCGCACCGTCATCGAGCGGGATCCTCGAGCGGTGGTCTCCGAGGCGGAGTTGTTGCAGTGGGCGCGAGAGCAACTCCCCGGCCTGGCCGGCACCGACGTCGAGTTGATCGAACCCGCCGCAGGCGCGAGCCGCTGGCAGCGGGCCCGCAGCGTCGTGCGGCAGCTCCTGCCCGGCGTGGCCTTCGCGATGGCGGGAACCGCGGTGGCCTTCGCGATCAACCTCGTCGTCCCGTTCCTCAGCCCGCTGACCGGCGGGGTACTGCTCGGGGTGCTGTTGGCCAACGTCGGGCTGATCCCGGCGCGGGTGCGCCCCGGCCTGGCGGTCTCCACCCGGCGGCTGCTGCGGGCCGGTGTCGTCTTCTTGGGCCTCCAGCTTTCTTTGCTGGAACTCGCCGGACTCGGCGCGCCGCTGCTGCTCGTGGTGCTCGTCACCGTGGTGTTCGGCTTCGTCGCCACCAGGTGGGTCGGGGAACGGCTCGGGCTATCGCGCGACCTGTCGTTGCTGACCGCCGCCGGATTCTCCATCTGCGGAGCGTCTGCCATCGCGGCGATGGAGGGGGCCAGCGAGGCCGACGAGGACGAGGTAGCCACCTCGGTCGCCCTGGTGACCATCTTCGGCACCATCGCCTTGTTCGGTTGGCCGTTGTTGCAGGCGGTCCTGGGGCTGGGCGACGAGGCGTACGGAGCCTGGGCCGGCGCCAGCGTCCACGAGGTGGCCCAGGTGGTGGCGGCGGCGTCGCCGGCCGGAGAGACGGCCCTGGCCACCGCGATCGTGGTCAAGCTGGCCAGGGTGATCATGCTGGCGCCGCTGGTGGCGGTGGTCGCCGTGCTGGCCCGCCGGCGCAGCATGATCGATCCCGACTCCGGCGGCAAGCGGCCGCCGCTGGTGCCGCTGTTCGTGCTCGGCTTCCTCGCCATGGTTCTCGTGCGCACCACCAACGTGCTGCCCGAGGGGGTGCTGGAGGCCACCAAGCTCCTCACCACGGCGCTGCTCGCAGCCGCCCTGTTCGGGCTGGGTACCGGAGTTCGGGTGCGAGTACTGCTCGCCACCGGCCCCCGAGCGCTGGCCCTAGGAGCCATCTCGACGATCGCGATCGCGGCCGTGGCCTACGCCGGCGTGCTCATCGCCGTTGGGACGGGCTGAGCTAACCGGGGTAGGAGGGCCGGTGACGCCCAGCCTGCGGGATTTCGACGATAGCTGGTGACGTGGCGCTGGGGTCGGGCCGGCCGAGCTTGGACACGCCCGGCCCGACCTGCGCCTCAGAGAGCGGCCGAGCGGCGCCGCCGTGCCACCAACAGGGCCGTTCCGCCGCCGGCCAGGCCGAGCGCGGCCAGCAGGCCGATCAGCAAGCCCGGGCCGCCGGTGTTGGCCAACCCGGTGACGGTGTCGAGGACGGGGGCCGCCGGCCCGCCGTCGCCGTTCGCGCCGCCGCCGTTGCCGTTCGCGCCGTTGCCGTTCGCGCCGCCGCCGTTCGCGCCGCCGCCGTTGCCGTCGCCTCCGCCGTTGCCGGGAGTGCCCTCGTCGTCGACCAGCAGGAAGACGACCGGGTCGGCCTCGTCGGAGTCGTTGCCGTCCGCGTCGGTCGCGATGGCGGTGACGTCATGCACACCGGGGTCGAGCGGTTCGGTGGGAGTGAAGCTGAAGTTCCCGTCCGGATCGGTCGTGGTGGTGCCGACGTCCTCGCCGTCGATGAAGATGGTGACCGTCGTCCCCGGATCGGCGGTGCCGGTGATCGGCGGGGTCGGATCGGTGGTGGTCGACCCGTCCTCCGGCGAGGTGATCACCGGCGTGGTCGGGGCCTGGACGGCGAACTCGTTCACGTTGGACCGGTCGGA
>JBBSOW010000107.1:0-10553 GCA_038259365.1 Propionibacteriales bacterium
ACAGGCTGATCTTGCCCAAGAGTCCATATCGACGGCATGGTTTGGCACCTCGATGTCGGCTCGTCGCATCCTGGGGCTGGAGTCGGTCCCAAGGGTTGGGCTGTTCGCCCATTAAAGCGGCACGCGAGCTGGGTTTAGAACGTCGTGAGACAGTTCGGTCCCTATCCGCTGCGCGCGTAGGAGTCTTGAGAAGAGCTGTCCTTAGTACGAGAGGACCGGGACGGACTAACCTCTGGTGTGCCAGTTGTCCTGCCAAGGGCACGGCTGGTTGGCTACGTTGGGAAGTGATAACCGCTGAAAGCATCTAAGCGGGAAGCACGCTTCAAGATGAGGGCTCCCACAGAATAATCTGGTAAGGCCCCCGGAAGACCACCGGGTGATAGGTCGGATGTGGAAGAACAGCAATGTTCGGAGCTGACCGATACTAATAGGCCGAGGGCTTGTTCTACAAAGATGCTACGCGTCCACTGTGAGGTTCCCGAGATACGGTCGGGAATCCGAATTACATCTCCATAGAGTTACGGTGATCATGGCGAAAGGGAAACACCCGGTCTCATTCCGAACCCGGAAGTTAAGCCTTTCTGCGCCGATGGTACTGCACGGGGGACCGTGTGGGAGACTAGGACGTCGCCGGACATTCAAACACCCCTGGTAGAGGCTTTGGCCTCCGCCAGGGGTGTTTTGTGCTGTCCAGACGACATGTGCTCGTGTCCCAGGGTGATCCGGCAAGAGCCTAGATAGATTAACGACCGACTTGTTTGTCGAGAGGATTGAACATGCCAGAACGCAGTGGATCTCCGGGATCCAAGGGCGGCGACCGCAAAGGCGGCGGCCGTCGGGCGCAGCCCAGCGGGGGCTTCGGCCCTCGTGACGCCGGATCTCGCGGACGATCCTTTCGGGGAGGCTCGTTTCAAGGCGATTCGTCCGAGGGCGGCCGCGGACAGGGCGGGGGGCGTCGAGAGGATCGCCAAGACCCGAGCCGAGACGAGGGTCGTCGTGGCTCCGGTGGTCGCGAAGAGCCGCGCGGCGACGGCCGAGGATTTGCTCGGGGCCGGCTCGCGCGCGGCGCCGACAGGGGAGGCAATCCACCGCGCCCCGATCGTGGGGATTCCCGGCGTGAGGACCGTGAGGGTTCCCGGCGTGAGGACCGTGGGGGTTCCCGGCGTGACGACCGTGGGGATTCCCGGCGTGACGACCGTGGGGATTCCCGGCGTGACGACCGTGGGGATTCCCGGCGTGACGACCGTGGGGATTCCCGGCGTGACGACCGCGCCGGGAGTGATCGTGGCCCGCGCCGGGACGATCGCAGCGCCGATAACACGGGCCGGCGCGGCTACCGGGGTGACCGGGATCGCGGGGACCGCCGCGATAGCCGCGATAGCCGCGGCGGCGACGACCGGTACGGGCGGGGTTCGGGAGGCGCAGATCGGGTTGAACGCGAACCTTCTCGCCCGGGCCTGGAGAGGCGCGCCGACGAACCCCAGTTGGCGGAGGGTCTGGATCTGCGGTCCCTGCCGTTCCCGATCCGGGCCGAGCTTCGCGGGCTGACGGCCACCATGGCCGAAACTGTGGGGGGACACCTCCTCATGGCCGGCCAGCTGATGGAGCAGGACCCTGAGCTGGCCTACCGGCACGCGGACGCGGCGAAGCGTCGCGCGGCCCGGTTGCCGGTGGTCCGGGAGGCCCTGGCCGAGACCTCGTACGCCGCGGGTCACTTCGAGGTCGCGCTGAACGAGATGCGCGCCTTGCGACGGATGACCGGTTCACACGAATATCTCGCGGCGATGGCCGACTGCGAGCGCGCCTTGGGTAAGCCGCAGAACGCGCTGAAGCTCGCCAAGGAGGCGTCGGGTCTCCGGATCGACGCCCAGCAGCGGGTGGAACTGGCCATGGTCGAGGCCGGGGCGCGCGATGACCTCGGCCAAGACGCCGAGGCCCGGCGATTGCTCAAGCGCGCCATCGAGGATCTCGGGCCCATAGCGGGCAAGGAGTCGCTGGCTCGATTGCAGTTCGCCTACGGGGATCTGCTGACCAGCCACGATGATCGCGGTGGCGTCGATTGGATCATGCGGGCCATCACGTTGGATCCGGCGCTCGACCCCGGCGGCGACGGCAGCGACGACTTCGAGGTCGATCTCGATGTCGTCGATGAGCAGGACGTGGATCCGGCCGGGGACCAAGCGCGGTGAGCCGAGTGTTGGCCGAGGCCTACGAGGCGGCCTTCTTCGATCTCGACGGCGTGGTCTACCTGGGACCCGAGCCCGTGGAGGGCGCTGCGGAGGGGATTCACGCCCTTCGCCAGCGCGGCCTGGGCGTCGCCTTCGTCACCAACAACGCTTCGCGGACCCCGCGAGCGGTCGCCGATCAGCTCAACGGCCTCGGCATCGAGGCCGAGCCCGACGACGTGGTCACGGCCGCGCAGGCCGGGGCGAAGCTGCTGGCGGGCAGGCTCTCACCGGGTGCGCGGGTGCTCATCGTCGGGAGCTCCGCGCTGGCCGACGAGATCTCGGCGGTGGGTCTGACCCCGGTCCGCGAGATCGAGCCCACGCCGGACGCGGTCATCCAGGGCCTGGACTCCGACACGACGATAGGCAGCCTGGGCGAGGCGGGGATCGCTATTCAGCGCGGCGCGCTCTGGCTGGCGACGAACACCGATCCGACCCGTCCCACCGAGCAGGGGCTGGTGCCCGGCAACGGGGCCGGCGTAGCGATGGTGCGGACCGCTGTCGACGTCGACCCGCTCGTGGCTGGCAAGCCCGCAGCCCCGCTGATCCAGGAGACGATCCGTCGGCTCGGCTCGTCCCGGGCCATCTTTGTGGGGGACCGCACCGACACCGACATCGCCGGTGGCGCCGCCGCGGGCCTGGACACCATGCTCGTGTTCACTGGCGCCCACGGCAAGGCCGATCTCCTGGCGGCCGTGGGCCCCCAGAGGCCGACCCATATCGGGGCGGATCTGCGGGCCCTCGATGAGCCGGCCGCGGAGGTGCAGACAGCCGGTGATCGAGTCCGCTGCGGGGCGGCCAGCGCGTGGACCGATGACGGCGTGGCGTGCGTCCAAGGCGCCGGTGACACGGTCGCCGACCAACTCGACGCGCTGCGGGCCCTCGCCGCTCTCGTGTGGGGCGTCGTCGACGAGCATGGCGAGATCGACTATGCCGAGGCGCTCGAGGCGCTGCCGCTACTATCCTGAGACGGCGCCGGAACCGGCAGGCGCCCAACGCCTGCGAGGAGGGGAAGACATGAGCGGCAATGACGATGATGCGGGAGCCTCGGTTCACCGCGAGCCGCCAACCACTGGCCACGCCGATCTCGATGCGGCGCTGCGGTCCGTCGCCGAGCGCGAGGGGCGCACCCTGGCCGAACAACTCCAGGCGTTGACCGCGGCTCATGAACGGGTCAACGCGGCGTTGGCGCCCACGAGGGCGCAGCCCTCGACGCCGAGCCAGCCAACCGGCCCGGACCGAGTTCACCAGTAGGGTTATCCCGTGACCGCTGTGAACGAACCGCCCATCGAGGCAACCGCCGAACCCAGGCGGGTGGCGGTGCTGACCCATGTCGGCCGCCCGGAGGCGATCGCGGCGGCCAGGTCGTTCATCGCCAAGCTCAACGAGCACGGCATCGGCTGCCTCCTGCCGCGCATCGAGCTCGACGCTCTGCTGGAGGCCGGTGCCCCGGAATCGGTGGATGAGTTGGTCCTCGACGGGGGTAACCAGGGTTGCGAGCTCGTGGCCGTCTTCGGCGGCGACGGGTCCATCCTGCGTGGTGCCGAGTGGGCCGTCACCGCGGACATCGCCGTGCTCGGCATCAACCTCGGCCACGTCGGCTTCCTCGCCGAGGCGGAGTCCACCGAGATCGAGGAAACCGTCCGCCAGGTGGTGGAGCGCAACTTCACCGTCGAGAAGCGCCTCGTCGTCGCCGTCGACGTCTACGACCCCGACCGGCCAGGTGGGCCCGTCTGGTCCTCGTTCGCCGTCAACGAGGTGTCCATCGAGAAGGCCGTCCGCGAACGCATGCTCGAGGTCATCATCGAGATCGACGGCCGCCCGCTTTCGCGGTGGGGTTGTGACGGTGTCTTGGTCTCCACCCCCAGCGGATCGACGGCCTACGCCTTCTCCGCCGGCGGCCCCGTGATGTGGCCGCAGCTGGAAGCCTTCCTCCTCGTGCCGCTGAGCGCCCACGCGCTGTTCGCCCGGCCCCTCGTGTTGGCCCCCGACTCCAGCGTCCAGATCGACCTGCTACCCGGGCCAGGCGTCCACGGTGTCGTGTGGTGCGACGGGCGCCGCACGGTGAACCTCACCGGCGCGATGCAGGTCGTGATGACCCGCAGCCCGCATCGGCTGCAGCTGGCCCGGCTCTCTGAATCCACCTTCACCGACCGTCTTGTCCGCAAGTTCGGGCTGCAGGTGGAGGGCTGGCGCGGCAGCGGTGCCCGCCGGTTGACGGGCCAGGCAGAGCAGCCGCCCGCATGATCACCGAGCTCGAGATCGCCGGACTCGGCGTCATCGACCGTTCCTCGGTCGAGTTCGGCTCCGGGTTCACGGTCTTCACCGGCGAAACCGGAGCGGGCAAAACCATGATCATCTCCGGGCTCGGCCTGTTGTTGGGCGCGCGAGCCGATCCGCAGCTGATCCGCATCGGTGCCGATCAGGCCACGGTGACGGGGCGCTTCGCCGCGCTGTCTCAGACGATTACCGACGCCGTCGACGAGGCGGGCGGGGATCTGGACGATGGCGAGCTGATCGTCTCCCGGCGGTTGGCCGGCAAGCGCTCCCGGGCCTGGCTGGGCGGGGCTCAGGTGCCGGCCTCGGCCACGGCCGCTCTCGCCGAGGAACTCATCACCATCCACGGGCAATCCGGTCAGATCCGCTTGGCCCGGCCCGAATACCAGCGGGGCCTGTTGGATCGGGCCGGGGGAGCCGAGCTGGCCGCCGCACTGGCCAGCTACCGCAGCGCGTGGACCGAGCACAAGCGGTTGCGCCAGGAGCTGGATTCGCTGGTCCGACGCGCCGAGGAACGCGAGCGCGAACGGGAGCTGTTGGTCTTCGGGTTGTCCGAGATCGAGGCGCTGCAGCCTCAACCCGGTGAGGATCGAGAGCTGACCGCGGAATCGGACCGGTTGCAATCGGTCGACGATCTGCAGCTGTGCGCGAACCAGGCCCTTGGCGCCCTCGCGGGGGACGGCGGCACCGAGGGGCTGGACGCCCAGCAGCTGTTGGGCGTCGCCGCCAAGGCTCTGCAAGTCCTCGTCGAGACGGACTCCAGCGCCGCCTCGCTGCTGAGTCAACTCACCGAGGCCGCCACGCTGGTAGCCGACGTCTCCGCGGAGGTGTCGGCCTACCTGAGCGCGCTCGAGGCCGACCCAGCCCGGCTGGAGTGGATCATGAACCGGCGCGCGGAGTTGACCAAGCTCACCCGCCGGTACGGCGAGGACGTCGACGCGGTGCTGGCGTGGAGCGAGCGGGCCCAAGAGCGGGTGCTCTGCCTGGACGGCAGCGACGCGCGCATCGCCGAGCTGGGCGAGGTCGTCGCGACGGCGCAGAGCCGAGTCGTGGAGGACGGCGACAAGCTGTCGGGGCTGCGGGCCCGGGCCGCGGCCCGGCTGGGCGCGGCGGTGGGGGCCGAATTGGCCGCCCTCGCCATGCCCCAGGCGACGTGTGAGTTTCGGCTTTCCGCCCTCGACGCGCCCGGGCCCGACGGCCTCGACGCCGTGCTGTTGTGTTTCAGCGCCAACCCCGGCAGCGTGCCGGGCCCGCTGGCCAAGGTGGCCTCGGGTGGCGAGCTCTCCCGCGTGCGGCTGGCGTTGGAGGTGGTGCTGGCCGATTCCTCGACGAGCACCAGCTTCGTCTTCGACGAGGTCGACGCCGGCGTGGGGGGACAGGTGGCGGTGGAGATCGGTCGGCGCCTCGCGCGGTTGGCCGAACGCACCCAGGTTATCGTCGTGACCCACCTGGCCCAGGTGGCCGCCTTCGCCGATCGGCACTACGTCGTCGCCAAGTCCGACGACGGGCGCATCACCACGTCCGGGGTCGCCGAGGTGAGCGATACCGCGCGGCGCAGCGAGCTGGCCCGGATGATGGCGGGGCTGTCGGATTCGGAAACGGCGTTGGCCCACGCCGAGGAACTGTTGGGCCTGGTCGGCGCTCCCGAGACCTCGACGTAGCCGCCCGGTTCGTCGATCCGACCGCGCATCCATTAGGCTCAAAGCCCGTGGGCAGCTCAAGTATCACCAAGCACGTATTCGTCACGGGAGGCGTTGCCTCCTCGTTGGGCAAGGGACTGACCGCCTCCAGCCTGGGAAGCCTGTTGATCGCCCGGGGAATGCGGGTGACGATGCAAAAGCTCGACCCCTACCTCAACGTCGACCCGGGCACGATGAACCCGTTCCAACACGGTGAGGTCTTCGTCACCGAGGACGGCGCGGAGACCGATCTGGACATCGGTCACTACGAACGCTTCCTCGACGTCTTTCTCAACGCCGACGCCAACGTGACCACCGGCAAGGTGTATTCCTCGGTGATCGCCAAGGAACGTCGCGGAGATTACCTGGGCGATACCGTGCAGGTGATCCCGCACATCACCAATGAGATCAAGGCCGAGATGCTCTCCATGGGGGGCCCGGACATCGACGTCGTCATCCACGAGATCGGCGGAACCGTCGGCGACATCGAGTCCTTACCCTTCCTCGAGGCGGCTCGCCAGGTCCGCCGCGATATCGGGCGGGACAACGTCTTCTTCCTGCACGTCTCGCTGATCCCCTACATCGGGCCCAGCGGGGAGCTCAAGACCAAGCCCACCCAGCACTCGGTCGCCGCGCTGCGCCAGGTCGGCATCCAGCCCGACGCGATCGTCTGCCGGTGTGATCGCGAGGTCCCCGAATCCGTCAAGCGCAAGATCGCGCTCATGTGCGACGTCGACGAGGAGGCCGTGGCCGTGGCCGTGGACGCCTCGAGCATCTATGCCATCCCCAAGGTGGTGCATTCCGAGGGCCTCGACGCCTACCTGGTGCGCCGGCTCAACCTCTCGTTCCGCGACGTCGACTGGACGCGGTGGAACGATCTGCTCGATCGGGTCGAGAACCCCAAGGAAGAGGTGACCATCGCGCTGGTCGGCAAGTACATCGGGCTGCCCGACGCCTACCTGTCGGTCGTGGAGGCGCTCCGCGCCGGCGGTTTCGCCCACCACGTCCACATCAACGTTCGCTGGGTCGCTTCGGACGACTGCGAGAGCGACGAGGGCGCGCGACACCAGCTGGGCGACGTGGACGGCATCTGCGTGCCCGGCGGCTTCGGCATCCGCGGCGTCGAGGGCAAGATCAACGCCGTGCGGTACGCGCGGGAGAACCAGATCCCCGTCCTCGGACTGTGCCTGGGTCTGCAGGTGATGGTCATCGAGGTGGCCCGCCATCTCGCGGGGCTGGCCGACGCCGATTCCAGCGAGCTGAACCCCGGATCGGAACACCCCGTCATCGCCACCATGGCCGAGCAGGTCCACATCGTCGGCGGCGACGGCGATCTGGGCGGCTCCATGCGGCTCGGCGCCTACCCGGCGACCCTCACCAAGGGCTCCATCGTCGCCCGCGCCTACGGCACCACCACGGTGAGCGAGCGCCACCGGCACCGCTACGAAGTGAACAACAACTACCGCGAGCAGCTCATCGGCGCGGGGCTGGTCATCAGCGGCACCTCGCCGGATTCGACGCTCGTGGAGTTCATCGAGCTGCCGGCCGAGGTGCACCCCTTCTTCGTCGCCACTCAGGCCCATCCCGAGCTCAAGTCCCGGCCGACGAGGCCGCACCCGTTGTTCGCCAAGCTGGTGGAGGCGGCCCTGGAGCGCAAGCTCTCGACGCGCCTGTTTGCCGACGATGCTGGCGCAGACGACGAGTCGGTCGATTCGTGAACGGCCCGGCCAGGCCGGGATCCCAAGGGGCCACCGACCTCGCGTGTTCGTGGCCGGTCACCGATTCGCAGACGCTGGCCGACGGTCCCGTCTTCACCACGGTGCGGGAGACGGTCACCACCCCCAGCGGTGAGTCGATGACCCGTGACTACATCAAACATAAAGGCAGCGTGGTGATCCTCGCGGCGGACGCCGAGGACCGGCTCGTGCTCATCGAGCAGTACCGCCACCCGGTGCGACACCGCGTCGTCGAAGCCCCGGCGGGCCTGTTGGACCAGGCGGGCGAACCGCCGCTGCTGGCCGCCCAGCGGGAGCTGGCCGAGGAGGTTGGCCTGACGGCGGAAAATTGGAGCCTGCTCGTAGAGCTGTTCGCCTCCCCGGGATGCAGCGACGAGTGCACCGTCGTCTACCTCGCCACCGGCCTGTCGCCGACGGCCGCGCCCGAGGGTTTCGTGGCCGCCGACGAGGAGGCCGACATGGTCATCCTCGAGGTTTCCCTCGACGAGGTGGTGGCCCAGATCCTGGCCGGCCGGCTGCACAATCCCGGCCTGGTGGCCGGCGCCCTGGCTCTGCACGCCCGACGCGCCGGCGAGGCTGGGCGCGACCAGGCGTCAGCGTGAGCCAACCGAACGCGCTGGAACGGCTCATCGGCAGCTTTCTCGACCATCTACGCGTCGAGCGCGGCGTCTCGGTGCACACGGTGGCGGGGTATCGCCGGGATCTGCACCGCTACGCCGAGCATCTGCGCACCAGCGGCATCGAGAGTCCGGAGCGGATCTCCGAGGCCGACGTGATCGCCTTCGCCGTGCACGCCCGGCACGAGGCGGGCCTCGCTCCCAGCAGCGTCGCACGCGCGGTGGTGGCCGTGCGCAGCCTGCACAGGTTTGCCGTCGAGGAGCGAGTGAGCGCGACGAACCCGGCCGCCGAGGTACGGCCCCCTACGCTGGGGGGTCGGCTACCGAAGGCGCTCGGCCTGGCCGAGGTGCAGGCCCTGCTGGAGACGCCCAACCGCGAGACCCCGAACGGGCTGCGCGACGCGACGTTGCTGGAGCTCCTCTACGGAACCGGGGGACGCATTTCGGAGGTGCTCGCTCTCGACGTGGACGATGTCGCGCGGCTGGTGGATACCGATACCGAGGGCGGTCTGCGGCTGCTGGGCAAGGGCAATAGAGAACGCCTGGTTCCGCTCGGATCCTATGCCCGGGAGGCCATCTCGGCTTGGCTCGTTCGGGGCCGCCCGGTGCTGGCCCGACCGGAATCCGGTGCGGCGTTGCTCCTGAACTCTCGAGGCGGCCGACTGAGCCGACAGAGCGGTTTCGCCATTCTCCGCAGGATAGGGGATGCGGCGAATCTGGGCCGGGACGTATCGCCGCACACGTTGCGCCATTCCTACGCCACCCATCTGCTCGACGGTGGCGCCGACGTGCGCGTGGTGCAGGAACTGTTGGGCCACGCCAGCGTGAGCACCACCCAGATCTATACGCTGGTCACGGTGGATCGGCTGCGCGAAGTGTATCTGTCGTCCCACCCCCGGGCGTACTAGACTGATCGCCGGAGTCTTGAGTGCCCCAGACCCGCGCGTTCGACGAGAGGTATGTCTTGCACAACAGTTCACCCCCGTCGGACGAGCCATCCCGACTGCCCGGCCTGGCCGAACCGCTCACCGCCACCTCGCCCGAGAGTCGACCTCCCGAGGTCGAGCTCGGACCCACGGGGCGACCATGGCCGGATCTGCCCGTGCCGGGCCCGCCGCCCGCTGGGCCCAAGCACGCCACGGTCATGGCCATGTGTAACCAGAAGGGGGGCGTCGGCAAGACGACGTCGACGATCAATCTCGGTGCCGCGTTGGTGGAGACGGGCCGGAAGGTGTTGCTGCTCGATTTCGATCCCCAGGGTTCGCTGTCGGTGGGCCTGGGCCTGAACCCGCACACGCTCGAGGACAGCATCTACAACGTATTGCTGAACCGGCACGTCGATCCGCTCGAGGTGATTCGCCCCACCTTCATCGACGGACTCGATATCTTGCCCAGCAACATCGATCTCGCGGCCGCCGAGGTGCAGCTGGTCTCGGAGGTGGCCCGCGAGCAGATCCTCAAGCGGATCCTGGATGGGCTGCGCGCCAGCTACGACATCATCTTGATCGATTGCGCGCCCTCGCTGGGGTTACTGACGATCAATGCCCTTACCGCGGCCGATAAGGTCATCATCCCCCTCGAATGCGAGTTCTTCGCCCTCCGGGGAGTTGCGCTTCTCACCGATACGATCACCAAAGTCCAGGATCGGCTGAATCCCGATTTAGAGTTGTTGGGTATTCTGGGTACGATGTTCGACGCGAGAACCTTGCACAGCCGGGAAGTTTTGGAGCGGGTCGGGCAGGCCTTTGGCGAGGTGGTTTTTCACACCGTCATTCGTCGCACGGTGAAGTTTCCCGAAACCACCGTCGCGGGGGAGCCGATCACGACCTACGCCTCGAGTTCAGCCGGAGCCGCCGCGTATCGAACGCTCGCCCAGGAGGTGTTGGCCAGGTGCCACGCCCAATAATGTCGCCAGGAGCCGCTGAGCTCTTCCGGCCAACCGATACCTTCAACGCCGAGGTCACCTCGGCAGACGTCGTCGCAGATCCTCAACCCGGCCCCGACGCGTCGAGTTCCGGC
>JBBSOW010000108.1:0-10508 GCA_038259365.1 Propionibacteriales bacterium
GAGGCGACCTCACTGGGTGGTTTGGGTGTGGGCGTAGGTGAGGCGCACCAGGAGGGCGGTTGCGACGCTCAGGGCGATGGTGCGGACGAGGTTGGCGCTCAACAGGTTGTCGATGGTGGGCGCCGACTGCCCGATCTCGGCGAGTCGTCGGTGCATGGGGATCGCCACCCCGGTGGTGGCCGCCAACGCGGTCACCCCGCAGGCGCTGACCAAGGCTCCCGCGCGACGCGATACCCCCGCCGGTCTTGTCCACGCCAGCGCGGCGCAGGCCAGGAAGCTGACGAAGCCAGGGATGATGGTGACGCCCATGATCGAACCGCTGTAGCGCTGGTGGTACATCGGGAAGTCGTTCGCCGAGACCTGCGCGAACAGCGGGTAGGACACCACCTGGCACTGCCAACAGATCGCCGCCGAGTATGCGCTCACCGCGGTCACGGCCACAAGGTTGGCCTCGCGCCACCGCCGAAAGCGTGGCGCCCCACCGGTGGAGGGGGCTGGAGGAGCAGCCCCGGTCTTCCCCGTGCGCGTGTCAGACATGACGTTCCCCCCTGACTTGTATAATATGCCAGTCACTAGAATAGCATTCTAATTTAGTCGGGAGCAAGAGTCTATGACGGATTCCATCGGCCTCGGTACGCCGCGCCAGGAGGGGGCCCGGTTGACCCGGGGCCGCATCCTGGCCGCCGCCGCCCGTTGCTTTCTCGCCTCGGGGTACGACGCCACCTCGATCACTGCCATCGCACAGGAAGCCGGCGTGAGCGTCCAGACGTTGTACAACTCCGTGGGTCCTAAACCGCAACTTCTGAAGCAGACCTACGACGTTCTGTTAGCCGGGGACGATCAACCGATCCCCATAGCCGAGCGACCCCAGATCCGAGCCCTGCAGGAAGCCACCAGCCCGCGCGAGGCGCTGCGCCACTACGCCTCCTTGGTGGTGCAGCTACACCGACGGGTCGCCGGGCTGGTGGCGATGATCCAAGCGCAAGCCGCCGGAGATCCGGAGCTGATGAAGTTCGCGGCCGTCATCGACGGCCAACGGCTCAGCGGCGCCACCAACGTGGTCTCTCAGCTCCAGCGTCGCTTCGGTCTGCGTCCTGACCTGGGCGTCGACGCCGCCGCCGATGTTCTGTGGACCCTGACCTCTGCCCAGCTCGAACGCCTCCTCGTCACCGGCCGCGGTTGGTCCCACGAGCGGTACGAGCGCTGGCTCGCAGACGCCATGGCCGACCTGCTCCTTGGCCCCATCACGCGGGAACACCACGGCGCGGCGGCCGGTGGCTTAGGCCGAGCGGAGCCTGGGCCGCTTGCCCCGGCGACGCTGCACGATGGCGCGGGGCAGGCTGGCCAGGGCGGCCCCCAGCAGGACGCCGAGGGCGATCGCGGCGACGGTGCCGAGCACCGACATCAGGGCCCCGGTGATGGAGTCGTTGCGCAGGCCGACACCAGCGAAGCCCAAGAGCCCGAGGCTACCGGGAACTAACAACCAGAACGAGGGTAAGAACATCACCAGTCTGGGAGCCTGCGGTCGGAAGAGTTCGATGACCAGCGCCCCGAAGCTGGCGACGATGCCACCCAACAGACCCCCGAGCACGACAGAGCCGATGACCTGTTGGCCCGCCACCTGGGCGCCGAACGTGCCGAGAACCACCAGGCCTACCCAGCCAAAGATGGCCAGCGGTGCCGATTGGTAGAGCAAGATGCCGACGATGATCAGGACGAGGCCAATGAGCGTGAGCGGCCAGGTTTGGGTTGGCAAGGCCCGGTTGGCGATCGCCTCCGGCGCGACGTCCAGGATGGTCGCCGCGGCCACGACGCCGAGGGTGAACAACAACAGCTGGACCCCGCCGAAGGCGAGGCGGGAGGTGCCGGCCATCATGTGCCCCGAGGCGAGCTCGGACATGCCGGTGACCAGCAACCCGCCGGGCAGCAGGATCGCGATCGGCGGCAGGATCGTGCGCAGCGGGTCATCGAGCAGCTGATAGTCGGCCAGGGCGAAAACGGCAACGGAGACCAGGAAGGCCGCGGCCGTCGGCAAGACGGTGCGCAGCAAAGCGTGAGGGCTGACGAATCGCACGAGGAGCCCCACCCCCAAGCCCAGGACCGCCGAGGCCAAGACGCTGACCAATCCGGGCGCCAGGATCATCGCCAGACCGCCGGAGACGAACAGCCAGCCCAGGTCGCGCAGCGGCGTCGCCACCGCCGGCTTCTGCTGACGCAGCTGGCCGAACCCTCGAACGGCCTCGTCGAGATCGAGGGTGCCGGTGGCGAGGCCCAGCCGCAGCCGGTGGACCGCGGCCGACTGGTCCAGGCGCAGATCACCCTCGACACCCTCGAAGCTCGCCGGAGAACCGCTGGCCAGGCTGAGGGTGATACCGGTGGGGGAGGCGGCCGCCTGAACTCGCGGGTAGCCCAACTGGGCGCCGACTCGACGCAACTCGTCTTCGACCTCGTTGGCGGGGTGTCCGCCAGCCACCATCGAGGCGCCGAGATAGACCAGCAGCAACCGATCCCGCTGCTCATTCTCCATAGCTGGACCCTATAGCCAAAACGGGCGCCGCATATTGTCTGCGCCGGGCCCTACCATCGAGGATGTGGGAGAGGATCTGGGACGGCAAACTGCGCTGGCCGGCGCGCCGGGTGCGTCGCACGCCCCGGTTCAGACTCAACCCCAGGGTCCAGGCGCGGAGGAGCTGATCGTCCGGGTCGCGGTCGATGTCGGGCTCGCCCACCTGGACCGCCTGTTCGACTACACGGTCCCGCCGGCGATGACAGAGCAGGCGCAGCCGGGGGTGCGGGTGCGCGTGCGCTTCGCGGGCCGGTTGTGCGACGGATTCCTCATCGAGCGCAACGTGCCCGCCGAACCTGATCGTCGGCTCTCGCCGCTGCACAAGATCGTCAGCCCCGAACCGGTGCTCAAGCCCGAGATCGTGCGGTTGGTCCGCGCGGTGGCCGATCACTACGCGGGGACCTTCTCCGACGTCGTGCGCCTCGCGGTCCCGCCACGGCACGCCACGAGCGAGAAGGCGGCGCGCCGCGAGCGCGCCGCGCCCGACCTCACCGAGCGGGGCGGCCTCGATCAGCCGCTCGCGGGGTATCCGCACGGCCGACGCTGGCTCGAGGGGTTGGCCGCCGGCGGGGGAGTCAGGGCGTTTTGGCAGGTGAGCCCGGCGGCGGCACCGATCGGCGATTGGGCGGCCGGGTTCGCCGGCGCGGCGGCCACCACGTTGAAGGCGGGACGGGGCTCCATCCTCGTCGTTCCCGAGGCCAATGACGTCGAGGTGTTGGCTGCGGCGTGCACCACGACTCTCGGTGCCGGCGGCTACGTCACCCTGACCGCCGATCTGGGCCCGGCGGCGCGCTACCGCGCCTTCCTGGCCGTGGCGCGGGGCGAGGTGTCGGTCGTGATCGGCACCCGCTCGGCGGCCTTCGCGCCCGTCGCCGACCTCGGTTTGCTGGCCGTGTGGGACGACGGTTCGGATGTGTTGTCCGAACCCCGGGCGCCGTATCCGCACGCCCGTGACGTGCTCGCCATCCGGGCCGGCTTAGGGGCCGCGGGGAGTCATCCCGCGCTGCTGGTGGCCTCCTACTCGCGCACCGCCGAGGTTCAGCATTGGATCGAGCGTGGCTGGCTGGTGGGGATCGAACAGGCGGCGGGCGATCGGCGCCGCTCGGGACCGTTGGTCCGCGTGGCCGCCGACACCGATTGGGCGCTGGAGCGCGATCCGCACGCTCGAGCCGCCCGGGTCCCGCACGACGTGTTCGAGGCCCTGAGAACCGGTCTGACCCAAGGGCCGGTGCTCATCCAGGTGCCGCGCAGCGGTTACCAACAGTCGCTGGTCTGCCAGGACTGTCGCACGAGCCTGCGGTGTCGGCACTGTCACGGACCCATCCAGGCCCGCCGCGGAGCAGGCCAACCTGCTCAGCCCGGTCCGGGTACGCACGGGCTGGATTGTCGGTGGTGCGGACGGGCGGTGCCCGGCTGGAAGTGCGAGGAGTGCGGCTCCAGGCGGTGGCGCTCGCCGGTGGTGGGCTCGGCGCGGACGGCCGAGGAGTTCGGGAAGGCCTTCCCCCGGATTCCCATCGTGCGCTCCTACGCCGAACACGTCGTCGCCGAGATCGAGGACAGGCCGGCGCTGGTCGTGGCGACGCCGGGGGCGGAGCCTCGAGCCCCGAGCGGCTACGCGGCCACGATCCTGTTGGACACCGCGTTGTTGCTGGGCCGCGTCGATCTCCGCGCGGAGGAGGAGGGGCTGCGGCGGATGCTCACCGCCACCGCCCTGACGCGCCCCGGGAGCACCGGCGGCACCGTGGTGGCCGTGGGCGATCCCGGCTCGCGGGCGCTGCAGGCCTTGGTGCGGCTCGATCCGGGTGGATTCGCCGAGCGCGAGCTCGCCGAGCGGCGGGCTACGCAGCTGCCGCCCGCCGCCAAGCTCATCCAGGTGGAGGGTCGGGAATCGGCGTTGCGAGAATTCGTCGAGTTCGCCGAATTCACCGACTCGCACAACCCGGGCCAAGCCGCCGCACCGGCGGGGACGAACGGTGCGGTAAGCGTCCTCGGACCCACGGAAGCGGGAAGGCAGCCGGGCAGCGAAATACCGCTGTTTCGGCTGACGGTGCGGGCTCCCGCCCCCCACGGCGCAGCGGCGGTCCGGGCGGCCAAGGTGGCGGCCGCCCAGCGCAGCGCGCGCAAATGTGCGGGCGGTCTGCGGGTGCAGGTCGACCCCGTCGTCGTCGGCTGACCACGCGTCTCACTGCCCACCCTCGCGGGCGGAGGAAGACGCCGCGGCCCGCTAGACTCGCTCGGATGCGGCTCGTCTTTGCAGGAACCCCCCAGCTGGCGGTCCCTGCCCTCGATGCGTTGATCGAGAGCGAACACGAGGTGGTGGCCGTCCTCACCAGGCCCGATGCGCCGCAGGGTCGGGGCAAGAAGCTCGGCCGCAGCCCGGTGGCGGAGCGGGCGAGCGAACTGGGCCTGGAACTGCTGCAGCCCGAGCGGCCCAAGGACCCAGATTTTGTCGCCCGGTTACGCGAACTCGCCCCCGACTGTTGCCCGATCGTGGCCTACGGCGCGCTCATTTCGCAGGCGGTCCTCGACGTACCCGAGCGCGGCTGGATCAACCTGCACTTCTCGCTATTGCCGCGCTGGCGCGGTGCCGCACCGGTCCAACGCGCGGTGCTGGCCGGCGACGTCGTGACCGGGGCGGTGACCTTCAAGCTCGTCGCCGGCCTAGACGCGGGCGACGTCTACGACACGATCGAGGAACCCATCATGGCGCTCGACACCTCGGGCGACCTGTTGGAGCGGCTCTCCTGGCGCGGGGCCGAGCTGTTGGTACACACGCTGGATCGCGTCGCCGCGGGGGTCACGCCGATCCCGCAACCGAGCGAGGGAATCACCCACGCCGCCAAGCTCACCGCGGCGGATGCGCGCATCGGTTGGCACCATCACGCCGAGCTCATCGACCGCCAGATCCGCGCCTGCACGCCCGCTCCGGGCGCGTGGACTCGCTTCCGCGGTGACCGATTCAAGATCGGACCCGTCACCCGGATCGCCGGCGACGACCCGGCGACCCCCGCCCCGTCCCTACAACCGGGGCGGCTACGCATCACCAAGGGGGCCGTCTTCGTCGGGACGGCAACCGCGGCGCTGCGGCTCGGCAGCGTCCAGGCCGTCGGCAAGGTGTGGATGGCCGCCACCGACTGGGCCCGGGGGATCACCGTGGGCGAGGACGAGGGGTTCGACGACGCCCCCGAGGAGTCTCGGGGGGCGCCGCGTGGCTAAGCAGACGTCCCGCGCCAAAGGCGACGCCGCCACGGGCGGCACGCGACGCATCGATCGCAGCCGACGGGTGGCCTACGACGCCGTACGGGCCGTTTCCGCCCACGACGCCTACGCCAACCTCGCCCTCGACGACCTGCTGCGCCAGCGCGAGATCGGCGGGCGAGACGCCGCGTTCGCCACCGAGCTGGTGTTCGGGACCTGCCGCCTGCGCGGCACCTACGACCAGATCATCGTCGCCGCCTCGGGGCGTCGGCTGAGCGACCTGCAGCCCGCCGTCATCGACGTGCTGCGGCTCGGGGCGCATCAACTGCTGGCCATGCGCGTCCCGCCGCACGCCGCGATCGCGGCCAGCGTCGATCTCGCGGGGGCCGCCATCGGAGAGCGCGTGACCGGGCTGGTCAACGCCGTCTTGCGTAAGGTCGCCGCCCGCGATCTCGACGCTTGGCTGGACGCGCTGGCCGACGGCCAGACCAGGGCGGAGGAGCGGGCGTTGCGCGGGCATCACCCGCGCTGGATCGCCGACGCCTACGCCGATGTGCTGCCCGATCACGAGGTCGGGCCAGCTATGGCGGCCAATAACGACACGCCCCCCATCACCCTGGTCGTGCGGCCCGGGTTGTCAACACCGGCGGATCTCGCGGGGCAACCACTGCGGTACTCGCCCTTCGGAACCCAGATCGAGCGCTTCCCCGGGGACCTCGCGGTGGTCCGCGATGGCCGTGCCGGAGTCCAAGACGAGGGTTCGCAACTCGTGGCCTGGGCGCTATCCAAGACCGCGATGCCGCCGGGCCCGTGGCTGGACCTGTGCGCCGGTCCCGGCGGCAAGGCCGCCCTGTTGGCGGGTCTAGCCCGCGAACAGGGGCGCTGGCTCCTCGCGGCCGAGAAGGCCCCGCACCGGTCCAAACTGGTGGCCAATTCTCTGGCGGCCTACCCTGAGCACGAGGCCGGAGATCCGGTGGTCCTCACCGCCGACGGCTTGCGCCCGCCGTGGCGAGCCGAAGCCTTCGCGGCCGTGCTGGCCGACGTCCCGTGCACCGGCCTGGGGGCGCTGCGTCGACGACCCGAGGCGCGGTGGCGCCGCACGGCCCAAGACCTCGACGCGCTCGTGGAGCTGCAACGCCGCCTGTTGAGCGCCGCCATCGAGGCGACGATGCCCGGCGGAGTTATCGCCTACGCGACGTGTTCACCCCACCGCGAAGAAACCGCAGGCGTCGTCGAGGCGGTGCTGGCCGAGCGGGACGACGCGTCCTTGCTGAAGGCAGCGGAATATGTCGATGTCCCCGATTCGGCCATGGGAGAGTTCGTCCAGCTGTGGCCGCACCGGCACGGCACGGATGCGATGTTCTTGGCCCTGTTGCGCAAGCGAGGTTGACCGAGCGTGGACCCGCACCCGATCACCGGCCAGCCGTTCGATTCGCCGGTCCCACCCGGCACCGGGTGGCCCGGCGATCCGGCGGATTTCGAGACCCCGGTTGCCACGACCCCCGCGCAAGTGCTCGAGCTGGCCCAATCGGCTTGCGACGTCGCGGAGCTGGATGCTCGCATCTCGGTCTGCCGGGCCTGCGACCGGCTCGTCCAGTGGCGCGAAACGGTGGCCACCCAGGGTCGCCGTGCCTCCTTTGCCGGTCAGCCGTACTGGGGGCGCCCCGGGCCCGGTTTCGGCGATCCTGACGCGCGGGTGTTGCTCGTCGGGCTCGCCCCCGCCGCGAACGGCACCAACCGGACGGGCCGGATGTTCACCGGCGACAGCAGCGGGGATTGGCTGTACCGCGCGCTGCACCGGGCCGGGTACGCGAGCCAGCCCGACTCGACCGCGGCAGGGGACGGGTTGGCGCTCACCGGGCTCAGAATCGTGGCGAGCGTGCGGTGCGCTCCGCCGGCGAACAAGCCGACGGCCGTCGAGAAGGCGACCTGCGCACCCTGGCTCGACCGTGACCTGCGCCTGGCCGAGCCAAAGGTCGAATCGATCATGGCGTTGGGCGCGATCGGCTGGGACGCCGCCGTCGCCGCCGCCCGCCGGGTGGGCTGGCGGGGCCCGCCGGGGAGGCTGAAGTTCGGCCACGCCGCCCGGGTGGACTGGATCACCTTGTCAGGGCGGACCATCAGGCTCGTCGGCTGCTACCACGTCAGCCCCCACAACACCTACACCGGGCGGCTCACCGAAGCCATGCTGGACCAGGTCATCGCCGGTCTGTAGACCCACGGTCTGTAGACCCCTGGTCTGTAGACCCTAGGAGAGGGATTCGCGGGTGCGGTCTCCCCTCGGCAGGCGCGCCCGTCACTCGTCCCCCGCACCGATCTCGGTGCGCACCGCGAACAGCTCGGGGAAGAACGTCAGCTCGAGCGCCTTGCGCAGGAACCGGACGCCGCTGGAGCCGCCGGTGCCGGCCTTGTAACCGATGATCCGCTCGACGGTCTTCACGTGGCGGAACCGCCACAGTTGGAAGTTGTCCTCGAGGTCGACCAACTCTTCGCAGGTCTCGTAAGCCGCCCACTGGTTCTCGGGGTCGGCGTAGATCTCGGCGAAGATCGGTACCAGCTCGGCGGTGAACGTCCAGGCCCGGGTGACGTCGCGTTCGAGCACGCTCCGCGGGATCGGGTAACCCGAGCGGGCCAGCATCGCCAAGAACTCGTCGTACAGACTGGGCGCGGCCAGCGCATCGCCGACCACCGCCAGCGCCGCCGGGTCGCCCTCGAACACGCGGAGCATGCCGGCGTTCTTGTTGCCCAGGGTGAACTCCACGGCGCGGTACTGCGCCGACTGGAACCCGCTCGCGTGGCCGAGCACCCCGCGGAACTGCGCGTACTCGGCCGGGGTCAGCGTCGCCAGCACCGACCACTGGTCGGTCAGCTGCTTTTGGATATGTTTGACCCGCGCGATGCACTTCAGCGCGGGTGCCAGCTGGTCCTCGCGGAGCAAGCGGCACGCGGCGCCGAGCTCGTGCAAGACCAACTTGAGCCACAGTTCGGTGGTCTGGTGCTGGACGATAAAGAGCATCTCGTCGTGATGCTCCGGGTCGCTCAACGGCCGCTGGGCCGACAGCAGCCTGGGCAGATCGAGATATCCGCTGTAGCTCATCCGGCTGGCAAAATCGGTGACGACCGTGTCTTCGATCGCCCGGGTGTTCGCCTTAACGCCGTCGTCCACCCGGTCAATCTACTCGCCCGTAGCGATATGCTGAACTCCGATGCCAACCCCACAACCCGATTCGAAGATCGAGCGCGTGCTCGTCGTCGCCGCCCACCCCGACGACGCCGATTTCGGCGCGGCCGGAACCCTGGCGGGCTTCACGGCCAAGGGCATCGAGGTGACGCTGCTGTGCGTGACCCGCGGCGAGCAGGGCGCGCGGCCCGGCGCGGACATCGGCACCATTGCGGCGTTGCGCGAACGCGAGCAGCGGGCCGCCAGCGCCGTTCTCGGAATCGGCGACGTGCGTTTCCTCGACGGCCATCGCGACGGCTGGGTGCAGCCGAGCTTCGACCTGCAACGCGACATCGTCCGGGTGATCCGGGAGGTTCGGCCACAGCGCATCCTGTGCCAGAGCCCGGAGCGTAATTACGAGCGCATCTTCGGTTCCCACCCCGACCATCTGGCCGCCGGTGACGCCACCGTGCGCGCGGCCTATCCGGCCGCGGAGAACCCGTTCGCGTGGCCCGAGCTGGGCCTGGATTTCTGGCACGTGGGGGAGCTGTGGCTGATGGCGCACCCGGAGCCCGATCACGCCGTGGACATCACCGAGGTCTTCGACGTCAAGGTCGCCGCGCTGCGCGAGCACGTCTCCCAGACCGGGCACCGCGGCGAGCAGCTACCCGCCATGCTCCGTCAGTGGGGGGCCACCACCGCCGAGAGGTTCGGGCTCGGCGAGGACCGAGTGGCCGAGGCGTTCGCCATCGTGCCGGTCAACGCCCGCTAGCGACCGGCTAGGCTCGAAACCGTGGGTATCCAGATCACGCCGAGCATTCTCAACGCCGACTTCGCCAACCTGAGCGCGGAGATAGCGCGCATCCCCAGCGCCGACGCGATCCACGTCGACGTGATGGACAATCACTTCGTGCCCAACCTGACGCTGGGGTTGCCGGTCGTCGAGTCGCTGCGCAAGGCCACAGACAAGATGTTGGACATTCACCTGATGATCGCCGAGGCCGACCGTTGGGCTCCCGCGTACGCCGAGGCGGGCGCGGAGTCGGTCACCTTCCACGTCGAGGCGGCGGCGGCGCCCATCCGGCTCGCCCGAGAACTGCGCAAGCTCGGGTCGCGGGCCTCGATGGCGCTGAAGCCGGCCACGCCCATCGAACCCTACGCCGACATGCTGAGCGAACTCGACGCCGTGTTGTTGATGACCGTGGAGCCGGGGTTCGGCGGCCAGCAGTTCCTCGACCTGGTGCTGGGCAAGATCAAACGCACCCGCCAGCTCATCGCCGAGACGGGCCAAGACATCTGGCTGCAGGTCGACGGCGGGATCTCCGAGGACACCATCGAGCGCTGCATCCACGCCGGGGCCGACGTCTTCGTCGCGGGATCGGCCGTCTTCGGCGCCGACGATCCGGACGCCATGGTGCGCTCGCTCCGCGAACGCGGAGAGCGCTAGCCCCGACGACGCCGCAGGTACCGCTCGAACTCCGCGGCAATCGCGTCGCCGGAGGACTCGGGAAGCTCGGCCTCGTCCGTCTGGGCTTCGAGCGCGGAGATGTACTCGGCCACCTCGGAATCCTCGGCGGCCAACTC
>JBBSOW010000109.1:0-10480 GCA_038259365.1 Propionibacteriales bacterium
CGATTCGCTGATCGTCGTGCTGTACGGACACGAGGTCGGCCGACTCGATCGAGAGCCGAACGGGGAAATCAGCTTCACCTACCGCCCTGGGTACTTGGAGCGGGCGCGGCCTCAGCTGTCGATGCGCCTGCCGTTGCAGTCGAAGTCGTACCCTCTCGCCCGAGTGCTGCCTTTCCTCGACGGATTGTTGCCCGAGAACCGTGAGGCCCGACGAGAGAAGGCTCGCGCCAAAGTCGTCTCCGACGACCCCATGTCCCTGCTCTCCGTCATGGGCTGGGACTGTCCCGGCGCTGTACAGATCACGCCCGCGGATCAAGTCACCGAGATGCTGGGGCGTCCTGGTGGCCTGGAGCCGGTGAGCGATCGGGAGATCGGCGACAGGATCACACGACTTCGTGACCACAGCGGTCTATGGACGCTTCCCGATGAGCACTGGTCGCTGGCCGGTCAGCAGGAGAAGTTCGCCCTTGCCCAGATCACCGGCGCCGGCGGCACACCGTATTGGGCCGAGGCAAAGGGTTCCGCACCGACGACACACATTGTGAAACCCGGGGTTGGACGGCTGCCCCACCAGGCGCTCGTCGAGCACGCAACGATGCGGGCCGCCGCAGCAATGGGCGTCAACGTGGCCAAGACCGAATACGTCGACTTCGACGGGCAGCCGGCGATTGTGGTCGAGCGGTTCGACCGGGTCCAGCTGGCCAGCGGCACAGTGCAGCGGATCCACCAGGAAGATCTGTGCCAGGCTACCGGACGAATGCCGGAGTTTAGGTACGAACAAGACGGCGGCCCGACCACTCGTGACATGGCCCGGATCCTCCGTGCACACTCGGATAACCCTGCGCCCGAGCTACGGCACCTGGCTGAGCACGTGTTGATCAACTACGCGACCGCGGCGCCTGACGGTCACGCTAAGAACGTCTCGATCCGAATCCTGCCGAGCACCGACGTGCGGATGGCCCCGCTCTACGACCTGGCCAGCGGTCTGCCCTACGGCAAGGCAACGGTGGATCGGCGGCTCGCGCTCGCCATCGGAGGAGAGCGGAAAGTCGATCGCATTCACGCCGCGCAGTTCTCGCGCGCGGCACGCGAGCTGGGCGTAAGCGAAGACTGGCTGCGCGACCGCGCCCAGACGATGCTGACTCAATTCCCGGACGCGTTCCGGGACGCAATCGAACAGGTCGGCACGATGGAGGCCACAGACGTGTGGACCCATAGCTCGACGAACATTGCCGAGCACACCGCCGCCTGCCTACGCCAGCTCAGAGCCGGCACGAAGGATGGCGGGCCGGGTTAGGTTTGGGTTAGGTCAGTTCGTTGCCGGGCTCGTTGTCCGGTTTAGACCTCGAGCGTGCTGGCGATGGGCACCCCGGGCCGGTAGGCCAGGTGCAGGTAGGAGGGCGCGTCCAGCACGGCCAGATCCGCGCGCGAGCCGACCCGCAGCACGCCGACGTCGTCTCGGCGCAGCGCCTTCGCCGCGGTGCGGGTGGCGGCCCGCACGGCCTGGGCGGGGGTCATCCCCATCTCGCGCACCGCCAACGCGATGACGAACGGCATGGAGTTGGAGTAGCACGTGCCGGGGTTGCAGTCGGTGGCGAGCCCCACCTCCACCCCCGCCGCCAACAGCGCGCCACCGTCGGGGAACGGGGAGTTGGTACAGAACTCGACGCCGGGCAGCAGCGTGGCCACCGTCGCCTCGCGGGCGCTGGCGAGGGCGTCGATGTCGGCGGCGCTGAGGTAGGTGCAGTGATCCACGCTGGCCGCGCCGATCTCCACGGCGAGCTGCACCCCGGGGCCGGGGGCCAGCTGGTTGCCGTGCACGCGGGCCAGCAGCCCGGCCTCGATCCCGGCCGCGAGAATGCGGCGGGATTCCTGCTCGTCGAAGGCGTGCGGGCTGGCCGGCTCGCAGAACACGTCGACCCACCGCGCGTGCGGCGTGACCGCCTCCAGCATCGGCCCGGTCACCAGGTCGATGTAGGCCTCCCGGTCGGCGTCCACGGTGCCCGGCGGGACCACGTGCCCGCCCAGGAAGGTCACCTCGTCGCTCACCTCGGCCGCCAGCCGCAGCATCCGGATCTCGTCGACGAGGGTGAGCCCGTAGCCGCTCTTGATCTCGATCGTCGTCGTGCCCTGCGCCCGCATCTCGGCGACGCGCGCCGCCAGCAGTGCCCGCAGCGTGTCGTCGCTGGCCGCCCGGGAGGCGCCTACCGTCGTGGCGATGCCGCCGCCATCGTAGGCCTGTCCGGTCATCCGGGCCGCGAATTCCGCCGAGCGATCCCCCGCGAACACGAGGTGGGTGTGGCTGTCGACGAACCCGGGCAGCACCGCTTTACCGCCGAGATCGATCGCCCGGTCGGCCGCCGGCGCGTCGGCGGCTCGCCCCAGCCATCGCACCCTCGCGTGGTCGCCCTCCGGGTCGCGCCCGACGATGACGGCCGCGTCCCCAACGATGCCCAGGCCGTCGCCGTGCTCGGCACCCTCCAGCGTGTCGTCGCAGGTCACGAGCTCGGCGATGCCGGTAACGAGGGTGCTCATCGGTGGTCTCCAGTCCTTGGTTTCGGATCTAGCAGTTCGGATCCAGCAGGGTCGAAAGCGCGTCGCGCAGCAGGGCGGCGACGTCGCCGAGGCGGTGGCGTCCTCCGGTGACCACGCTCGTTCCGCCCGCGACGACCGCGTCGACGTCGGCCGCGGTGGCGCTCATCAGGAGCTGGGCGGGGTCGCTGCCGACGGTCCGCACGCTGTCGTCGCGCACGGCGACCAGATCGGCGCGCTGACCGACGGCGATGGTGCCCGCATCGGGCCAGCCGATCGCCCCGTGCCGCGTCGCCGCACCGAGAAGGTCGGTCAGGGCGAACCTACCGCGCTGCCCGCTGTGCAACCGCTCGTGCATCTCCAACCCGCGAGCCTCCTCGAACATGTCGATCATGGCGTGCTGGTCGGTGCCGAGCGCGAGCCGCGCCCCGGCGTCCGCGAGCGCCCTGGCCGGGCCGATGCCGTCGGCGAGGTCCCGCTCGGTCACGGGGCAGAACGCGGCGGTCGCGCCGGCCCCGCCGAGCAGGCGGATGTCGTCGGCGCTGAGATGGGTGGCGTGCACCGCGGTGAGGGACGGGCCGAGGAGACCGTGGCGCTGCACCAGGGCGGTCGGCGAGACGCCGTAGAAGGCCCGGCACTCGTCGTTCTCGGCGGGTTGTTCGGACAGATGAATGTGCAGCGGCGCCTCGCCGCGGCGCTTCGCCACGTCCGCGATCAGCGCCAAATCTTCCGCGGGCACGGCGCGCACGGAGTGGGCGGCCACCCCGACGCGCAGGTGAGGCGGCCCGCCGTTCGTGTGGTCTCGCAGGGCCCCGACCCTGTCCGCCCAGGCCTCCGCCGTGGCGTCGCCGAACCGGCGCTGCCGCTCGTTGAGGGCGAGGTGCCCGCCGGCGCTCAGCCCGCCGGCCAGATAGCAGGTGTCCAGCAATGTCAGGCGGATCCCGGCGTCGTCGGCGGCCTGCGTGAGCGCGTGCGCCATCTCGTTCGGGTCGTCGTAGGGCCGACCGCCGGGCTGGTGGTGCAGGTAGTGAAACTCTCCGACGCCGGTGATCCCGGACAGGGCCATCTCGGCGTACGTGGCCCGGGCCAGCGCCAGATAGGTGTCGGGATCGAGCCGCTTCGCCAGGGCGTACATCGCGTCCCGCCAGGTCCAGAACGTGCCGCCGCCGGAATGGGTCCGGCCGCGCAGGCCCCGATGGAAGGCGTGGCTGTGGGTATTCGCGAAACCGGGATAGACCACCCCCGGCAGGCGCTCGGCGTCGCCGGCCGCCTGCATGGGCACGTCCGCCTGGACCGACACGATGTGCGCACCCTGGGCCTCGATCAGCACGTCGCGGGCCACTCCGTCGGGCAGGTGCGCGTGTCGGGCGTGCCACCTCATGGCGCCTCGCTGCCGTCATTGGGCGCGGCGTCGGTGAGCTCGGCGACGCAGGCGGCCAGGGCGGCCACCCCGGCGTGGCAGTCCTCGGGTTCGGCGAACTCGGCGGGGCTGTGCGAGACGCCGGTGGGGTTGCGCACGAACAGCATTGCCGCCGGGACGCCGGCGCTGGCCAGGATGCCCGCGTCGTGTCCGGCCCCGGTGCCCAACACCGGGACGCTCACCGTCTCGGTATGGCCGATGACCTCGCCCAGCCGCCGGGTGAGGCCGGCATCGAAGGGGGTGGCAGGGGTCCACGACTCCTGGCCGATCCGGCCCCCGAGGCCCTCGACGGTGCGGGTCAGCCCGGCGACGACGGCGCCGACGGCGTCCGCTTGTGAGCCCCGGGCATCGAGCCAGGCGGTGACGTGGGAGGCGATCGCGTTGACGCCGCCCGGCTCGATGCGCGCCTTCCCCACGGTCGCCACACACCCGTGCCGGACGGCGAGGTCGCGGGCGCGCAGCGCCACCTGCGCCAACGAGACGACGGCGTCGGCTCGGTCCGCCATGGCGGTGGTGCCCGCGTGGTTGGCCTCGCCGGGCAGGTCGATCCGCCAGCGGCCGTGCGGCCAGATGTCGCTCGCCAGGCCAACGGCACGATCCAGATCGACCAGGCCGCGGCCCTGTTCGACGTGCAGTTCGACGAAACTCCCGACCCGCCGCAACGCCTCGGGATCGGCCCCGAACAGCTGGGGGTCCCGCCCGGCGGCCTCGAGCGCCTGGGCCATGCTCAGCCCGTCGGCATCGATCAGACCGAGCGCGCGCTCGGCGGTCATGGCCCCGGTCAGCACGCGAGAGCCGGCGCAGGCGACCCCGAAGCGCGCTCCCTCCTCGTCGACGAAGTTCACCACCGCCAGCGCTCGCTCAGGTCGCCTGCCCGCGGCGCGCAGGGCGTCGACGGCGGCGAGGGCGGACACCACGCCCAGCGGGCCGTCGTATGCCCCGCCGTCCGGGACCGAATCCAGGTGCGAACCCACGGCGACGCCGGCGCGGCCGACGGAGGCCGCCGCGTCCGGGTCGCCCCACCACGCCCACTGGTTGCCGACCCGATCCTCGCTCAGGTCCAACCCGCGCTTGGCGCACTCGCCCGCGAACCATTCCCGCAGGGTGTGATCCTCCCGCGTCCAGGCGTACCGCCGATAGCCACCGAAGCGTGCCTTGCCGATTGACTCGAGGTCGCTCCACATGGCGTCGAAGCTCGCGTGCGCCGTCATCCGAAGAACACCAACCCCACCGGGATGGCCAAGATCAGCGAGAGGAGAACCCGTTCCACCCAGATGATCAACAACCTGGGGATCGACAACGGGATCTCGGTGGCGGCCAGGCTCGGCACCAGGGCCGAGAAGAAGATGATCTGGGAGACCGAGACGACCCCGATGACGTACTTGACGGGCATGGCCGCCTCGGCCACCAGGACGGCCGGCAGGAACATCTCCGAGATCCCGAGCGCGGCGGCCTTGGCGGCGAGGAGCGGTTCGGGCAGTTGCAGCACCCAGGTCACCGGGTAGAACAGGTAGCCGAGCCAGTCGAAGACGGGCGTGTATTCGGCGAGCACCAGACCGAGCAGGCCGATCGACAGGATCGCGGGCAGGATGGCCATCGCCATGACGAAGCCGTCGCGCAGGTTGTTCGCCACGTTGCGTCCCACCCCGGGGGCTTCGGCCACGGCCTGTCGCGCCGCCCCCCACGCGGCCGAGAGGCGGCCACCCTGCGGTGGCTCTTCGGGGTCGGGTTCGACACCCGGGGCGTAGTCGGAGCTGGTCCGGCCCAGCGGTGGTAGGCGCACCACGATGGCCGTCACGGCGAAGGTGATCAACAGCGTGCTCCAGAAATAGAGGCTCCAGTGCTCCATCAGCCCAAGGGTCTTCGCGACGACGATCATGAACGTCGCGGACACGGTGGAGAATCCGGTGCCGATGATCAAGGCTTCCCGCCGGGAGTATTTCCCTTGCAGGTAGACCCGGTTGGTGATCAGCAGGGCCAGCGAATAGCTGCCGACGAACGAGGCGACCGCGTCCACCGCGGACCGCCCGGGGGTGCGAAACAGCGGTCTCATCACCGGCTGCATGAACACCCCGATGAACTCCATCAACCCGTAACCCACGAGCAACGCCAAGAACACCGCTCCGATGGGGACGAGCAGGCCCACGGCGATGACCAGCTTGTCGAACAGGAACGGGCCCATGCCGGGTTCGAACAGCCACGCGGGCCCGACCTCGAAGACCATCATGACCGCGACGACGAGCCCGACGATCTTCGCCACGGAGAACACCAGTTGGGTGGGCGATCGCCTCCACGAGCCGACCACGAAGGGGTACGCGGCCCCGCCGGCGACCAGGGCCAGGGCGTACCAGGGCAAAACCCCGGGCACGGTGGCGCGGACCCAGGTCACCATGTGATCTAGCGGGATGGTGCGGGTGCCGCCGAGGCTGATCGGCACGAAGAACATTGCGGCGCCGATGGTGCTGTAGACGAAAAACTGCCACATGGCCGCGGGCGCGGCCCGCTGCACCCGGTCCTGGGTGGAGGTGGACATCGCGATCACTCCTCTCGCATCGGGATGCGGACGCCGCGCTCGGCCGCGACCTCGTCGGCGCGATCGTACCCGGCGTCGACGTGCCGGATCACCCCCATCGCCGGGTCGTTGGTCAGCACCCGTTCCAGCTTCTGCCGGGCCAGGTCGGTGCCGTCGGCCACGCACACCTGCCCGGCGTGCAAGGAGCGGCCGATACCGACGCCGCCGCCGTGGTGGATCGAGACCCAGGACGCGCCGGAGGCCACGTTGACCATGGCGTTCAGCAGCGGCCAGTCGGCGATCGCGTCGCTACCGTCGGCCATCGATTCGGTCTCCCGGTAGGGGCTGGCCACCGAGCCGCAGTCCAGATGATCGCGCCCGATGACCACGGGCGCCTCGAGCTCGCCCGAGGCCACCATGTCGTTGAACCGCACCCCCGCCTTGTCGCGCTCGCCCTGCCCGAGCCAGCAGATCCGCGCCGGCAGGCCCTCGAACGAGACCCGGTCCTGGGCGCCACGGATCCACTTCTGCAGATGATCGTTGTCGGGGAACAACTCGAGCACCGCCCGGTCGGTCGCCGCGATGTCCTTGGGGTTGCCCGAGAGCGCCGCCCACCGAAACGGGCCCTTGCCCTCGCAGAACAGCGGCCGGATGTAGGCCGGCACAAACCCGGGGAAGGCGAACGCGCGGTCGAAGCCGCCCTGGCGGGCCTCGTCGCGGATGCTGTTGCCGTAATCGAAGACCTCGGCGCCCGCGTCCATGAACCCCACCATGGCCTCGACGTGCCTGGCCATCGACTCCTGCGCCCGGTCGGTGAACTCCTCGGGCTTCAACGCCCCGTACTCGGCCATCTGGTCCAGCTCGAGACCGGCCGGCAGGTACGACAGCGGATCGTGGGCCGAGGTCTGGTCGGTCACGATGTCGATCTCGACGCCGCGGGCCAGGAGTTCTGGAAACACCTCCGCGGCGTTGCCGACGACCCCGATGGAGACCGCTTCGGAGTGCGCCTTGGCCGAGAGCGCCCGCTCGACGGCGGCGTCCAGGGAGTCGGCGATCTCGTCGAGGTAGCGCGAGGCGACCCGGCGACGCAGGCGCGACTCGTCGACGTCGACGATCAGGCAGACCCCGCCGTTGAGGGTGACGGCCAGCGGCTGGGCGCCGCCCATGCCGCCGCACCCGGCGGTCAGCGTCAGCGTTCCGGCCAGCGACGGCTCGCCCTTGGTGCCCGCCCTGGCGGCCCGTTGCGCGGCGACGGCCGCGAACGTCTCGTAGGTGCCCTGCAGGATGCCCTGGGTGCCGATGTAGATCCACGACCCGGCGGTCATCTGGCCGTACATGGTGAGCCCGAGCGCCTCCAGGCGGCGGAACTCCGGCCACGTCGCCCAGTCCCCGACCAGGTTGGAGTTGGCGATCAGCACCCGCGGTGCCCACTCGTGGGTCTGGAGGACGCCGACGGGTCGGCCCGACTGGACCAGCATCGTCTCGTCCTCGCCCAGGCCCTTGAGGGTGCGGACCATGGCGTCGAAGGAGCGCCAGTCGCGGGCGGCGCGGCCGGTGCCGCCGTAGACCACCAGGTCATCGGGGCGCTCGGCCACCTGCGGATCGAGGTTGTTCATCAGCATCCGCATCGGGGCTTCGGTCGCCCAGGACCGGGCGGACAACGTGGTGCCTCGAGGGGCGCGGACTGCGCGGGCTCCATCCATTTCTGTGCTCCTTAGTGTTTTCAGGCCATGGGTTTTAAGCCAAGGGCCCGGTGGCGGTCTCGGCGGCGCCGCGTATGGCTCCGTTTTGGACGAGGTCGTAGACGGCCTCGATGTCGGGCGTCAGGTGGCGGTCGGGGCCCGGGCCGGCGACGCCCGCGGCGTGCAGCGCCTCGATGACCTGGACGCTGGACGGGGAGGGGGCGTGCGGGGCGCGCAGCTGCACGCCGCGCGCCGCCGTCATGACCTCGATCGCCAAGACCCGGCCCACCCCGTCGATGGCGCGACGCAGCTTGCGGGCCGCCGACCAGCCCATCGAGACGTGGTCTTCCTGCATGGCCGATGACGGGATCGAGTCCACGCTCGCCGGCGCGGCGAGGCGCTTGAGCTCGGAGACGATGCCGGCCTGGGTGTACTGACCGATCATCAGGCCGGAGTCGACCCCGGGGTCGTCGGCGAGGAAGGGCGGGAGCCCGCGGTTGCGCGCCGGGTCGAGGAAGCGGTCCGTGCGACGCTCGGAGATGCCCGCCAGGTCAGCCACCGCGATCGCCAGGAAGTCGAGCACGTAGGCGACGGGTGCGCCGTGGAAGTTGCCGTTCGACTCCACCCTAAGGTCGGGGGTCACCATCGGGTTGTCGACAGCGGAGGCCAGCTCGCACTCGGCGACGGCGCGGGCGTGGCTCATCGTGTCGCGAACCGCGCCATGAACCTGCGGGCTGCAGCGCAACGAGTAGGCGTCCTGCACCCGCGTGCAGGCGGGGCTCCGATGGCTCTCCCGGATGCCGGACCCGGCCAGCAACGCGCGCAGGTTGGCGGCGCTGACCTGTTGGCCGGGCTGGGGTCGGAGCGCCTGCAGGTCGGCGGCGAAGACGTCGTCGGTGCCGAGCTGGCCCTCGACGCTCATCGCGGCGGCGATGTCGGCGGTGACGGCCAGGGTGTCCAGGTCGTGCAGGGCGAGGACGAGTTGGCCGAGCATGCCGTCGGTGCCGTTGATGAGTGCCAGGCCCTCCTTCTCGGCCAGCTCGACGGGGAACAGCCCGGCGTTCGCGAGGGCCTGCGCGGAGTCCATCAGCACCCCGGAGGCGTCGCGGGCCGGGCCCTCCCCGATCAGCGTCAGGGCGCAGTGCGCCAGCGGCGCCAGGTCACCGGAGCACCCCAGCGAGCCGTACTCGTGCACCACGGGGGTGATTCCGGCGTTGAGCAGACCCGCGTACGCCCGCGCCGTGGCGACCCGAATCCCCGTGCGACCGGTGGTCAGGGTGGACAGGCGCAGGAGCATCATCGCCCGGACGACCTCCCGTTCGACCTCGGGACCGGAGCCCGCGGCGTGGGAGCGGATCAGGCTGCGCTGCAGCTGGGCTCGACGTTCGACCGGGATGTGCGTGGTGGCCAACGCCCCGAAACCCGTCGAGATCCCGTAGTGCGGCTCGGGGTCGGCGGCCAGGGCCTCGATCGCTGCCCGCGATCGCTGCATCTCTGCTATCGCGTCCTCGGCGATCTCGACCCTGGCGCCGGCTCGGGCCACGGCGACGACGTCGTCGCGACTTACTCCGGGCAACCCGACCCTCACTGACGCTTCGCCGCGCGCGGCGGTTTGTGGCTCCATCGGTCCATTGGATCGTCTCGCCCCATCCTTTGTAAGGGGGGCGGCGCCGATGATGTCTCACCGGTGAGACAAACCGAGAGTGGGGGTGCATAGTGGAGGCATGAGCCGAATCCGGCGTGGCCCGGCTGAGGCCACGGACTCGTGACGGCGTCCCGATCGCCCGCGCCCGCCGTCGAGCAGGCTCTGGAGGTGTTGGCGTTGATGGCTCGCCAGGCCGGGCCGATCCCGGCTGGGCGGATCGCCGCCGAGTTGGCGCTGGCCCGCTCGACGACCTACCGACTGTTGGACGTCCTCATCGGCCGCGGGTACGTCGTGCACCTGCCGGAGCAGCGCCGGTACGGGTTGGGGGTGGCGGCGTTCGAGCTGGGCTCGGCATACTCCCGGCAGGGCGCGCTGCAGCAAGCGGCCCGCCCACTGCTGGCGGGCCTGTCGGCGTCGTGCCAGCAGAACGCCCACCTGGCGATCCTGCACGGGGCCGACGTGCTGTACCTGATCGAGCAGCGCTTCCCCGGTCGTCCCTCACTCGTCACCGACGTCGGGGTTCGGTTGCCCGCGCCACTCACGGCGAGCGGCCTGGCCATCCTCGCCGCACTCCCGGCGGCCCAGGTCCGAGCGGTGTTCGGCAACCCGGACGCCTTCGTGCAACGACACGGCCGCGGCCCCACCTCGCCAAGTGCCCTACGCGCTCTGCTCGTGGACACCAGGCGACG
>JBBSOW010000110.1:0-10378 GCA_038259365.1 Propionibacteriales bacterium
GCCGCGATCCGAGCCGTCTCCTCAACCAGAGCGGCGGGCCGTGGGGGCGGGGGAGCCAGCACCGTCTCGGCGGCGGTCACCGCGGCCCGGGCCACCCGTTGCGGAACCTCGCCGGGACGCGCCCGCGCGCTGGCGGCGAGGCGGCCGTAGCGAATGACGTGGATATCCCACCCGCCCGCGACCGGCTTGGCCGCCACGATCTCTGGACAGCTTGCGATGCTGGAGAGGCGGTGAAACCGGGTGCTGGCGCGGGTGTAGGCCGTGAGCCGGTCGCGGAGGCTGGCGGCTTCCTCGAAGCGTTGTTGGGAGACGAGACGGGTCAACTTTTCTCGGCTGGCCCACAACACCGGTCGGACGTCGGCGTGCATGCTGGCCGTGACGTCGCCGACCAGCGCGCCGTAGCTCTCGATGCTGACATCACCGTGGCAGGGCGCCACGCAGCGGTTCATCTCGGCCAGGGCGCAGTCGCTGGTCTCCACCCCGGGGCGCAACCGCGGCGTGCAGCGGCGGATCGGGTGTGTCTCGTAGATCGCCAACACCACCTCCTCGGCCGCCGAGCGGGCCGAGAAGGGGCCGAAATAGCTGGCCCGATCGTCGCTGACCTTGCGGACGATCGATAGCCGCGGAAACGCCTCGTTGGTCAGCTTGATCCAAACGTTGCGGTGTGGGCTCTTGGAGCGCCGGTTGTAGCGCGGGCGGTGCGCCGCGATCAACCGCAACTCCAACACCTCGGCCTCGAGGGAGGTCGAGCAAGGCAGTACCTCCACGCCGGTGGCCACGCGAATCATCTCCTCCATCCGGCCACGCTTCTCCGAGGCGGTGAAGTACTGAGCCACCCGGCGGCGGAGGTTGGTCGAAGTGCCGACGTAGAGGATCTGGCTCGGCTCATCGCCACCGTGCCACGGTGCACGATCACAGTCCAGGACATCGCTGACGAACATGTACACCCCGGGCGTGCTCGGTGCCTTGTCCACCCAACGGCGCTTGGCGCGGCGCTGGGGGGATACCTGGCGGGTGAACTCGTGCAGGTCTTCGACGGTGCTGACGCCGTTGTTCCCGACGCGGCCCAGCAGACCGTGCAAGACATCGACCGTCGCTCGCGCGTCGGCCAACGCGCGGTGGTTGGGGGTCGTGGCGGCGTGAAAGTGGGCCGCCAAGGTGGAGAGCTTGCAGTTGGCCACCTCCTCGCGCAACAAGATGTTGCGGGCGAGCGCGACGGTGTCGAAGACCTGGGGCGCGGGCCAGCGGTAGCCGAGCTGCTCGCAGGCGCGTTTGAGGAAGCCGATGTCGAAGCGCGCGTTGTGGGCGACCAGGATGCTGCCGGAGGCAAACTCCAAAAAGCTGGGTAACACTTCGGGCAGCCGCGGGGCACCCGCCACCATCGAGTTCGTGATGCCGGTGAGGACGGCGATCAGGGCGGGTATCTGGCCGTGGGGATTGATCAAGGTCTGAAACTCACCGATCACCTCCCCTCCGCGCACCTTCACCGCCCCTACCTCGGTGATGGAGTCCTCAGCCGAGGACCCCGTGGTTTCCAGATCGACGACGCAGAAGGTGGCGTGCGCAAGGGGCTGGCCGAGATCGGCGAAACTGGGTTGCACCGCCCAGGTGTTGGCTGACATGACCCCGACGCTAGGCGGGGGGTCTGACATTCGGCGCCCACAGGGTCGCCGGGAACGGCAACGAAGAACTGTCAGAGGGCCGCTGCAAGCTGTGCAACATGAGTTCGATAGACGATTCGGCCCGGCTACACTCCTGCTCTCCGGCGGGTCCGCCCGACCAGGGGTGTTGGGCGGGCGTGGACCGGCTGCACGTGGATTGTGGCGGGTGCGCCGTGCGGGGTGGAGCATGCTCGAATTGCGTGATCTCGGTGCTGTTGGGCATTCCCGCCGGTGTCACCGATCGGCAGGAGGACCGGGCCCTGGAGACCGCCACCGATAGCCAGCTGCCCCTCGAGCTCGACCCGGTAGAGCGGGCGGCGCTCGATGTTTTGGCGGGATCGGGGTTGCTGCCGCCGTTGCGGTTGGTGCCTACGCTTGGCCGATGAGACACCCGAAGGTGAGCCCACCCAATAGGTTTGGCCGTGATCATTTCGTAACGTAGGGTCGGCGCAGGTGTTGGTGGCGAGGCCAGTAATGACAGTTCAGGGAGTTTGGTGTGGGGTTCAGTTCGTCCGGAGCAGGTGGCAGGCAGTCCGTCGGCCATAGGGCGCGGCTGGCCAGGGGTGTCGCCCGTGTCACCATCGCCGCCATCGCAACGGCCCTCGTCGTCACGCTGCCCATTGTTCCCGCGCAGGCCAGACCCGACACCGTGGCCAAGGCCAAAGCTGAGGTCGAGCGGCTGACCGTCGAGGCCGCCGCGATCGATCAGGACTATGCGGCCGCCCAGGAAAAGCTCACCTCGGCCAACAAGGTGCTGAAGTCCCGCACCACGGACATGAAGAAGCAGGCGGCCAAGGTCGCGCAAATGCGCACCCAGGCCGGGCGCATTGCCTTGGCGCACTATCAGGCGCGAGACGTGGATCCCACCACCCAGCTCTTGTTCTCCAGCGATCCGGCTTCCTTCATGAACCGCTACGCCACGGTGGAGCAGGTGACGGCCAACCAGAACGGCAAGCTGCAAGACTTTCAGACCCAACAGGCCGACCTGACCCAGATGCGCCACGACGCCGAATCGCAAAAGGTCGACATCGCAGCCAAAAAGGTGAAGCTGCAAAAGCTCCGCAAGTCTTCCGATGACCTCGTGCTCGAGGCCGAGGCAGTGTTGTCCAAGCTCACCGCCGAGGAGCGCGCCCGGCTCAAGGCTCAAGAGGAGCGCGAGGCCAAGGCGGCGGCGGCTCGGGCTGAGGCAGCCGATACCTCCGCCGCGACAACCGATAACACCGACACTTCCACCGAGACGACCGACGACGCCAACACCGCCGATCCGAAGCCGGAGAAAAAGGCCGCCTCGAAACAGGCCTCCCGATCGTCGAAGCGGACCGAACCCGCCACTGGTCGCTCCGGCGGGGCGTCTGCCCTGTCGTTCGCCCGGGCCCAAAAGGGTAAGCCCTACGACTATGGGGCCACCGGGCCGAACAGCTTCGACTGCTCCGGGCTGACCGGAGCCGCCTGGCGGGCCGCCGGGGTCTCGCTGCCGCGGACCTCCCAGGCCCAGTTCGGCGCCGGCCGTCCCGTCTCCAAGGATGCGCTGAAGCCGGGGGATCTGGTCTTCTACTACCCCGGAATCTCCCACGTCGGCCTCTACGCGGGCAACGGGATGATCCTGCACGCCTCCCGGCCGGGCAAGCCGATCGGCTACGCCCCGGTGGATTCGATGCCATACGCCGGCGCTCGCCGCGTCGGCTGAGCGTTGAGGGCGTTAGCGGCCGCGCTGTTGGCGGTGTTGCTCACGAGTTGTTCGACTCTGGGCTCTCAATCGCCCTCGTCCGGCGCGTCGGCCAGCCCGGCCAGGATCGATCAGAGCGCCCAACGGGTGGCCGGTGAGCGGACCCTCGCTCGGTTCACCCAAGGGGCGGCGGTTCAAGACTCGGCGGTCACCGACGCCACCGTGGCCACCACCGATCCGGCGTTCGCCTCCGACGTCGAGCGGCTGAGCGAGAACATCCACCAGCTCGACGAGCTGGGGTGGCGGGTCACCGAGCGTCGCTCGGGGTTGAGCAAGGCCCGGCAGCGCGTACTGGGGGAGCAGGCCTGGACCGCCCAAACCGTCGTCACCTGGAAAATGGTCGGAGATCGCTACCCCTCCCAACACAAGGTCTGGGTCACCTTCGCCCCGGAAGACCAGACCAACCCGTCGGGTAATCAACAGATCGCGGGGATCGTCGACGGTCCGGTGGGGGAGAGCGCCAAACCCCTGTGGTGGCTGGAAGCGATCACCGTGAAGGTGCGGGCCAAGGTCACTGTGATGACCGGCAGCCGCGTCGACGCCAACCGGTGGCTGGTCGATGCCACCAGCGCCCTCAACAACGTGGATCGGGCAAGCCTGGGGAGCGCGGCAAAGAACTGGGATTCCCGCCTCAGCCTGATCGTTCCCTCCAACGATCGCTTGGTGGAGACGGTCCTGGGCGTGGGGCGAGGCACGTATGGAGAGATTGCGGCCAGCACGGTCCCGGACTCCATCGCTCGAGATTCCAAACAGGTGCCCCTGCGCATCGTCATGAGCCCCAAGACCACCTCCAATCGTGATTCCGATGTCGTGGTGCTCACCCACGAGTCGGTTCACGTTGCCACCGACTCGGCCCATTCCGCCGCCCCGGTGTGGTTGATCGAAGGGTTGGCCGAGGAGGTGGCCTACGCCAGCTACCCCTGGGCGGCGCAGGCTCAACAGATCGCCCTGCGAGATAACCTGAAGAAGAAACTGGGCCTAACCCCGCCGGAGCTACCGAGCGACGCCGACTTTGAGCCGGGAGAACCAGACCTTGCCGAAAGCTACCTGCGCGGCTGGTTGGCCGTGCACGAGCTGAAACGGCTGCTGGGCGGCGTGGGTCTGGCCGAGTATTACGCGACGGCCTCCCAAGAGGGCAAGATCGAGCAGTCCGGGGTCACCGAGGGCTACCTGGCCCGGGAGGTACACGAGGACGTGCACAAGATCGCCGACGGAGCGACGATTCGCTGAATGCCGGGCACCCTGATCCTGACGAACGACTTTCCGCCCGAGATCGGCGGAATCGAGGCCTTCGTCGCCCAACTCGCCGTCGGTTTGCGCGGCCCGGTCGTGGTCCTCACGAGAACGATGGGCGATTCCGCGGATTTCGACAGCGCGCAGCCCTACGACGTAATTCGGCTGGACAGTCCCGTCCTGCTGCCGACTCCTCAACTGGGCAGGACCGCGGCGAAGACCCTCGCCGAGCACGGGCTCTCCTCGGTGGTGTTCGGGGCTGCCGCTCCCTTGGGATTGCTGGCGCCTCGACTCCGCGGGGCGGGAGCCCGACGGCTGGTGGGAATCAGCCACGGCCACGAGGTGTGGTGGGCCCGACTTCCCGGCAGCTCGACGCTCCTGCGGCGCATCGCCGACGGGCTCGACGTGTTGACCTACATCTCCGAGTTCACCGGGTCGGCCATCGCCGCGAGCATCGGGTCCGGGCCTCAACGGGCCTCCCTGCGGCGCCTCTCGCCGCCCGTGAGGATGGGCGCGTACGCGAGCACCACGGACCGCACGCACGACGACGCCAGGCCCACCTGTTTGAGCGCTGGCCGGTTCGTCGAACAAAAGGGGTTCGACGTCCTGCTGCGGGCCTGGCGGACGCTCATCGAGCAATGGCCGCACCGCCGGCTGCCCTTGTTACGGGTCGCCGGTGGCGGCCGCGGCCGGGCGGGACACCAGCTGGAGGGCCAACTCGTCGAGCTCGCCGACGGATTGCCCGTGGAGTTTCTCGGCCCCCTGTCACACGCCCAGATGCCGGCCTTTCTCTCCGCAGGCGATGTGTTCGCCAGCCCGGTTCGCAATCGGTGGGGCGGTCTCAACAGCGAGGGGTTCGGGCTCGTGTTCGCTGAAGCGGCCGCGGCGGGGCTGCCCGTCGTGGTCGGAGACTCCGGCGGCGCCGGGGAGACGGTCCTCGATGGGTGCACCGGACACCTTCTCGATCCGCACGACCCCGCGCTATGGGCCGATCGCTTGAGCGGGTTGCTGCTCGACCCTGCCCGGGCCCGGGCCTGGGGCGCGGCCGGGCGACGCCACGTCGGCGAGCACTTCTCCGATCGGGCCTGCCTCGCGGCATTGCAGGGTTTCCTCGACGCACCGGGTTAGGCTACGACCGGCGGCCGATGCGGTGCTCGTCTTGATGGTGTTTTCGATTGCGTTTAGGAGTTCCACGAAGATGGCTGATCAGACTCAGGGCGACACGACGATCGACGCCAGCGCCGCGGACATCATGGCCGTCATCGAGGACTTCGAGGAATACCCGCAGTGGGTCGATCACCTCAAGTCGGCCGAGGTGCTGAGCGTTGCCGACGGGCATCCGCGGCAGGTCAAGATGAGGCTGGAACACCCGCTGATCAAAGACACCTACACCCTCACCTACGAGTGGGCTGAACAGGGCGTGTCGTGGAGCCTCGTCGAGGGTCAAAAGCTCACCGCGATGGACGGCTCCTACACTTTGAGCTCGGCCGGTGCGAAAACCAAAGTCACCTACGCGTTGGCCGTGGACGTGGCGATCCCCATGCTCGGGATGCTGCGTCGCAAGGCCGAGAAGGCCATCATCGACGGCGCCTTGTCGGGTCTGAAGAAGCGGGTCGAGGGCCAGTCGGCGTGACCAGAGACCAGGTTCCCGGCCAGTTCCAGCGAAGAGCCGATCCCGATTGGCTGAGCATCGGGGTCGATATCGGTGGCACCAAGGTGGCCGCCGGCGTCGTCGACGCCGATGGCCAGATCCTCGATCGGCGGTGGTTTGCCACTCCCTCGGCGAGCCCCGTCGCGGTCGAGAACGTCATCGTCTCGGCCGTCGATGATCTGCGCGCGCACTACGCCGTGCGGGCGGTGGGCATCGGCGCGGCCGGATGGGTGGATAACGACCAATCCGTGATCCGGTTCTCCCCGCACCTGGCCTGGCGCAACGAGCCCCTGCGTGAGCGACTCGGCGCCCGGATCGATCTACCCATGCTGGTGGACAACGACGCCAACGCCGCCGCCTGGGCCGAGTACCGCTTCGGGGCCGGCCGCGGCTCCGATGTCATGGTATGCATCACCTTGGGCACCGGCATCGGCGGCGGGTTCGTCGTCAACGGCAAGTTGTTTCGGGGACGGTTCGGCATGGCGGGGGAGTTTGGGCATATGACCGTGGTGCCCGGGGGACACTGGTGCCCGTGCGGCAACCGTGGCTGCTGGGAACAGTACAGCTCCGGGAACGCGCTCATCCGCGACGCTCGCGCCCTGGCCGAGGCCAATTCGCCGAAGGCGCAGGTGTTGCTCAGCCGCGTCGGGGGAACACCCGCCAACATCGGTGGTGGGGCGGTGACCGATGCCGCCCTGGCCGGCGACGCGTTGTGCACCGAGCTGATCGCGGAGATGGGCCGCTGGTTGGGCCGCGGCATCGCCAATCTGGTCGCGGCGCTGGATCCCGATCTGGTGGTCATCGGTGGCGGTCTCTCCGAAGCCGGCGATCTGCTGTTGCAGCCCGCCCGCGCCAGCTTCGAGGCGACGCTGACCGGCCGCGGTTTCCGGCCTCCGGCCCGGCTCGCGCTGGCGCACCTGCGCAACGACGCGGGCCTCATCGGCGCCGCCGACCTGGCACGGCTGTCTACCGACGAGCCGCCGGGTGAGGGGCGGGGCTTTTGGCCGCGGCGTCGCCGTCAGTGGCGCCGCCAGGTGGCCTCGCGGATGCGCGAGCTGGCCGGCGGCCCCGAGGACCAGTGACACCGCACCAACGTCCCCCGGGATTGGCGGACGGTCGGCTACGTCGTCGTCGAGTGAGCGGCCAGGAACTCGGCCGTGCGCTCGACGATCAGCTCGGCGTCATAGTCCATGGTGGCCACGTGGTAACTGTCGTGCAGAAGCACCTCGGTGAAGTCGTCGGCGCCGATGCGGCGCGCGATCAGTTCGCCGGAGGACGGATCGACGACGTGATCGGTGACCGAGCGAAACAGCAGGGTGGGTTGGCGCACCTGGGGCAACCGGGAGCGCACATCGCGCCACAGCCTGGTCATCGAGCGGAGGGCCTTGAGGGGCGTGCGCGAATAGCCCAGCTCGTCGACGCCCGGCATGCGGATGTCGTTGGCGAGCCCGTCCAGCGAGGGGAGCAGACGCGACAGCACGGGCAGGGCGAGCAGGCGTTTGTCGTGGCTGGTTACCGCCGGATTGATCAGGATCACCCCCGCGACGGCGCCCGGATGCAACGCGGCCAACCGGAGCGCCAACGAGCCCCCCATGGATAGGCCCAGCACGAAAACCTGATCGCACTCGCGCGCCAGCAGGTTGAGCTCCTGCTCGACGCGGGTGTACCAGTCCTCCCAGCCGGTGTGGTTCATCTGCTGCCAACTGGTGCCGTGCCCGGGCAGCCGCGGCAGCCGCACCCGGTAGCCGCGATCGGCCAGGGCGGTGGCCACGCCGGCCAACGAGTGCGGAGAGCCGGTGAAGCCGTGACACAGCAGCACCCCCACCGACGATTCGCCGAGCACCTGCGATTGCACCTGGGGCGAGACCCGTTGGGTGGCGGTCGAGGCAGGATCGGGCCGAGGTGTCTTCACGAGATGAATGGTAGGCCTTTGGCGCACTACGAAGCGGCGCGTGGGGGCGGCGCGCTGGCCATGCGCGGGCGGGTGACTTAGTCTGAAGAGCCGCTAGCCCAGCGCGCGGCTGCGGCACACTCTTCGACGTGGGGACCAAACGGTTGTACTACACGCTGTTCAAGTATCTGCTGGTCAGGCCCTGGATCGTGCTGTTTTGGCGCCCCTGGGTCGAGGGCGCGGAGAACCTCCCGGACACGGGACCGGCCATCTTGGCCAGCAACCACATCTCGCTCGGCGATTCCCTGGTGCTGCCAGCCATGGTGCCTCGCAGAATGACCTTTCCGGCCAAGGCCGAGGCCTTCGACGGTCACGGCAAAGGGCCCAAGGACAAGATCATCGCCTGGTTCTTGAGGGTCGTCGGGATGCGGCCCATGGATCGCTCCGGCGGTCGCGCCAGCGCGAACAGCCTGGGGGCGGTCTCTTCGGTCCTGGCCGAGGGGGGACTGCTGGGCATCTATCCCGAGGGCACCCGCTCACCCGACGGGCGGCTGTACCGCGGCAAGACGGGGGCGGCCCGCCTCGCGTTGGCCGATCGGGCCCCGATCATTCCAGTGGCGATGCTCAACACCGAACTGCACCGCGGGCCCTTCGGTATCCCGATGATGCGCCGCCCGGGGGTGCGGATCGGAAAACCGCTGGACTTCACCTCCTACGCCGACCAGGCCACCAACGGTCGGGTCCTGCGCTACGTCACCGACGAGATCGTGGCCGCGATCGGCGAACTCTCCGGGCAGACCTACGTCGACGTTTATGCTTCGACCATCAAGTCCGGCAACTACGCCGGTGACGTCGCGGCCAAGGTGATGCCTCGTCCCGGGGCGAACGCCACGCCGCCGCCGCTCGATTCGGGAGAGTAGTCATGACGCACACGGGCAAGCGGTCGTACTGGTTCCTCAAGGCCGTCGCGTTGGGGCCAGCCGTGCGGCAGATCTTTCGTCCCATCGTGACCGGCGGGGAGTTCATCCCCGCAAAGGGGCCGGTCATCTTGGCCAGCAACCACCTGTCCTATTTGGACTGGGTCTTCACCCCCCTCGTGCTGCGGCGCCGGGTCACGTTCGTGGCGAAATCGGACTATTTTCACGGGGGCGGGCTCAAGGGGCGGGCGCAGAAGCTGTTCTTCGCCGGCACCGGGCAGGTTCCCATCGACCGGTCCGGCGGCAAAGCCTCCGAGGCGGCGATGGCCGCCGGATTGAAGGTGTTGGGTCGCGGCGGGGTCTTCGGCATCTATCCCGAGGGAACGCGTTCGCCTGACGGGAGGCTCTACAAGGGACGCACCGGGGTCGCCCGCTTGGCCCTGATCTCGGGTGCCCCGGTCATCCCGACCGCCCTCATCCGCACCGACGTCATCGCGCCCACCGGACGGATACTGTCCAGGGTGGTCCGGCCCGAGGTGCACTTTTCCAGGCCGTTGGACTTCTCCCGCTACGCCGGCGGCGAGAACGATCGGGTGACGCTGCGGGCCATCACCGACGAGATCATGAACGAGATCCACGCGATGTCCAAGCAGACCTACGTCGACGTCTACGCCACCAGCGTGCGGAAGCCGACGAAGCCAAAATCGGCCGCCGAGGCCGACGAGGAACGGCTCCCAGAAGAAGAGCGCACCAGGCCGCCCGCGTCCCCGCCGTCGGAGTGAGCCTCGAGCGGAGGGCGCCGCAGCGCCGTCCAGCGCGGCGCCCGCGAGTGGAAGGAACGCAGCGTTGGCCGTAGCCTGACGGAGTGTCTTCGCGGATCCCCTCACTTGCCCAGCTGCACGCCCTCAGCCCACAACAGCAGCCCACCTACACCGATCAGGGCGCCGTGGACGCCGTCGTCGCCGAACTGGGCCAGCGCCCGCCGCTGGTCTTCGCCGGGGAGTGCGACGATCTGCGCACCCAGCTTGCCGGCGTCGCACGCGGCGAAGGGTTCATGCTGCAAGGTGGCGACTGTGCCGAAACCTTCGACGGGGTGACCGCCGCCAACATCCAGGGCAAGCTGCGGACGCTGCTCTCGATGGCGGTCGTGATGACCTACGCCGCCCAGGTTCCCATCTTGAAGGTGGGGCGGATCGCCGGGCAGTACGCCAAGCCGCGCAGCAAGGACACCGAGACCCGCGGCGGTGTCACGCTGCCGACGTTCCGCGGGGACGCGGTGAACGGCTTCGAGTTCACCCC
>JBBSOW010000111.1:0-10365 GCA_038259365.1 Propionibacteriales bacterium
ACGACCTGGTCGCCGGCTCAGGCGCCTACGCCACGCAGATACCCGTCGCAGGGTCAGCTGGCCACTCCTAGAGTCACTGCTTCGACACCAAACACGACGTCTTCGCCACATGGTCGAAACGATCGACCGTCTCGATAGACCATCGTCGTCGCACGCTGTTCCCTGGCAATGGGCACTCGTCGGAACGAGGACTGGATCAAAGAGCTGGGGGGTCGTGCCACCGCGACTGACCGAGGCGATCGCGCGGGTCGCACCGTAAGTGGTCGCGCGAGCAGTGTGGCAATCGCGGCGGTGACGCAGGTTGTCCTGCTTCCCAGGCGGCCTGTGTCACGGTCATCTCGTATACAGCATGGTCTTTGGGGGTCGTGACCGTCATACTCACGGTGAGACTTGTTGGCCCAACTGATGAGGTTGATGATGGATCTGCACGACAGGCTGACTGACGTTCTTGAGGTTGCGCGGTCCCACGCGCGCGAGGTCGACCTCGATGGTCGCTTTCCGGCCGAGGCGGTGTCGGCGTTACGTCAGAGTGGGTTGTTGGGTTTGACGTTGCCTGAAGATGTCGGCGGCCTCGGGGGTGGGCCACGAGAGTTGGTTGAGGTTTTGACTTCGCTGGCTGGCGCGTGTGGTTCGTCAGCGATGATCTATTTGATGCATGTCAGCGCTGCCATGCCTGTCGCTGCGGCTCCGCCGCTGGGCCTTCCAAAGCTTCTGCATCAGCTGGCGGATGGGTCGTTGCTTGCTTCGCTGGCGTTCTCGGAGGGCGCCTCGCGGTCTCATTTTTGGGCGCCTGTGTCGCGTGCGCACAGTGACGGTCAGTCCGTGTCGATCGGGCGAAGAAGAGTTGGGTCACCTCCGCGGGTGAGGCGGATGTGTACGTCATCTCGACGCTGTCCGCGAAGGGCGAGGCGGACGAGGGTTCGGTTGACCTGTTCGTTGTCCCAGCTGACACTGCCGGTCTCAACGTTGCCGGCCCGTGGCGAGGGATGGGTTTGCGAGGCAATGCCTCGTCCCCGATGACTGTCGCGGTCGAGGTCCCGGCGGATTTTCGGGTGGGTGAGCCAGGCAGCGGGTTCGGCACGATGTTGCAGGTGGTGATGCCCTGGTTCAACTTGGGGAACTCCTCAGTTTCGCTTGGGCTTGCCGCGGCAGCGGTCGAGGCTGCGGTACAGCACTGCACGGCGGCGCGTCTGGAGCATCTCGACCAGAGCCTGTCTGCCCTTCCGACGATCCGAGCCCAGCTCGCCAAGATGTCGATTGACTTGGCGATGGCGCAGGCTTACCTCGACGTCGCCGCGACCAGGGTCAGCGACCCGCAGGATGACACGCCACTGTTTGTTCTGGGCGTCAAGGCCGCTTCAAACGACGCGGCCTTGAGGGTCACCGATGCTGCGATGCGGGTCTGTGGCGGGGCCGCGTTCTCCGAGCACAACAAGGTCGCCCGGTATTTCAAGGATGCTCGTGCCGGTGCGGTGATGGCACCTACCGCGGACGTGTTGTACGACTTCTACGGCAAAGCGATCACGGGCCAGCCCCTCTTCTGACCCTGACCCGATGATATCCCCTCTCCAAGGAGCGCCTTTCCAATGACATCGCCTCTGCTCGTCGGATCCGTCGCCTACACCCCGAACGTTGTGACCATTTGGGAAGGGATCCGGGAGTACTTCTCCGGCAGCCCCGCGGAAATGGACTTTGTCCTGTTCTCCAACTACGGGCGTCAGGTCGAAGCACTCATCGGCGGCCAGATCGATCTGGCCTGGAACACGAATTTGGCCTGGGTCAGGGCGACACTTCAGACCGACGGAGCGTGTCGGGCCCTGGCTCAGCGCGACACGGACACGGTCTTCCAGACCATCTTCGTCAGCCGCGTCGGCGCCGGGCTGACCGGGCTACAGGACCTCAAAGGTATGCGCGTCGCGTTGGGGTCGCAGGACTCCGCACAAGCGGCAATCTTGCCGGTGCACTACCTCAAGGAGGCCGGGCTCGGTGACGGCGACGTCTCGATCCTGCGGATCAACAGCGACGTGGGCAAGCACGGCGACACTGGACGCAGCGAGCTTGACGCCCTCCGCGCCCTCACGAACGAGGAGGCCGATGTGGCCGCTCTTGGGATCAACACGTGGGAGGCCATCGGACGGGACGCGCTCATGCCGGGGGCGTTCGAGGCCTTCTGGGAGTCACCCACATACTCGCACTGCAACTTCACCGCCATGCCTGGCCTGTCCGAGGACCGTGCCCAACCGTGGGTCGACCACCTGTTGGCGATGGACTTCGACAACCCCGCACACCGAACCATCTTGGAGATGGAGGGACTGCGCAAGTGGGTCCTGCCACAGATGGACGGTTATGCCTCCCTCTTCGAGGCCGTCGACGAACAACGGATCGCGCCGACATGGTGAGCCCGTCCTTGGTTCTCGACTTGGTGGAGAGCATGATCGTCGTTCCCCTCGGGCAGACCGTCGAGGTGCCACTCCCGGGCCCCGACCTCGAGGGCGACCGGGCACTGACTGCGGCGTGGTGCCTTCGGACGGGCAACCAGCTCGTCGGGGTGACCGACGGCGTCGTGACCGTGCGACGCGGGCCACGGGCAGACCCCCTAGCTGGTCTCGCTCCGAGCCAGGTTCCTGGAACCCGACTGTGGATGTACACCAACTTCGACTGCAACCTCGCATGCGACTACTGCTGTGTTCGTTCCTCACCCCGGGCTGAACGCAGAGCCCTCGGCGTTGACCGGGTACGTCGTCTCGCCGCCGAAGCCGTCGAGGCCGGTGTCGTTGAGCTTGTCCTTACCGGCGGCGAGCCATTCCTGCTTCCAGACATCGATGTGCTGGTCGCGGAATGTACCTCGGTCCTGCCCACCACACTGCTCACCAATGGAATGCTGCTGCATGGCCGTCGGCTGGAACGGCTACGCCGAATGGACAGGGAACGATTGGCGCTGCAGATCAGTCTCGACTCGTCAACGCCTGAACTGCACGACTCGCACCGCGGAGCCGGCTCCTGGGCACGAGCGGTCGAGGGGATACGTACCGCCCAGTCAGAAGGGTTCCGCGTCCGCGTCGCCGCCACACTGGATGGACCCCGTTCGGACGAACTCACCCATTTCCGAGCGTTCCTGGAGCTCCTGGGTATCCGCCCTGAGGACCAGGTGATCCGCGCCCTGGCGCACCGCGGAGTAGCCGACAAGGGACTCGAACTCACCGTCGACAGCCTGATCCCAGAGGTCACCGTGACTGCCGACGGCATCTATTGGCACCCGGTGAGCGCCGACGACGAGGATCAGCTCATCTCGCGCGAGATCTTCCCCCTCAAAGGAGCGATAGCCGAAGTCACCGCTCGCTTTGCCGCCTACCGCGCGCGGGCCGACGACGCGGCGCAATGGTTCTCCTGCGCATAGGCACGGCGCCGCACGGCGAGACGGCCATCGGTGGCTGGATCGATCCGCGTACGGGCGAGGCGGACCCCTGGATCAGCGAAACGATTGTCAACGCTGGCCCAAAACTGCCCCTCTTTGCCGCCTCTCCGTCAATGACTGTGGGGTAACTTCGTCTTAAGCGGGTGATACGCACCCAGCTCCTTGGCACGCCCCGTCGGGCGAAGTCAGCCATGCCCTTTGTGCGCGATAGGGGGCGAAAGGACGCGGGTCGCAGTGCGCTTCTCTAACCGATCCTGGGCTCCAGTGAGGCGTCCGGGCGCTGGCGATGCGGGAGATGACATCTCACAGTTCGTCCATCGCCCAGTGCGACGGGAAGGGCGGCGTCTCGTTAGACGATCGTGTGCGGACGCGTCGTTGCTGTGTCGTCACTCTGCCTGGTGCTTGCTGATCGGGAGGCGCGGCAAGTTTCCTGCGCTGCATCCGATGACGCCTGCCGCTACGGGTTGCGTGGCGGAGGACATGGGTCGGACTTCGTCCGGAATGCGTGGTGCACTGTCCGCACTGGTCCGAGACTCGGCTGTCAGGCCTGGTCATCAATTTGCATGTCACGGTGAGGGCGGTGCATACGAACTTCGGTCACCGCTCTCGATGAACATCCAACGATCTATCGGTTTCCCTTGGAGCGGTTGTGCGGCACGCAGAGCATCTCGCAGTTAGAGATGTCAGTTGCACCGCCCTTGCTCCACGCGGTCACGTGGTCGGCGTCCATTTCCGCGAACTCGTAGATCCGAGTGGCATTATTGTTCGAACCGCCGGCGCACACAGGGCAGTTCGAGTTTCCGGAACCCTCCGCAACTTTGGTCTGCTCGCTGTACTTGGCGAGTTTCGTCTTATCGTCGAAAACCCGAACCTCGAGCAGCTTGGTGTCGCTCTCCCCGCCAAGGACGAACTCGTAGATGCCGGGCTTCTTCTTGACCTGTACGTCGGCCATGAGCTCGGCGATCCGCTTCTCAAACTTCGCGGGGTCGGGCTTGGTGCCCTTGTACTTCTTGTGGAGCGGACCCCACTTCACAGACCTCATGTACTTGCTCTTCTTGGGGAAGGTTGCCTCGATCCACTCGACGACGCCCTTGAAGTAGAGCCACAGCTCGTTCGCTTCGACATCGTGCTGGTGGTCGCGCATATACTCGTCGACCTTGCCGTCATTAATCCACTCGAGGGCCGTCTCGAAGTACTCCTGACGGATGGGCGAGCCGGTCATGTAGTCGCTGGCGATGGCATACGCCGGGCAACCGTTCTTGCTGAAGTACTTCTTCGCGGCCGAGACCCAGCTGCCGTGGTAAACAGCGTTTCGCAGCTCCTGATCGGTTAGCTTCTCTCCAGCGATATTGATAGTCCGGAACCAATCAAGCTTCTCCGAGTCAGCGCCCTCGCAGAGGTAAACCATAACCTCGTATTCAAGAATCTGCTCCTTCTGGTCGTCTTGGAGGTTGTGGAACGCGAGCTGGTGGCCCCCAATCTCGATCGAAAAATCGCCATCGACGTACTGGCAGATGCTGATGGTTCGCTGCTGCCCGTCGATCACCTCGTAGGTCTCGTTGTCCTGGAGAGACCAGTACATGACGTTGAGCGGGAAACCTTGGCGGAGTGTCACGATGACGGCATCGCGTTGCTTATCCTTGTAGACGAACTCCCGTTGGTAGGGCGGACGCACGTCGAGCTTGCCGCCGAAGGCCCTCACACCGAGCTCGTCGTCATCTTGATAACCCTCGACGAGGTCGCGGACCTTGATGCGCTCGAGCTCGATCTTCACGTCGTGTCCCTGCGGCGGATCAGGACGCGCTTGTACACGGCGCGAACGGGATACCCGACGTCGAAGTAGGTTCCGGCACCGAACGAGTCCTCGCGGATCACGCCGCTCATGGTGCCGGTGTTTGACCTCTGGCGAATCCCGTTGACGACCTTCCCCTTCTTTGCGTACTTCTTCGTCGCTGGGTAGTCGCCCTCAGTGCTACCGACGATCTCGAACTGGTCGGGGTTGTACTTCCCTAGGAAGGTGATGGGCACGCCCATCACGCCTTCGTAGTCCATCGGGATGTCGACGGAGAGGGCCACGTCGATCGCGTCGAAGTTGTCGTACATCGGGTAATCGGCCGAGTTGTAGGTCTTGAACAGGGTCAGCTCCTCGTGCCGCTTCGCGTGGTCGAGGTTGGTGAACCACGCAGAGTTGCCGATGGTCTGGTACCGGTGGCCGTTCTCGTCGGTCCGCTGACCGGACTTTTCTGGTGCATCGTCACGTATCCGGAACCACATCTGGCCGCTTCCGCTACGGGTCACGCCGAGCCACAGCTTGTTGGCCTTTACGTACGGCCAGATCTCCTTGTAGGTGACGGCATTCATGTTGCCGACGATCACGAACTGCTTCTGATGCTCCATCAGTTGGGCGACGTACTCCTTGAAGAGCGAGAAGGGCGGGTTCGTCACCACGATGTCAGCCTGCTTGAGCAGCTCGATGCTCTCGGCACTACGGAAGTCGCCGCTACCTTGGAAGTGCTTGATCCCGATCTCCTCAGGGTCAGGCACGCGGTTGTTGTTCTTGTCCCCCTCGTACTCCAGGTAGACGGCCTGCTCGGAGTCGCCATGGCTGAACAGGTCGGCGTCCTGGCTCTTATAGCAGGCGGCGATCAGCTTCTTCAGCCCGAGCTTCTCGAAGTTGTACGAGAAGTAGTGGAAGAAGTCGCTCTCCCGCGGGTCGTCGCAGTTGAGGTAGACGACCTTGCCGCTGAAGTGCTTGCGGTAATGGCGCATCTCCTTCTCGATGTCGCCCAACTGGGTGTAGAACTCGTCGAACTTGGCACCCTTGGCCGCCGCAAGGCTGACCTGCTTGCCTGATTTGCTGGAGGTCGACACAGTCACGAGGGCAACTCTAGTTCGTTGCCAGTTCTCAGGAGGGCACACAGGAGCGACTACTTCGTTGCAATGTCGGCCGTCCCTCAACTGGTCAGGGCGGACACTGCGTTGCGGCCGGTGCACCTAGGCGCCATGATGCGATGGAGGGCAACTCGGCGCGATGACCTGGCCACCCAGCCGTCAACGTCACGAACCGAAACACGAAGTGGAAGTACCTTGACAGCGAGGTCAGGAAAACAGCCCTGCAGTCAAGCCAGCCCCGCGGCTGCCAGCGAAATCGGTTCACCTCACGGAGGCCGTCGGTGGATCGAGGCTTAAGCGGTGGTTGCTGAGGTGACGCCAGGGAACTGCACGACAGTGCCGTGGGGGTACGTGTTCGCCTTTCGCTGGTTCGGACTACTGATCCGGCCTGCCTTCTGTAGCGGTACCAGCGTCTTGGTCTTGACGTGGCTGCTATGGAACGGGGTGGCCACCACGACGTGGTCAATGACGGTCTGAATGGGGACCGCTTGCCCGGCGAAGTGCTCGCAAAGATGGTCCTGCAGCGGCTTCGTGTCGACGTCGTTGCCGAACAGCACGTCCTGGCCCGCAAGGCGATCCTCGAAGGTGAAGCTGCCCGAGGGGGCGATTCTCCACATGGCCTGCTTCATGCGGTCCAGCCCTATGGGCTCGCGGGTGCAGTAGAACAGGTCGTAGACGCGCTTTCCGCGGTCCTCGTACATCGCGAATGACTGGATGTAAGGAAACATGCACACGTCGTGCAGGCGCTGCTTGTAGAGGTCATGCAAGTACTGGCTGCGCGCGGCGCCCGACAGACTGGCGGCCCCCTTGTAGTCGTCATTGCCGAACAGCGCGGTGAGCCGGTCGTCGATATTGCCGGCACCGCACCAGCGCAGGACGGCGTCGTGCGCGAAGTAGATGAGCAACTCACACTTGGGGGACTTCGTCAGGCGCTGCACCACGTCCAGCGGCGTGTACTTCACCCCCACTGGGTCCACAAACGCGAACGTCGGGGCGAGCCGGCCACCGGAGGCGTCAACCTCGTCGATCATGTCGGTCGTTAGTGTCACGAAGGTCTTGTTGTCGACGTGAACGCTCACGTTCTTCGGCCAAGGCTGGTGCGCGTCGACGTAGTCGTCGACGAGCAGCCGTAGGTGCTCAGCGCACCCGGCGTCTTGTTCGTTGAACAGCAAGACAAACTCAGTATCGCCCATGCCTGTGAATGCGCTGTGCTCGAGCAGCGCCTTGAGTGCGATGAGAGGGGAGCCGTCCTCGCCCCCCTTGTACTGGCCGGGGCCGCCGAACGCGTCGTAGTAGATGAGGCGGTTATGTCTGGTCGTGTTCATGATCGCGTACCAGGCACCCATGTAGTAACGAAGCAACTGGTGCTTCGCGCCGGTGTGCGGCTCGCGCTCCCACAGCTCGAACGGCGTGCGCTTACCTGATGGCATATGCCGCCCCTCCCGGCCGTCGCGAATCGTTGCATCGGCGGTCCAAGGTTAGAGGTGAGGACCCTGGGGAGGCCGCCGCGACACGCGGCAAGCCCCGCTGTCAGGGGCGGGGCCTAGGGTGCCAACGTGGCGGACAAGAGTGCAATCGAGTGGACCGAAGCCACCTGGAACCCCACGACGGGTTGCGACCGGATCAGTTCGGGCTGTGACAACTGCTATGCGCTGACACTCGCCAAGCGCCTCAAGGCAATGGGCAACAGCAAGTACCAGGCCGATGGCGACCCCCGCACGAGCGGGCCCGGCTTCGCCCTTACAGAGCACGAGGACGCACTGGCGATTCCACTCGGCTGGCGCAGTCCCCGCACCGTCTTCGTCAACAGCATGTCCGACCTTTGGCATGCGCGCGTGTCCGATGAGTTCATTGGACGTGTATTCAACGTCATGACGGCTACACCCCAGCACACGTACCAGTTGCTGACCAAGCGGCCGCGGCGGGCGGTGCGGATGGCCGGTGACCTCCCGTGGCCTGCAAACGTGTGGATGGGCGTCTCGGTCGAGTCACAGGCGACCGCGTGGCGCGTCGACGACCTACGCCGCGTGCCCGCTGCAGTGCGGTTCGTGTCTGCCGAGCCGCTGCTCGAAGCCATCACGATCGACCTGGCTGGTATCTCCTGGTTGATAGCTGGCGGCGAGTCAGGGCCAGGGCACCGACCATTAGACGAGGCGTGGGTGCGCAGCCTCCGCGACCGGTGCGCAGACAGCGGAACGGCGTTCTTCTTCAAGCAGTGGGGAGGACACCGTCCGAAGTCCGGCGGCCGCAGCCTGGACGGACGCACCTGGGACGAAATGCCTCCGCTGGCTTCACCAGCCCCTGGAAGATCCGAGTAGAGATCGCCTACACGTAGGCCAGACCGCAGCCCGTGCACTGCTCAGGTCGGCAGTTGGAGCAAGGCCTCAGGCGTCGCCTCGCAACCGGTCCTTCTCGCAGAATGAAGGGCTTCCAGCACGTTTCAGAGAGGAGCCGAAGAGATTTGACGTCGCTAAGAGAGGCGTCGCGGCCACGAGTATTACGAATGACACCAGATGCCGTCGACACCAGAAGACCCTCCCGCGAAACTGCCCGGTGAAAGTGCCTTATTGGGACAGCCTCGACCGGGCCAACCCGACCCGATGAATCCGTCCCTTACAGTCGACCGGAGAGTTGCCTGACCAGCAGGTGGCAAGAGTTTCGGACGCCGCATGGATTGCGCCCCCTGGAGTGGTGGGGTTTGGGGTGACGGCGCGGCGTCCTGATTGAGGGGGCCACCGGCGAGATTCTTGATGTGTACCGCCAAGCACGCATCGAAGGAGATCTCACCGATGGCCTTGTCCCAGTCTGCCGTGTCCGAGCTGTTCGAGGTGTTCCGCACCGGCGAGGGCACCGACTTCATCCGAGAATGCGTCCGCGTGGCGATGCAGGAGCTGATCGAGGCCGAAGCCACGGCCGCGGTCGGCGCCGGCCGCTACGAACGCGCCGAGTCCCGCACCACCGAACGCAACGGCAACCGGCCGCGGCTGTTGACTACCCACGCCGGGGACGTCCAACTCGCGATCCCCAAGCTGCGCGCCGGGAGCTTCTTCCCGTCCATCCTGGCGCCGCGCAGGAGGGTGGACCAGGCGCTGTACGCGGTGGTGATGGAGGCCTACGTCCACGGCGTCTCCACTCGCTCCGTGGACGACCTGGTGGTCGCGCTCGGCGGGTCGGGGATCTCCAAGTCCGAGGTGTCCCGGATCTGTGCCGGGCTGGATGAGAGCGTCGGGGCGTTCCGCACCCGCAGGCTGGACCATGTCGAGTTCCCGTACGTGTACCTCGACGCGACGTACCTGCACGTGCGCACCGAGCACGGCATGGTCGTGTCCAAGGCGGTGGTCGTCGCCACCGGTGTCACCGCCCAGGGCCGCCGGGAGATCCTGGGTCTGGACGTCGGTGACTCCGAGGACGAGGTGTTCTGGCGGGGGTTCCTCACCGGGTTGAAGAAGCGCGGCCTGGGCGGGGTGAAGCTGGTGATCTCCGACCAGCACGCCGGCCTGGTCGCCGCCATCAGCAGGGCGCTGCAAGGCACCGCGCACCAACGGTGCCGGGTGCACTTCATCCGCAACGTCCTGGCCCACGTGGCCAAGGGCGAAGGTGAGATGGTCGCCGCGGTGTTCCGCACGATCTTCGCCCAACCCAAGCTCGCGCCGATGAGCAAGCAGTGGGACAAGGTCCGCGACGAGCTCGCCGCCCGCTACCCCAAGATCGGTCCGCTGATGGACGACGCCAAGGCCGAGGTCCTCGCGTTCGCCGCGTTCCCGCGCGAGCACTGGCGCAAGATCTGGTCCACCAACCCCCTGGAGCGGCTCAACAAGGAGATCAAACGCCGCTCAAGGGTCGTGGGCATCTTCCCGAACGAGGCCGCCGTCATCCGCCTCATCGGAGCCGTCCTAGCCGACACCCACGACGAGTGGGCCACCGACGAACGCCGCTACCTCTCCGAAGAATCCATGGCCAAAATCGGCACCAAGGACCACACTGAAACCGTCGCCCTCACCGAAGGCGACCGGTAGGCATCAATGAACTCAAAGCCCACCACTCCGCGGGACTCTTAC
>JBBSOW010000112.1:0-10254 GCA_038259365.1 Propionibacteriales bacterium
CGTCGCTCGAAAGCTCGTAACCTCATCGCTCGCGGGGATGCTCCTCGTCCTCAGCGCTTGTTCCGCAGGAGGCACTCCGGGGGGGAATCAGAACACGGAGAAGCCGGAAAGTATTTCCTACTGGTCCATGTGGAAGGAGGGCGAGACGCAGCAGAAGGTTCTCGCCGAGGCAGTCAAGTCATGGGAAGCGGAGTCCGGAATCAAGGTCAACGTCGAGTGGCAGGGCCGCGGGGTGGTGCAGAAGCTCACCCCGGCGCTGAACACCAACAACGTGCCCGACATCGTCGACGCCTCCTACAACAAGATCGCCCCCATCCTCCTCACCACCAACAACGCCGCCAGCATGCAGGCGGCCTACGACTCCGAGGTGGATGGCCAAAAGGTCTCGGAACTCATCCCCAAGAAGTACGTGACCGACGCCACCAAGCTCACGCTCGAAAACGGCGAGCCGTGGATGGTGCCCTACAGCATCTCCTCGACTGCGGTCTGGTTCGACAAGGCCAAGAATCCGGATTGGGCATCCAACCCACCCCAGACCTGGGATGACTTCATGACCCGCCTGGACAAGACCAAGAAAGACGGTGACGTCCCCATCGCCCTCGACGGTGACATAGCCGGCTACAACGCGTTTTGGTTTTCCACTCTCATGATCGAAGAGAACGGCCCCGGGTCGCTGGACAAGCTGTTCGCCAGCAAAGACGGCTCCGCTTGGGACGCCCCAGAGGTGACAGAAATCGCCAAGCGGGTCGAGACACTCGCCAAGGGCGACTACTTCATCCCCGGTTACGACGCGAGCAAGTGGCCCGCACAGCAGCAGGCTTGGGGCGCCCACAAGGCCGAACTACTCTTCGGCGGCTCCTACATTCCCGCTGAGACCTCCACCTACGCCGCAAAAGGCTTCGAGTTCGACTCCTTCCCTCTGCCCTCGAACACGGACAAGAACTTCGCCCGGGCCGAGTTCACCGGTTTTGTTATGCCCGTGAGGTCCAAGAACCACGAGTGGGCGAGCAAGTTCGCCGCCCACTTCTTGTCCAAGAGCGTCCAGGACGCCTGGGGCTCCGAGGCCAAGCAGATCCCGGTCCGTGAGGACGCCGAGATCTCGACCGAGCTCGCCTCCGTCATCGAGAACTTGAGGAGCGCCGACGCCGTGTACCCGGCCTTGGACGGCGTCCTCTACCCCTCTTACGCCGATAAGGTGTTCAACCCCATCGACAACGAACTGGTGCTGGGCAAGATCTCCGGCGAGAAGTTCGTGTCCAAGATGAAGCAGGCCACGATCGACTACTGGGAGAACCAGTGACCTCCGCAGAGGCGCCCGCCCGGTTGGACTCCGGATCCGCGGCTTCCAGCCGCGGAGCCGGCCGGGGTGGAGGCAAACGGTCCAAGTCGGCACCTACGAGCATCATCGACCGTCAGCGACGCAAGCTGATGATCCCCCTGGTGGGGCCCGCCTTCCTCTTCTACACCGTGCTGTTCATCTTCCCCACCATCTGGGCGGTCTGGATCAGCTTCAACAAGTGGGCGGGGGCCGGGCCCATGGAGTTCGTGGGGCTCGACAACTACGTCAAAATCCTCCAGGATCCCTTCTTCCTTAGTTCCTTCTACAACACGCTCGCCCTGCTGTTCATCGTGGGCATCACCATCTTCGTGATCGCTTTCGGGTTGTCACTGGTGTTGCGCGACATGTGGGGCAAGAGCGCGGTGCGCTCCATCATCTTCTTCCCCCACCTGGTCAACGCGCTGGTCTACGGCGCGCTGGCCGGCTTCATCTTCAACCCCAACGGGTTGGTCAACAAGATCCTGGCCGTCTTCGGCGTCGAGGCCCCGCCCGCCTGGCTGGCCACGGACAACATCTTCCTGTTGATCATGGCTACCCTCGTGCTGTCGATGACCGGCTACTACACCACCATCCTGATGGCCGGCGTGGACCGGATCCCCCCGTCGCTGTTCGAGGACTGCGCGCTGGCTGGCGCGAACGCGTGGCAACGTCTGCGGTTCGTCATTCTCCCGTTGACGTGGGACGTCTTCGGTACCTGCGCTGTGCTGTGGACCATCTCCTCGATCAAGATCTTCGAGATCGTCTGGCTTTTCGGTGGCGCGGCGACGGACGGGGGCCCGCCGGTCCAGACCTGGACCGTGGCCGTCTACACCTTCGTCACCGCCTTCGGTGGGACGTCCATCCCGGCCTACGGGCGGGCCTCCGCCGCATCCATCATCTCCCTACTGCTCGTTCTCGTGCTGGTCGTGCTGTTGCGCCGACTGATGCGTCGCGAAGCACTCGAGTTCTGAGGCCACCATGACTGACACCACTATCGCCCCACCCCCACCGGACACCCCCACGCGGCGACGGAGCAGAGACAAAGGCAGCCCCGCCTCGCGAGGCGACAAGACCATCCTGCGCACCATCGGCCTCACCGTCTTGTGGATCTGCGTCGCCCTCGGTGTGTTGCTGCTGCTCTGGGTCATCCTGCAATCGCTGCGCGACACGCGCAGTATCCTGGGAGACCCGTTCGGGTTCGTCGACAAGCTGCACTGGGAGAACTACGCGCGCGCCTGGACCGACGGCAACTTCGCGAGCGCCACCTGGAACAGCGTCACCGTCACGGTCATCTCGTCGGTCTTCACCCTGGTCGTCGCGACACCCGCCGCGTACTTCCTGGGCAGGGTGCAGACCCCGCTGACCGAGGGGTTGACGTTTTACTTCATCCTCGGTCTGGGCATCCCCGCCCAGGTGATCCTGATTCCGCTGTTTGTGATGCTGAATTCGGTGAACCTGACCGACAGCCTCATCGGGCTCAACATCGTCTACATCGGCGTCTCCATGCCGTTCACCACGTTCCTGCTCGTGGGCTTCTTCCGATCCCTGCCGGGCGAGGTGGAGGAGGCCGCCGCCATCGACGGCGCCAGCCCGTGGACCACGATGTGGCGGATCGCCATCCCGCTGGCCAGGGGCGGCATCCTGACGGGCTTCATCCTGCAGGTGATCTCGCACTGGAACGAGACCCTGCTCGCGCTCGCCCTGCTGCAGACCACGGACAAGTACACCCTGCCCGTGGCGCTCATCGCCTTCATCCAGCAGCAAACCTACTCCGGTGCGGACTGGGGTGGCGAGTTCGCCGGCATCGTGCTCATCGTGTTGCCCATGCTCCTGCTGTACCTGTGGGTGGGCAGCAAGCTCAGTGCGGGCCTGACGGTCGGAATGGGCAAATAGCCTCACGCCGACCCCCCTCCAGGTGCCTACCCGGCTGACGTGGAGGACTTGGTTGCCGGTGACGGGCAGGATGAGGTCCAGCATCCTGCCGGTCCCAACCGACCGGCAGTCGTCCCCCACACAGGGCGCCGTGGGCCGCGAAACTGGCGACCGGAAAGCGCTGGGAAGGCCGATAATCCGGCTCAACCGGTCAACTGGTGTCGGGAAGCAGGTCTATGCCGTCCTCTGTTGAGTCGATCCCCCCGGATACCAACCCCTTCCGAAGGTGAAGTCCGTGAAACAGCCCAACATCCTGTTCATCCTCTCGGACCAGTTCCGGGCGATGTGCCTCGAGGACGATCCGGTGCGCACCCCGCACCTGGACGCCCTGGCGGTGGAAAGCGTGAGGCTCCCCGAGGCGGTCAGCTGTTACCCGGTGTGCAGTCCGCACCGCGCCATGCTGATGACCGGGCAGCACCCCGGCCGCAACGGGGTGCCAATGAATGTGAACTCGCACAACGGTGCCGTCCACCCCGGTGGGGTCGGGCTTCGAGGGGGGTTGGCGACCTGGTCGTCGGTTCTCCTCGGGCAGGGGTACCGCACGGGCCTCATCGGCAAGTGGCACCTGGAACCCCCGGTGCTGCCCGACGACGAGCAGCAAGGCGAAGGCCGTCGCCCCGAGGACGGCAAGGTGTGGGACGCCTGGTCGCCGCCTCATCGCCGGTTCGGTTTCGAGTTCTGGCACTCCCACGGTTGCATGGACCGCCACCTCAAGCCCCACTACTGGGTGGAGGATGCCCCGCGCGAGGAACGCACGAACGTCGCCCAGTGGTCGGCCGAGTACGAGACCGACGTGGCCATCCAGTTCCTGGAAGACACCCCCAGGGATCGGCCGTTCGCCCTCTTCCTGTCCTGGAACCCCCCGCACCAGCCCTTCGAGGAGCTCCCACCGGATGCACCGTTAGAGCGCTACCAGGCCATGACACCGCAGGAATTGCTCGTGCGCGCCAACGTTGACCACGAATCGGAGATCGGGAAACAAGCCGCGCGCATCGCGCCGCTGTACTTCGCGGCCGTCGAATGCGTCGACACCCAACTGGGCCGGATCACGGAAGCTCTGGATCGCCTGGGCCTGGATGAGAACACCATCGTCGTGTTCACGGCCGACCACGGCATGCAGCTCGGCAGCCATGACGAGCTCTACAAGATGATCCACTGGAACGAGTCCATGCGGCTGCCGTGCCTGATGCGCATCCCAGACGTGTCGGGCGGTGAGTCACGCGCCATGCTGTCGAGCGTCGATATCGCCCCCACCCTGATCGGGTTGGCCGGTCACGGCGACGCCATTCCCGCCGAGATGCAGGGCCGCGACATGTCCCCCGTCCTCCTCGGCCGGAACGCCGTCGACGAGGACGAGGCCGTTCTCTACTACCGGTGGGCGTTGGGCGAAACCTCCAGCAGCGTCCGTGGCCTGCTGACCCACAGCTGGAAGTACGTCGTCACCCACGAACCCAACGGCACGTGCAGGAGCCTGTTATTTAACCGCGAGGGTGACCCGTACGAGCTGAACCCTGTCGACGACCCCGGGACCGAGGCCGCGCTGGCCTACCGCCTCATCGACGCACTCAAAGCCGCCGAAGAGGAGTGGGAAGGGCTGGATTGGCTCCGCTCCCGCTCCAACGGACAAACCGCCTGAGAACGCCAGCGGGCTACACCAACTCGGGCGGCACGAGCGACGCTGCCGCGCCGATGAGGTGAATCAGGGAATCCTTTCGCGCGGGGCGGCTTTCCGGGACTGAGGACTGACCCCACCCGGTTATCAACCATCGTTCCGTGGCCAACCGCCTACGGATCGGTCGAGCGGGCCGGAACTGGGGCATCTTCGCGGATCAGGCCCTCGTCTTTGAGAGCTGGCCAGAGCTCGTCGGGGACGCCCGCCTCGTAGAGATCGACGTTTTGCCGGACCAGTTCGGGGGTCTGCATCCCGACGGTGACGTTGACGACGCTGGGGTGCCCGAGCGGGAACGCCAGGGCCGCCGCGGGCAGCGTCGTGCCGAACTCCGTGCAGACGTCGGCGATGGCATTCGCTCGCGCGATGACGGCCGCAGACGCGGGTCGGTAGTCGTACATCGCATCAGCAGACACCCGGTGGCGGGCCAGCAGACCGGAGTTGAAGACCCCCACCGCGATGACACTCTTCTTCAACCGTTCGGCCGACGCGAGAACGTCGTCCAACCCGTTCTGCTCCACCAGTGTGTACCGGCCGGCCAACATCACGACGTCGGCCGCGGTGTCGGTCAGGAAACGCTCGAGCATCCGGCTCTGGTTCATCCCCGCGCCGATCGCGCCGATCACCCCCTGGTCACGAAGCTCGGCCAGCGCCGGCATCGCCTGCCCAGCGGCCACCCTCCAGAAGTCGTCGGGGTCGTGAACGAACACCATGTCGAGGCGGTCGAGCTCCATCCGGTGCAGAGTGTCCTCGATGGACCGCAGGATCCCGTCACGGCTGTAGTCCAGTACCCGGCGATAATTGTCCGGGACGTCGAAGCCAGCATCGTCGCGGCCGTTGGGACGATCGTTCGGGATGAGTATCCGGCCGACCTTCGACGACACGACCGCGTCGCCTCGGGAGAATGGGGCAAGGGCTCGCCCCAACCGGCGTTCGGACAGTCCCAGACCGTAGTGCGGGGCCGTGTCGAAGTACCGGATACCGGCCCTCCACGCAGTGTGCACGGCGGCCTCGGCGACATCAGCATCCACCGCTCGATAGAGATTGCCGATCGCGGCGCCCCCGAAACCGAGCTCGGTGACCGCCACCGTCGTGTCCGCGACACCCCGCCGCCGCATCCGTGTGGGGAGCTCGTCGCCGGGTGGCTCCCCCGACGTCATCGGGTGATCAACAGCCCGTGCGAACCGCCATCGACAGCAAGGATGGTGCCCGTCGTGGAGCCACTGGACGGGCTGGCGAGATAGCAGATAGCGGCGGCGATCTCGCTCGACTCGACGAGCCGTCCCAGGGGTTGCCTACGGTTCAGGGCTGCCCGCTCCGCCTCGGGATCGGGCGCACTGTCCAAGAGCCTTTGCACCCACGGGGTGTTCGCGGTGCCAGGTGCCACCGCGTTGACCCGGATCCCTTCTGCGACGAAGTCGGCGGCCATGGCCAGGGTGAGGGAATGCACGGCGCCCTTCGAGGCGCTGTACGCCGCGCGCTGCTGCAACCCGGTCCATGCTGCGATAGAACCGGTATTCACGATGGCCGCCGATGCGGAGGCTCGCAGGTGCGGCAGAGACGCACGCGACACGTGAACCGTTCCTAGGACATTGACCTCGTAAGTCAGGCGCCACGACTCCTCGGAGGTGCCCTCGACATTTCCCTGTGACCCGACACCCGCATTGTTGACGACGACATCCAGTCGGCCGCACGCGGCGATGGTCTGCGCAATTGCCTTACGCACCGACTGGTCGTCCGACACGTCGCAGTACAGCGCGAGGTCCGCATCCGCGTCAACGCTCAGGTCGAGACTCGCCACCCAGGCCCCGCGGTCGCGAAGTTGCTTGACGGTCGCAGCCCCGATGCCCGACGCGCCACCGGTCACCACGGCGACTAGCCCTGCGAAATCGTTTCCGTGGACCGCCGCTGCGGCCGCACCCTCGACCGAACTCATGCCGACCTCAACTCTTGACGCTGGTGTCCGAGTCCCTCGATCTCGAGATCGATCACATCACCCGGCCGTAGATAGGGTTTGGGGTCCGGAAAACCTAGTGCCACTCCGGATGGCGTACCCGTGTTGATGACATCGCCAGGCTCCAGGACCATGAACTGGCTGAGGTAGCGGATGATCTCTCCGACGACAACGGCAAGCTCGACCTCCCAGTCCGTCTTGCTCGAGCCTCGTGGGATCAGCACAGTGTCGTGCGGACCGACGACCGCGTTGGCGGCCTTCATGAACACCACGGGCTCCGTCGGCAGGTCAAGGTCGGACTCAGCGGCGTGGTCGGCATAGTTGACGCCGATGCACACGACCTTGCCCGGGCGGGAAACCGGTGGCCCGAAGCGCTGCCCGGAACCGGGCGACTTCATCACGGGCGCCGCGGGGAGGGCGGCGCGCACTCTCTGGAGGATGTCGGGCGCGAGTGTCTCGCCCGACCAGTCGGGAACCACTGCGCTGAGATCGAGGATGCGGCCCTCGGTGTCTAGCACACCGAGCTTTTCCTCACCGGGCGCTCCGGTGCGTACGAGTTTCATGATCGTGCACTTTCCCTTCACTATCGGTGAGTTACGTCGTGGGATCTGGTTGGGTCGGTGGCTAGCTCGACTCGCTGTTGTGAGGCCCGGGGAAAGGGCGAACGCCGAGAGTCAATAGCAGATTGGCGTAGGTGCGAATATCGGCGGTGACCACCACCAGCGCGAGGTCCGGTGACATCGCCGCTCGGTAGAAGTCTTGGCGCTCCAGCTCGTGGACCGGCATCGGGCTCAGTTGGCGCCGGTAGTCGGCAACGGCGGGCGGCAGCGCCTGCCCGGAGGGCGGCACCATCACCGTCGCCGCTTCCCAGGGAGCGGCCGTGCGCAGTTGGTTCAGCACCGCCGGCACGTCGAGCACGCCCGGTGTGAGATTGAGGTGGACGACGTCGGCATTCGGACCGACCGCGGTGGAGGCGGGGTAGTGCCCGTCCGCCAGTAGGACCGTTGCCCCGTGCCCGGCGCGGGCCAGCGCAGCGAGCATCTGAGGATGGATGAGGTCGGTCATCAGCATCGTTCGTCGTTCCTTTCGAAGGAGGTGTCTGTCGCGCTGGCGTGGGACAGTCGGTTCGACAGCCGGTAGACGTTGGCGGCCGTGGCTCCCAGGATGTCAGCCTGTTCATCAGGGGTTAGGTCGGTGATGAGGTCGCTGACCGTCTCGGCCCAGCGCTGCCATCGTGCGGCTAGCTCGCAGACCGGCCAGTCGGATCCGAACATCATCCGGTTGGGTCCGAACGCGTGCAGTACGACGTCGAACGCGGGCACCAGATCCACGATGCTCCAGCTCCTCCAGTTGGCCTCGGTCACGAGCCCGGACAACTTGCAGGTCACCTGCTGGTGGGTGCCGAGCAGGCACAACCGCGAGGCCCATAACGACAGCTGTTCGGCTCGCGCAGTGGGCGACCCCGCCAGGGCAGGTTTTCCGGCGTGGTTGAGGACCAGCTCCAGCGTCGGCAGCCTCTCGGCGAGCGTCACGACCGAGGTCAGCTGGTGCGGGTGGACCAGCACGTCGAAGCTCAACCCCGCATCACGCACTCGACCCAGGTTCGACAGGACCCGCGGCCGCAGCAGCCACTGGGGATCGCTCTCGTCCTGCACGAGGTGGCGGATGCCCCGCAGCCGTTCACCTCCTGGGGAGCAGCGAAGACTGGCGAGCTGGTCATCGACGTCCACGGATTCCAGGTCGACCCACCCGACGACAGCACCAACGAGGGCGTCCGTAGATGCCGTCTGCAGGAGCGTTGTCGTCTCCGCGTCCGAGGCCAGTGCCTGCACCAGGACGGTTGCCCCCACCGGAGTTCCGCCGACGCCACGCGCTGCGGCTTCGCGATAGTCAGCCAGGTCGAATGGGCGTCGCAGCGGTGCGAGCCCGGTCGATTCAAGCCAGGCGTGCCGATGTGTCGACGGGTCCCAGAGATGGTGATGGGCATCGACGACGTAGCTGCTGCCCGGACCCTCCACCGCTCGTGGTTCAGTCACGCCCGCTCCACACCCGACCCGTCGGATAAAGATGGGACTCCAACGTGTCCGCCAAGATGTCCGCGCCGAGCCCGGGGCTGCGGGGAGCCTCGTATCGCCCGCCGGAGACGACGACCGGGTTGACGAAGTGTTCGTGCAGGTGGTCGACGAACTCAATGGCTCGACCCTCCACGGTGCCGGAGACTGCAATAAAGTCGAACATAGACAGGTGCTGGACCATCTCACACAATCCGACTCCCCCGGCGTGTGGGCACACGGGCACCTGGAACTTCGCCGCCAACAGCAGGTTCGCGATGTTCTCGTTGATCCCGCCCACCCGAGCGGAGTCGATCTGGACGACATCGACCGACCCGGCCTGCAGTAGCTGTTTGAACACCACCCGGTTTGCCGCGTGCTCGCCGGTGGCAACCTTGATCGGGTGGATGGCGCGGCGAATCACCGCGTGCGCGAGGATGTCATCCGGTGAGGTGGGCTCCTCGATCCAGTACGGGTCGTAGCCGGCAAAGGCCTTCATCGCGGTGATGGCCTCGGCGACATCCCACTTCTGGTTGGCGTCCAAGGCAATACGGACCCGCTCCCCCACGGCCTCCCTGACCAGGGAGATCCGGCGTACGTCGTCGGTAATATCGCCACCAACCTTGAGCTTGATCTGGGCGAAACCCGCGGCGACCGCCTCCTTCGCCAGCCGCACCATCTTCTCGTCCGAGTATCCCAACCAGCCAGGGGAGGTCGTATACGCCGGATAGCCCGAATCGAGAAGTTCGTCGATGCGAGCCGAACGACCAGGCTCGCCCCGGCGCAGGATGTCCAGTGCCTCGTCACGGGTGAGGGCGTCACTGAGATACCGGAAGTCCACCAGATCAACCAGCTGCTCGGGTGTCATGCTGGCCAGAAACAGCCAGACCGGCTGATTCGCCCTCTTGGCGGCCAGGTCCCACGCCGCGTTGATGACGCCCCCGATCGCCATGTGCATCACGCCCTTCTCCGGGCCGAGCCACCGCAGCTGCGGATCATTCACCAATCCCCGCGAGAAACCACCCAGGTCGTCGCAGATCTCATCCACGTTTCGCCCCACCACATACGGTGCCAGCGTCCTGATGGCCATGGCCTGCACGTCGTTGCCACGGCCGGTGGTGAACACCAACGCGTGCCCCTCGAGCCCATCACCATCGTCAGTGCGCAAGCGCACGTAAGCGGCCGAGTAGTCCGGATCCTTGTTCATTGCGTCAGAACCATCGAGAAACTTCGACGTCGGGAACCGGACATCCCTGACATCAAGGGCGATAACGCGCGTACGCGACGAAGCTGAGGGCATGAAGACCTCCGGGTGACGTGGAATGACTAG
>JBBSOW010000113.1:0-10240 GCA_038259365.1 Propionibacteriales bacterium
CTAGCCCCGACGACGCCGCAGGTACCGCTCGAACTCCGCGGCAATCGCGTCGCCGGAGGACTCGGGAAGCTCGGCCTCGTCCGTCTGGGCTTCGAGCGCGGAGATGTACTCGGCCACCTCGGAATCCTCGGCGGCCAACTCATCGACCCCGCGCTCCCAGGCTCGCGACAACTCGGGTAACCCGGCCAGCTCGATGGGGATGTCCAGCATGTCCTCGAGCCGCCGCAGCAGTGCGAGCGAGGCCTTGGGGCTGGGGGGTTGGGCGACGTAGTGCGGTACCGCCGCCCACAACGAGATGACGTTGAGGCCCGCGCGGCCGGCCTGATCGGCGAAGATCCCGGTGATCCCGGTCGGGCCCTCGTAGGTGGAGGCCTCCAGCTTGTGCTTCTCGGCCACCAGAAGATCGGTGGCCGTCGAGCTGATCTGGATGGGTCGGCTGTGCGGGGAGTCGGCGAGCAGCGCCCCCAGCACCACGACCGTGTCCGGCTCGACGGTGCGCAGCGCGGACACGATGCTGCTCACGAACTGGCCCCACCGCAGGTTGGGTTCGGGCCCCAACACCACGACGACGTCGCGACTCGGCAGGTGGGCCACCCTGACGGTGGTCTCGGGCCAATCGATCTGGCTGACCCCCGGCTCTGGGCGGGTGAGCGTCGGCCTGGTGACCTGATAGTCGTAGTAGTCGTCGGAATCGAGGCTGAACGCCTCTTCGCTGGGATACTGCTCGCACAAATGCTCGGCGCACGCTGTTGCGGCGTTCCCCGCGTCGTTCCAGCCGTAAAACGCCACGACCACCGCCGGGTGACGCAACTGGCGAAGATCGGCTGAGCTGTGCGGCATGTCGACAACCTTAGTCCTGTCCCAAACCGAACCGAAAGGAGGCGCTGCGGACTTGGCCGAGGCTGAGACGGGCTGCGTCGCAGGCGCGGGAGTGCGTATCGTTGGCTGACGTGAGTGTCACCGAATCGCACGCCAGTGCCCGCGATCTACGAACCGCCCTCCAGAGCCGCGTCGTCGTGGCCGACGGGGCGATGGGCACGATGCTGCAGGCGGTCGAACTCACCCTCGATGATTTCGAAGGCCTCGAAGGGTGCAACGAGATCCTGTCGGTGACCCGGCCCGAGGTCCTGAAGGCCATCCACGACGCCTACTTCGCCGCTGGCTCGGATTGTGTGGAGACCAACACCTTCGGCACCAACCTCGCCGCGCTGGGGGAGTACGACATCCCCGATCGGATCCACGAGTTGGCCCTGGCCGCGGCGCAGGTCGCCCGGCGGAGCGCCGACGCCCACTCCACCCCGGAGAGGCCGCGCTGGGTGTTGGGCAGCTGTGGACCCGGGACCAAGCTCCCGACGCTGGGGCACACCACCTTCGCCGTGATCCGCGACGGGTATCAGACCCAAGTGGCCGCCATGATCGAGGGCGGCATCGACGCCGTCCTGGTCGAGACCGCGCAGGATCTGCTGCAGGCCAAGGCCGCCGTCGTCGGTGCCAAGCGGGCGCTCACCGCCGCCGGGGTGGATCTGCCGATCATCGTCAACGTCACCGTGGAGACCACGGGCACGATGCTGCTCGGCTCGGAGATCGGGGCGGCGCTGACGGCGTTGGAGCCGCTCGGCATCGACCTCATCGGCCTGAACTGCGCCACCGGACCGGCCGAGATGGGCGAGCATCTGCGCTACCTCGCCCAGCACGCCCGGATCGGCGTCGGCTGCATGCCCAACGCGGGGCTTCCCGTGCTGGGCAAGACTGGGGCCAGCTACCCGCTCACTCCCGGCGAGCTCGCCGACGCCCTCGATCGTTTCACCGCCGACTACGGGCTCGGGCTGGTGGGAGGGTGCTGCGGCACCACCCCCGAACACATCACCGCCGTCGTGGAGCGGGTGGGCGGGCGGACGCTGGCCGCCCGCAACCCGCAGCACCCGCCCGGGGCGTCGTCGCTGTACGCCGAGGTGAACTTTCGCCAAGACGCCAGCTTCCTCTCCATCGGGGAGCGGACCAACGCCAACGGTTCGCGCGCGTTCCGCGACGCCATGCTGGAGGGTCGCATCGACGACTGCGTCGACATCGCCCGCACCCAGACGCGCGACGGTGCGCACCTGCTGGACCTGTGCATTGATTACGTCGGCCGCGACGGTGTCGCCGACATGCGCACTTTGGCCAGCAAGCTGTCCACGGCCTCCACGCTGCCCATCGTGTTGGATTCCACCGAGCCGCCGGTGGTGGAGGCCGGGCTGGAGTGCCTGGCGGGCCGCAGCATCATCAACTCGGTCAACTACGAGGACGGCGACGGCCCCGCCTCCCGGTTCGCCAGGGTGATGCCCATCGTGGCCGAGCACGGGGCCGCGGTCGTCGCCCTCACCATCGACGAGGTGGGCCAGGCCCGCACCGCCGACTGGAAGGTCGCGGTCGCCTCCCGGCTCATCGACTCGCTCACCGGGAATTGGGGGATGCGTACCGGAGACATCATCGTGGACTGTCTCACCTTCCCGATCGCTACCGGGCAGGAGGAGACCCGCCGGGACGGGATCGAGACGATCAACGCCATCCGCGAGGTGAAGCGGCGCTATCCCGAGGTACAGACCACCCTGGGGGTGTCCAACGTCTCCTTCGGGCTGAACCCCGCCGCGCGCGTGGTGCTGAACTCGGTGTTCCTGCACGAGTGCGTCGAGGCCGGGCTGGACTCGGCCATCGTGCACGCGGCCAAGATCGTGCCGATCAACCGGATCCCCGACGAGCAGCGCGAGGTCGCCCTTGACATGGTCTACGACCGTCGTCGCGAGGGCTACGACCCGCTGCAGGTCTACCTGGAGATGTTCGAGGGCGTCACCACCGCCGACGCCAAGGCCGAGCGGGCCGCGGAGATGGCCGGGCTCAACGTCAACGAGAGGTTGAGTAGGCGGATCATTGACGGCGACGGTAAGGGGCTCGCCGAAGACCTCGAGGAGGCCCTGGCCGACAAACCCGCGCTGGCCATCATCAACGACGATCTGCTGGCGGGGATGAAGACCGTCGGTGAGCTGTTCGGTTCCGGTCAAATGCAGCTGCCGTTCGTCCTGCAATCCGCCGAGGTGATGAAGGCGGCCGTTGCGCACCTGGAGCCGCACCTGGAGAAGGCGGACTCTTCCGGCAAGGGCACCATCGTCCTGGCCACGGTCAAGGGCGACGTTCACGACATCGGCAAGAACCTCGTCGACATCATCTTGACCAACAACGGCTACACCGTGGTCAACATCGGCATCAAGCAGCCGGTAAACGCCATCATCGAGGCCGCCGAGGAGCACAAGGCCGACGCCATCGGCATGTCGGGGCTGCTCGTGAAGAGCACCGTCGTCATGCGCGAGAACCTCGAGGAGCTGAACTCCCGGGGCCTGGCCACGGCCTACCCGGTGATGCTGGGCGGGGCCGCCCTGACCCGGTCCTACGTCGAACAAGACCTCCTGGAGATCTTCGACGGCGAGGTGCGCTACGCCCGGGACGCCTTCGAGGGACTGCGGCTGATGGACGCGGTCATGGCGGTCAAGCGCGGCGTCGAGGGCGCCAGCCTCCCCACCCCCCGCAAGCGCCGCGTGCAGCCCGTGGCAGCGCAACCCGTGAAACCCGTCGAGTTGCCGGCCCGCAGCGACGTGGCCCGCGGCGAGGACGTGCCCACGCCGCCGTTCTGGGGCACCAAGGTGGTCAAGGGCATCGCGCTGCGAGAGGTGGCCCGGTGGCTCGACGAGCGCGCCACGTTCATGGGCCAGTGGGGGCTCAAGGCCAGCCGAGGCGGGATGAGCTACGAGGAGTTGGTCGAGGCCGAGGGGCGCCCCCGGCTGCGGATGTGGCTGGACCGGCTGCACACCGAGAACCTCGCCCACATGAAGGTGGTCTACGGCTACTTCGCCTGCTACAGCGACGGGGATTCCCTCATCGTCCAAGACCACGAGGCGGCGGTCGGCGATCCCGACGCCGAGCTGGCACGCTGGACCTGGCCCCGCCAGAGCCGTGGGCGCTACCTCTCCCTGGCGGACTTCTTCCGCGACCGCGAGGAGGCTGCAGAGCTGGGGTTCGACGTGTTGCCCATGCAGCTGGTGACGATGGGCTCCCAGATCGCCGTGGGCACCTCGGAGCTGTTCGCTCGCAACGCCTACCGCGACTATCTGGAACTGCACGGCCTCAGCGTCCAGCTCACCGAGGGCCTGGCCGAGATGTGGCACGCCAGGGTGCGCTCGGAGTTGGGCCTGGATCACACCGACGGCAGCATCGATTCCGCCATCCGGGACCAGGACTACCGCGGCTCGCGCTACAGCTTCGGCTATCCGGCGTGCCCAGATCTGGAGGATCGCATCAAGCTCGTGCGCCTCCTGCGGCCCGAGCGGATCGGGGTGGAGTTGTCCGAGGAGCTGCAGTTGCATCCCGAACAGTCCACCGACGCCATCGTCGTGCACCACCGCGAGGCCAAATACTTCAACGCCCGTTGAGGCGGCCCCGATGAATGGCTCGGCGTCCGGGCGCTCGTTTGCCCGCCGTCTCGGCAGTTGATGGGCACGGTTGGGAAAGGTTTGCGACAATGGTAGCGATGAACACCTCGCAGCCTTCCAGCCAGACCGACATCTCGCGTACCGCCGTTGCGGCCGCCGATCGCGCGCCCGCGGCGGTGCTATGGGATTTCGACGGCACCCTGGTGGATACCGAACCGGTGTGGATGCGGGCCCAGTACCGCCTCGTGGAGGGTCTGGGCGGGCGCTGGAGCGACGCGGATTGCCACAACATGATCGGCAATTCGTTGCTCGATTCGGGCGCCTACCTGCTGGCCGCCCTGAACGAGCAGGGGATCGCCGAACCCGTCGACGGGCAGCCGGAGCTGACGGCGGAGGCGATCGTGGATCGGCTCGTCGCCGAGGTGCTTGCCGCAGTCGCGAGCTCACCCATCCCGTGGCGGCCGGGCGCCGAGCAGCTGCTCGCCGCACTCCGGGCGGCCGGAGTGCCGCAGGCGCTGGTCTCGGCGTCCTACCGATCCTTGTTGGACGCCGTGGTGGATCGGCTGCCCGCGGGTTCGTTCGGTGCGGTCATCGCCGGGGACGCCGTCGCCAACGGCAAACCTCACCCCGAGCCTTACCTCACGGGGTGTGAGCGCCTCGGCGTGACGCCCCAAGAGTGCGTCGCCCTGGAGGATTCCATCCCCGGCTGTGAGTCTGGCAACGCCGCCGGCTGCGTCGTCATCGCGGTACGCAACCTGGTGGACGTCCCCGCCGCTCCGCGCCGGGTGCACATCGACTCGTTGACCGGCGTCGGCGTCGGTGACCTCTCCGCCTTGTTCACCCGTGGCCGCGGATGAGAAGGCATCGTTTCGGGCTGGGTCTGGCACTGGCGCTGGTCACTTTGACGATGGCCGCGTGCACGTCCGCCGGGCCCTCGCAGGTGGCGCCTGCGCCACCCGAACAGCCCACGTCGGCGGCGCCGTCCCCGCGCCCCCCGCTCACCGTCGCCACCACCGAGCTGTACGCGACTTCGGATCCGGCCGCGGCGGTGACATCCATGTCGGTCTCGTTGAACCTCAACGTCTTCCAACGGCTGATGACGGCGCCGGCCGGCGAGTCGGTGCCCAAGCTCGACGCCGCCCGCGAATGCATCTTTCGGACCCCCACCAGCTACGTCTGCACCCTGAACGAGGGCCTCACGTTTCACAACGGTCATCGACTGACCTCCAGTGATGTGAAGTTCAGCATCGAGCGGGCCCGCAGGCTTGACGTTCCCAAGACCTCGACCCCGCTGTTGTCCAGCATCGAGAAGATCGATACCCCGGATCCGCAAACCGTTGTCTTCCAGCTCAACCGGGTCGACACCCAGCTCGGCTTCGCCCTCGCCAGCCCCGCGGCCTCGATCGTGGACGAGCAGCTCTATCCCGCCGGCGCGCTACAGCCACGGGAGGCCGGCCTCGTCGGGTCGGGCCCGTTTCTCGTCGGCGGGCTCGACGGTGGCGAGGTCACCTTCACCCGCTTCGGAAGATACAAGGGACCCACTCCGGCGGGGCAGGCGAGTGTTGTCGTGCGCCGCCTCGCCAATTCGGGCGAGCTCGAGAACGCGATGGCCGACCGATCCGTCGACGCCGTGTGGCGCGGTTTGTCGAAGACGGCGCTCGTGCGGCTCGGCGATCAGCAGAGCGCCGAGCCGGCGGGCCGGACCGAGGGCGGATACACCAGGCAGACGCTGCCCGGAGCGCGGGTGACGCGGTTGTTGTGGGCCGCGGATTCCGAACAGCGGGTCAACGCCGACCTCCGCGGAGCGATCGGCGGTGCCCTACAGTCCGACCGCACGCTGGCCTCGATCTTGCCCGCGGGGGTCGAGGGTCACCTGCCCACGTTTGCCGTCGGAGGAGCCGGGGGAGTGAACATCACCTGGCCCGAACCGATCGCTCTCGTCCTAGCCTACGATCCGAGCGCTCCCGACTCGGTCGACGTGGCCAACCAGATCAAGTCGCGGCTCGAGGCGACCAACGGCATCCGGGTCACCGTCGAAACAGCGGGGGAAGCTGGCGCCGATCTGGCGCTGACCGATCGCCCCGCCTGGACGTGGACCGCGCTGGCGTGGGCTCAGCCCTATGCCCAACATCCGGCCATCGGCAGCGTGGTGCGCGTGGAGGAGCTCGTCCGGCAGTACTCCACCGCCACCGACCCCACCGAGCGGGAGCTTGCCCTCGCGGAGCTGCAAAAGCAGGCGGCGGCGGATCAGGTGGTGCTCCCGATCAGCCAAGGCGACGAGCAGGTGTTTCTCGCCGACGGGGTCACGATCACGCCGAACGGATTCGGTCCGAGCTGGCAACTGGGCCTGTGGGGCTTCAACCGCTAGGTTGGCCCCTGCCGATCACCGGTCGATCGCGATTGAGCGCCGGTCCGGCCGAGCATCGGCACCAACGAGAGGACGCCCGTGAGCGAGAACGACGCCAGCCCGACTGGGCCCGGCCTGCCCCCACCCCCGCACTACTCCGGGGTACGCACCGGCAACCTGCGGGCCGGGGAGCGGGTCACCCTCTTCGACCCGAAGGGCCGTCGCCACTCCATCCTGCTCACCGCGGGAGGGGTGTTTCACACGACCAGGGGCGGGATCAGCCACGACGAACTGATCGACGGGCCCCAAGGCGTGGTGGTCACCTCGGCCGGCGGCACCAACTATCTGGCGCTGCGTCCGCTGTTGCGCGAATTCGCCGTCGCCATGCCGCGCGAGGCAGCGGTCGTCTACCCCAAGGACGCGGCGCAGATCGTCTCCATCGCCGACATCTTTCCGGGCGCTCGGGTGTTGGAAGCCGGAGCCGGTTCGGGCGCTTTGACGATGTCGCTGCTGCGCGCCCTCGGTCCCGGCGGGCGGCTCTACAGCTTCGAGCGGCGCGAGGAGTTCGCCGTCGTCGCCAAGCGCAACGTCGAGAACTTCATCGGTGGCCCACACCCGAGCTGGGATCTCCGCGTGGGCGACCTCGTGCCCGAGCTGGAGGCCAACCCCGAGGATCCGGGCGAGCTCGACCGCGCGATCCTCGACATGCTGGCTCCCTGGGAGTGCGTCGAGGTGCTGGCGGATCGGTTGGTGCCGGGCGGGGTGTTGTGTTGTTACGTCGCCACCGCGACCCAGCTGGGCCGGGTGATGGACACGATCCGCGCCCACGGTGGCTTCACCGAGCCCCAGGCCATCGAGACCTCCGTGCGCGATTGGCACGCCGAGGGGTTGGCGATCCGCCCCGCCCACTCGACCACCGGGCACACCGGGTTTTTGGTGCACGCGCGTCGGCTCGCCCCCGGCGTCACGACCCCGCTGCGCAAGCGCCGCCCAGCGCCGGGCGCCTACGGCCCCGATTACACCGGCCCGCGGCCGGCGGGGATTCCGCTCGAATCCTGAGCGTCCGCGAGGGTGGCGCCGAACTCCGAGCCTGTCGGGCGCACCGGGTAGGGTCGTGCACATGTCGAGTTCGGATCAAGCCCCTTCCTCCCCGGCTTCGCCACCGCGCAGTGGCGAAGCCCAACTCGCCGCGGAGGTCTACCGTCTGCGCGACGAGGTGGCGAGCCTGCGCGAGAGTGCCGCCGCCCATCCGTTCGCTCTCGAGCGGGCCGAGCGGAGGCTGAACGATGCCCGGGCCGATGCCCGTCAGCTCAACACCACCAACGCCAGGCTCACGACCACCCTGCGCGAGGCGCGGGAGAAGCTCATCGAGCTGCGCGGTCAGATGGAGGCGATGGGCACCCCGCCCAACAGCTTCGCGACCGCTATGGGCGAAGCGGAAGGCGAAGAGGCCCGCGAGCTCGACGTCAGCGTCAACGGTCGTCGGATGCACGTCAACATCAGCCCGGAGGTGTCTGAGGAGATCGTCGTCGGATCCGATCTGCTGCTGAACGAGGCCATGGTCGTGGTGGGGGTTCGCCCGAGCAATGGCACCGGTGAGGTGATGTTCTGCAAGGATCTTCTTCCCGGCTCCGAGCGGGCCCTGGTGGTCAGCAGCGCCGACGATGAAGAGGTGGTGTGGCTGTCGGGGGCGCTGCGCCAAAAGAATCCGCGCGCCGGTGACTCCCTGCTGGTGGATCGCCGCTCCAACTTCGCGTTGGAGAAGATCCCCAAGCTGGAGGTCGAGGATCTGGTGCTCGAACAGGTGCCCGACATCGATTACACCAACATCGGCGGCTTGGGACGCCAGATCGACATGATCCGCGACGCCGTCGAGCTGCCCTTCCTGCACCGCGAGCTGTTCGACGAGTACGACCTGGCCCCACCCAAGGGCATCCTGCTCTACGGCCCTCCCGGTTGCGGCAAGACCATGATCGCCAAGGCGGTGGCGAACTCGCTGGCCAAGAAGGTTGCCGCCCGCGACAGCACGGGCGGGCAAAGCCACCAGGCGCGCAGCTTCTTCCTCAACGTCAAGGGCCCCGAGCTGCTGAACAAGTACGTTGGGGAGACCGAGCGCCACATCCGCCAGATCTTCACCCGCGCCAAGGAGAAGGCCTCGGCCGGCCTCCCCGTGGTGGTGTTCTTCGACGAGATGGAATCACTGTTCCGCACCCGCGGCACCGGGGTCTCCTCGGACGTGGAGAACACGATCGTGCCCCAGCTGCTCAGCGAGATCGACGGCGTCGAGGGGTTGGCCAACGTCATCATCATCGGCGCCTCCAACCGCGAAGACATGATCGATCCCGCGATCCTGCGGCCGGGCCGCTTGGACGTCAAGATCAAGGTGGAGCGGCCCGACGCCGAGGGAGCCCGCGAGATCTTCGCCAAATACCTGACGCCGGCGCTGCCCCTGCACACCCACGACGTCGCCGAGTTCGGCGGCGACGCCGAAGCCTGCCGGTGGGCGATGATCGATCGGACGGTGGAACACATCTACGCCGAGAACGAGGAGAACCAGTTCCTCGAGGTGACCTACGCGAGCGGCGACAAGGAGACCCTGTACTTCAAGGACTTCAACTCCGGCGCCATGGTGCGCAACATCGTCGGGCGGGCCAAGAAGTTCGCCATCAAGCAGCAGATCGAAACCGGGGTGGCCGGCATCCGCATCGAGCACCTCATGCAGGGCTGCCACGACGAGTTCATCGAGAACGAAGACCTGCCCAACACCACCAATCCCGACGATTGGGCCCGGGTCTCGGGCAAGAAGGGGGAACGCATCGTATTCATCCGCACCCTCATCCACGACAAGCGGCCCGGGGGCAAGAGCATCGAAACCCTCGAGAACACCGGCCAGTACCTTTAGTAGCCGGCCAACAACCAGATCAGCCACCCCATCAGCTTCTCTGTCTGAACACGACCCGCTTGGTGCCGTCCGGTTTGCTGGTGATGGTGTTCAAGTAGCCGGTGTCATGGATTTTGCCGTGGTGGCGCGGACACAACGGGATCGCCCGATCTAAATCTGTCGTGCCGCCGTGTTGCCACGGATGCTGATGGTGGAGTTCGGACCACGCGTAGGGGCGGTCGCAGCCGGCCGTCGCGCACGAGTCGTACTTGGTGGCGAGCGTGGTGCGTTGGGCCTCGCTGAAGAATCGTCGTTCGCGGCCCAAATCCAGCGGCACCGACGCCCCGCCCAACACCGCCGGCACGATCCCGGCGTTACAGGCCAGCTTGCGGGCCTTCTCGGCCGAGACGACGATCCGACATCCGTACCCGCCACCTTGACCTGGCCCCGGAGTTGGTCGAGATCGATGGTGACGATCACGGTCGCGGCGACCTTGGCGTGTAGGCGGTCGGTGGGCAGGTGTTCGAGGAGTTCGACCAGCGCGAGCCCGTA
>JBBSOW010000114.1:0-10165 GCA_038259365.1 Propionibacteriales bacterium
CTCGTAGGTCCGTTCGCGCCGGGCCTGCCGGCCCAGGGCAACCACGTCGCCGTGGTCGTCCTCGTCGTAGTCCTGAACCAGCGTGGACCCTCGCTCCTTGACGTCGTCCTGATCCTGGGCAAGGGCGTAAGCGTGGGCCAGCTGGATCCGGTCGGCGGCGACGAGCTGCTGCAGCGGCTCGGGCAGAGTGAGCAGAGAAAGCCGCTTGGAGATCTGGCCCTGAGGGATCTTGGTGCGCTCAGCGAGCTGGCGCTGGCTCCACCCCTTGTCCGTGAGCACCCGCTGATAGGCGAACGCGTCCTGCATCGGGGTGAACGCCTGCCGGTGGGTGTTCTCGTGGATCATCGACAGGTTGGTGTCGAGAAGATCGTGGCGTACGTGTCCGGGGATGTGAGTCTGCCCCGCCATCCGCGAGGCCGCCCACCGCCTCGCGCCGGCGTGCAACACCCACGGCCGGTCCCCCACAACCTCGGCGTGCTCAGGGTGAGACTGCAAGAACAGCGCGGCTGGGAGCAGCGTCACCGGTGAGAGCACCCCGACCTCGCGGATTGAGTGAGCAAGGTCCTGGAGCTCACCGGAGTCGGTGATCCTCTCGAGGGGGTTCTCAGGGTTGGGGGCGATGTCTTCCAGCGCCACCATGGGACTGCTCGAAGCTTCTTGGAGTGCGCCGACAACCCCCAGGGAAGGGCGCCGGGCGCCTCCTCGCCGGCCGAGCGGGTTGGACGTCAGGCCTGAGGTCTTGGCCATGGTGAACACCTTCTTCCTTCATATCGCAGGCCCACCAACATTGCTTACATTGCATGTACGCGCAACTCGACACGCTACGTGTGGGGAGGGTGATTCCACGGAATCATGGTCGGTTCGGCGAGCGGGGGCTGCTCGAGGGGCGAGGTATCCGGACCTAGTCCCCGAAAGATGAGACGGCCGCCTGAGCAACGTGGGGGAGAGGGTGCCGAAGGCAGACTCCGCCTCACCCACATACGTGTGCCGGCCAGGCGGCGCTGCTCTCGGCGGCCTAAGACGAGGAACCCCCACCAAGATCGCCGAGCAGGTTAGTGGAACGTACGTGGCACCGAACTAGGCAACGGATCGCGGGAGGCAACTGAGGCTGCCACGTGGTTATGCAGGCAGCCTCGAACAACAGCGAGGGCCCGTATGGTCGCCATGTGACAGATCCAACCGCCCTTGGTGACGAAGCACAACGCCGCGCGATCAACAACGAGCTTGCCCGTCTCGAAGAACGAGCGATGTGGAGTGCACAGGGCCAGTTCGAGCAAGCGAAAACATGGCGGGCGCTCAACGTGTGGCTCGGCGCACCATCGGCGGTGGCGGCAGCCGTGTCAGGGGCACTGGTGCTTGCCTCGGACAGCCTGAACATCCTTGGCGGCGTGCTAGCACTCATCGCAGCCGCCGGCGGTGCGATCCTCACAACCGTCAACGCCTCGTACCGATCGACCCAGGCGTCTGCGGCGGGAAGTGCCTACCTGGAGATCCAGACACGCGCACGTCAGTCGCGCGAGGTCGACCTGCCATGGGAAGTCGACCTCGAAGCCGCCCGGCAAGACCTCGGCGAACTCACCGCGCGACTGGACGAGCAGAACAAGACCGCCGATCCGATCTCCAAGCGGGCCTACCGGAAGGCACGCAAGAACATCGACGCAGGCGGCCAGACGTACCGCGTCGACACGGGGAACCACCCAAAGGACCCAGATGCCTGAACGCACGGTCCGCGAAGCATTCCAACTCTTCATCAACCGACAGGTACCGACCCAAGGCGAACGACAGGCAGCGGCAGCCCATCGCGCCTCGGTAGAGACAGCTCTGGATCCCCTCAGCATCTTCGGCCTGTGGGAGACGGGGTCGTTCCGTCACGGCACCGCAGTGCGAGGGCACTGCGATGTCGACGTGCTCGTGAGCTTGAAAGACGACCGGCCCGCCAACCCAGACATCGCTCTACGCCGGGTGAAGGCGGCCTTGGTCTTCCGGTTCCCCAACACCAGCATCCGCGTGAGCCGCCCTGCGGTCGTCGTGGATTTCGCTGGCGGCGCCGAGCGATGGGAGGTGATCCCGGCGTACTACAAGCGATCTACGCCGACCGGCTCCGTTTATGACATCCCTGCGCCAGGTGGCACCTGGCTGGAGACATCCCCGGACGCTCACCTGAAGTACGTCACCCAGGAGAACAAAAGCCCCGCAGGTGGGGCCAAATCCTTGGCCCGCCTGGTGAAGGCGTGGAAATACCGCAACCCCACCACCGTGAGAGTGTCATCGTTCTACCTGGAGATGCGCGCGGCCAAGTACATGGCCACGGAGTCTTACTTTCTGCCCGACATGGACTTTGACCGACTGCTTCGCTCGCTCGCAAGCACAGAGCTTGCTCCGATGAACGATCCGACGGGTGTCACTGGGCGGTTCTTCGCTGCCTCCACGGAGTACTCCCGAATCTCGGCTCTTTCGACCCTGAAGGCTGACTCCGAGCGTGTACGTGTTGCGCTGGAACTCGAAGCGGCTGGCAGACGAGCCGTTGCTTTCGAAAGACTCTCGACCGTGTTCCTCGGGGCCTTCCCGAGTCAGTACTACTGGTCTAGTTGATCTGGTGGGTCACGGCGAAGCATGTAGCGAAATGCGCTCAGGGCCACGAGCTGGACTCGGGCAGCGATTCGCGCGAGCGATCTTCGGGCCGCCGGGCGGCAGGCGACGCTGCTTGAGCCAATCGCTCTATACCTGCGCGGTGAGCAAAGTGACAGGCCGGGCAAGTGCCCCGGGTCTTGCCCAGCCACGCGGGTGCACTAGGTGTACTGACCACCCGTGCTTCCATCAGCGGCGGGGCCTTAGGGTCGTGGGCAAGACCGCCCACAGCAACGGGAGCACACCACCCTATGGCCAACGATCTGAACAACCTGCTGGGCCGCGTAGAGCGGGTTGACAGATCCTTAGCAGCCGAGCTGAGGCAACAGATCAGCGCACTCGCCAAGCGTCGTGAGTTCGGTCTGAACTTCGAGAAGCACAAGCCGGAGACGGTCGAGCTGCACGGCCGCACCGTCCGGGCCGGCGACAAGGTCCGTCTCGTCAACCCACGCGGCCACGGCGACCCGCGGCAAGACGACCGAACCTGGCGAGTTCAAGCCATCACGAAGGCCAACGCAGCGACAAAGGCTCGGCTCCTCGAGCTCGATGGCGAGGAGGACCGAACGGTCGCCCTCGATGAGCTCGTCGTCATCGCCGACTTCCGCGACCCGATCTACCCGGGACTGCGCTCGACCGGAGGCGTCCAGCGGGGCGGCGACAAACCGCACCACGTAGTCATCAACGCCGAGAACTTCCACGCGCTCGAGGCGATGCTATTCACCTGCCAGGGCGCCGTCGACGCGATCTATATCGACCCGCCCTACAACACCGGCGCCAAGGACTGGAAGTACAACAACGACTATGTCGATGGTGAGGATGCCTATCGCCACAGCAAGTGGCTGTCCTTCATGGAGCGACGCCTCAAGCTCGCCCGGAAACTGCTCAAGCCGAGCGACTCCGTGCTCGTCGTGACCATCGACGAGAAGGAGTACCTGCGCCTCGGACTGCTCCTGGAGCAGACCTTCCCAGAAGCTCGTATCCAGATGATCAGCAGTGTGATTAACCCGAAGGGCGCTACCCGGTCAGCAGCCTTTGCACGGACAGACGAGTACGTCTTCTTCGTGATGTTCGGCGGGGCGAAACCCCGGCCCTTGGCCCTGGGGGCAGAGTGGAAGGTAGTCCGAGACCGTCGCGCAGAAAGTTTGAGGTGGGCGGAACTCCTGCGGTCGGGCACGAACGCCCGCAGGCAAGACCGGCCGAAGTTGTTCTACCCCATCTTCATGCGCGACTCGCCTGACGGTCCCGTGATCGCATCCATCGGCAGCCCGTATGGGGGCACTGATCGGACCCAGGTAGCGACCCCTGCCGGCTGTGTTGTCATTTGGCCGCTGAGGGCTGACAGGACTGAGGGCAATTGGCAAGTTAGTCCTGAAGCGCTCAAAGATCTCATTCAGCGTGGTTACGTAAAGTTGGGTGCCTGGCGGGACGGACGCGCCTCAGTGTCGTATTTGAAGCGCGGTGAGCAGCGGAAGGTAGAAGATGGGCTCTTCCCCGTCTCTGGGACTCGGCACGACGGCTCGATCATCGTCGACTCATCGGGCTACATCCCGGTATTTGTGCCGGGGACACAGTGGCGCACCCCCTCGCATGAAGCGGGAGGCCCCGGGGGAAGTGGCCTCCTGAGGACGTTGATCCCTGGGCGGCGGTTTCCCTTCCCCAAGTCTCTCTACGCTGTGGAGGACTGCCTGCGATTCTTCGTGGCCGACAACCCCGACGCGCTCGTCGTCGACTTCTTCGCAGGGTCTGGGACTACAGCCCACGCCGTCATGCGACTCAACCGGCAGGACCAGGGGCGGCGGCGCACCATCTCCGTCACTAACAACGAGGTGGGCGCCGGCGAACAGAGAGACCTCATCAAAGCTGGGCACCGTCCGGGAGATCGCGAGTGGGAGGCGCTAGGGATCTGTGACTACGTCACCAACCCCCGGATCGCGGCCGCCGTCACGGGAACCACTCCCGATGGCGACCCAATGATGGGGGACTACCGCTTCACCGATCCTTTCCCGATGTCTGACGGCCTGGAGGAGAACGTCGAGTTCTTCACCTTGACCTATGAGGACCCGCGGGTTGTCGGGGCCGACATGGCGTTTGAGGCCATCGCTCCACTGCTGTGGATGCGCGCCGGCTCTCAAGGGGAGCAGATCACCACACCCACCGACACGGCCGCCTTATCCGACACCTACGGCGTGCTCTTCGCGATAGACGCCGCCGGCGATTTCGCCAAAGCCATCGCCGACAGGGAGACCATCCAGGTCGTGTTCATCGTTACCGACGACGAGAAGCAGTTCCAGCGAGTTGCCTCGCTGTTGCCGGCTCAGGTCGAGACGGTGCGGCTCTACGAGTCGTACCTGCGCACTTTCGAGATCAACACCGGTAAGGAGTAGACGGTGCGCTACCAGCTTAAGGATTACCAGGACGACGCCGCACGGGCTGTACTCGACCGGCTCGGGCAGTGCCGTGAGGACTTCCACCGGCGCGGGGAGCGGTTCTCCTTCGCTTTGTCCGCCACCACCGGCGCTGGTAAGACGGTGATCGCTGCCACGGTGATCGAGGCGCTCGTGCACGGTTCAACCGAGTTCGACGTCGAGGCCGACGCCAGCGCTGTGGTGCTGTGGATCAGCAAGGACCCTGCCCTGAACGAGCAGACCCGGCACCGCATCATCGAGGCCGCTGACCGGATACCGGTCGGTGACCTGGTGCTGCTGGACAAGGACTTCGCAGGCGAGAAGTTGGAAAAGGGCACCGTCTACTTCATCAACCCGGCCAAGCTGGCCAGCACCAGTTTGTTCGTGCGCAAGACCAACGCCCGCCAGTTCACTTTCTGGGAGATCCTCGACAACACCATCCGGGACCAGCACCTGACCCTCTACGTCATCCTCGACGAAGCTCACGAGGGCATGAAGGCAATCCGACGCGATGAGGCCGAAGAGCGCCAGACCATCGTGCAGAAGATCATCAACGGCAACGGCGCCAACCTGCCGGCGCCGATCGTCTGGGGCATCTCAGCCACTCCGGAGCGGTTCACCACGGCGATGTCCAGCGCCATCGACCGGACCGCCAAATCCAACGTGAGCATCGACCCCGTCAGAGTGCAGGCGTCCGGGCTGCTGAAGAACACGCTCGTACTCGACATACCCGACGAGAAAGGCGACTTCGAGACATCGATGTTGCGCGACGGAACAATCGAGTTCGTCGCTCAGAGCGCCCGCTGGGCTGACTACTGTGTCACCGAGGAAGAAGTCGTGGTGACACCGCTGCTGATCGTGCAGCTGCCCAACAAGGAGACCGGGGCCGCGGGAGAGAAGGCCGAGGACCAGCTAATCGCGACCACCCTCGGCGTCATACGCGAGGCCTTCCCTGAGTTCACCGACGACTGCGTCGCTCACGTCCTTGGCGATCGGGGAGACCTGGAGATCGCCGGCGTACCGGTCCCGAAGGTCAAACCTCAGGACATCCAAAACAATCTTGCTGTCCGGGTCCTACTGGCCAAGGACGCCGTCTCCACCGGCTGGGACTGCCCGCGGGCGGAGGTGCTCGTCTCTCTGCGTCCCGCGCGCGACAAGACCTACATCACGCAGTTGCTCGGCCGGATGGTGCGCACCCCGTTGGCCCGATCCACCAACGACGATCGGCTCAACTCGGCCTCTTGTTTCCTGCCGCACTTCGACCGGCCGACGGCCAAGGCGGTCTCTGAGGAGATAATGGGGATCGCGAAGGCTCGAGGAGGCGAACCGCCGCTGCCCCCAGGACCCAAGGTGATCTTCCAGCCGGTCGACTTGGCGTGGAACGAGCACTGCCCGGAGGAGGTGCGTGAGGTCTTGGAGAGCCTGCCTTCGCTACCCAGGCCGGCCGCGGCGCCTAAACCGGTAAGGAGGGCCATAGACGCAGCCACGGCAATGGCCATCGACGGGTTCGTGGACAAGCCCATCGAGCAGCTCATGACCATGTTTTATGGGGTCCTCGACGGGGCCACGGCCCAGTACGCCGCTGACGTCGAGCAGGTCTCGGCGGCCATCGTGGAGGCCGAGGTCCGTCGTTTCACAACTCGGCACGGGGACAGTGCTGCGCAGTCCATCCAGATGCTGCGCGAGGCAGACGAGAACACCGTCAAGGAAGCGCTCGGGTCCACCCGCAGGGTCCTAGGAGCAGCAGTGGTCAGCGGATATCTCAAGCGGCTCTACCAGCAGGCGCTGAATGCCGACGGCATCACTGCTGACCTGGTCAGCATCGACGCCAAGGTCGCAGCCCTATCCCGAATCGAACGCAACGGCGAGGCAGTCGTCGTGAAGGCGCTGCAGGACGCCGCCGACACCCAGACCCGGGCTTGGCTGGAGAAGTACCACGGCCAGATCAAGCTCTTGGGCGATGCCCGCCAGGCGGTCTACGACGACATCCGCGGCCAGGCGCGCGAGCCAGAGCTCACACCTACCGAGCTGCGAACCTTCCAGCGCGTTGAAGGCGTCAACGCAGACGGTGAAAAGTTGCCGCGCTACCCCAAGCACGTCCTGTCCGACATCGAGGGCCAGTGGCCTCTGGACCCGAAGTTCACCAGCTGGGAGAAGATCGTCCTCGCTCAAGAGCTCGACCGATCCTCGGTGGTGTCCTGGTACCGCAACCCCTCCGACGCTGGCAAGCACTCCATTCGGGTGCCGTACCGCAAGGACAGCACTTGGAGGTCGCTACAGCCTGATTTCCTATTCTTCGACACCAACGCCGACGGGCAGATCGTCCCCTCAATCGTCGACCCCCACAGCGGCAGTTTTACCGGCGCGCTGGAACGCCTCGAAGGATTGGCCAGGTACGCCGAAGAGCACGGTGCGGTCTACGCACGGATCGACGCAATCGACGAAGGGCAAGACAAGACCCTTCGCTCCCTAGATCTGAAGGATGCTGCCGTCCGAACGGCGATCTTGAACGCCGAGAAGGACGGCAAGTCCGCGGCCGACCTGTTCAACGGGGCGCTGGCGCGTACCTACTGACACAGACGCCGTCGACGATCCTCGGGGCGGATATCGATGCCGAATTCTGCAGAGACTCTCCGCCGGGGCTTCGTCGCGCAAGATCCGCTCCGCGGGACCATGCGATCGTCACTGCATCTCGACAGCATGACGAAGGTCGAGTAGCCGCGCCCCTGAATTGATCAGGCCGCGATCGCTGTCATGTGGTCGAGGTCGACTCGTCCGGCCGAGGCGGCCGCGGAGAGTTTGCCCAGGGCGCGGTGGTGTCGTTGGCGTGCGGCGGCATGGGTGATACCCAGAGCGGCCGCGGCGGTCTTGAGGGTGACGCCGTCTCCGTTGAGGTAGAGGGCGCGCAGCAGCTGGATGTCGGTGGGGGAGAGAATGCCCTCTTCGAGCGCGGAGTCCAGGGTGGTGTGGAGCAGCTGGTCGCGGGCGCTGGTTGGTTTGGGGGAGTCCGCCTCGAGGTTGATGTCGGTGAGGGCGACTGGTCGTGCTGTGGCCGCGGGTATGTGATTGAGGGCGTCGAGGGAGAGGTTGCCGGCGACGCTGCCAGGCCTGTGCACCGGGTAGGTGGCGATCGCGTGCCACATGGCTTCGAGGGCGACACCGGTGGGGTCATCGAGGCGGCGGGCGTGGGCTGTGTGGGCGAGGCGTGCGACTTTGCCGAGCATCGTCTGGAGCAGAGCACGACCGGCGAGGGCGTTGCCGGTGTGGTGGGTGTGGATCAGTGCGCGCAGGACGCGGTCGGCGCCGTGGGGGGTGGAGATGGCGATGGCGGCGAGGACGTCGCCGAGGGTGTCGAAGACCTGTAGGTCGCGGTGGCTGCCCAGATCGGTGGCGGGGCGCAGCGCGAGCTCGGCCCATTCGGTGTTGAGGGCTCCGAGGACGCCGCTGGTGTGTTGGCGGGCGGCGGGGTGGGTTGTGGTCATGGTGTCGCTCCTGGCCGGGAGGGAGGTGGTCATTGGCCACCCTCACCTGAGGTCATTGACGTCAGACTTGGTTGGGGAGCGGTTCCGGGGCTGTGCCAAGGGGGCGCGGCGGCACCAATTTCTGGCAGCTCCTGCCGTGTGTTTGCGCAGGTCACAGACGTGCCAAGGGGGGTGGGGGAGGTGTGGCCCAAAAGAAGTTGGCCGTTTTGGTGTCACACGACCTGACCTACATAGGGGTGAGAGAGCTACCGGACCTGAAGGAGCACCCCATGGCTGAGGCCACCTGCCAGGAGGACACGTTCGACCGAGCCGCGTTGGACGACTCGTCTGCGGTTCTGCACGCCCGCCGTGAGCTTGAAGCGTTGTCCGTGGACGTGATCACCGCTCCTGGCCTGGCGACTGTGGAAGCTGGCCGGCTTGAGCTGTTCCTGCAGTCGTCGACGTGGCTGGACGCGGCTCCGGCCGCGAGGCGGCTGGCCGGTGCTGGCCGGGTGTTCCGGAGTGAGCCGTGAGCCTGCGGTCTGTGGTCAAGACCGGCCGGTCGGGGTTGGCGGGAGACCTGGCCGGTCCCGCCGACCTCGACCAGCCCTCGCGGTGGTGGCAGCGGGCGTGGTCGTGGGCGCGACGCCGCGATGAGACCATCGCTACGGCGAACCAGCAGGTCACCGCGTCCTGGGTCACCCGGGCCGTCACGGTGGCTCTGTGGGGTTGCGTGGCCATGGGCCCCCTTGCCCTCATCGCAGCCTGGGCGGCAATATCCTCGAGCGGGTCGCCGGCCCCCACTGCCGCGGCGGTCGCCCCTGACCGGGCGGAGGATCGAGCCGTCGTGGGGGAGTACGCCCAACGGGTCGTCACCACGTGGCTGACCGCCACCGATGACAACCCGGATGCGTTGGCCGCCATGGTCGTCGGTGCCGACCTGGCGGTGTTGGCGAAGGTGCCGTACGTCGTGCGCGACCCCGCGGTGGCGCGGATCCTTGAGGTGGACGACACGTGGTCGGTGACCGTCGCCGCCACCGTCACCGACGCCCGCAAGGTCACCGACCGCCGCTACTTCCAGGTCCCGGTCCGTCTGGACGGGGGAGTGGTCAGCGCTCTGACCCTGCCTTCCCCGGTGTCGCCGCCGTTGGCCGGCATGGCTAGAAGCACGAGCTACCGCACCCAGGTCGGCGCTGACAGTTCGGCCGCGACCGCGGTCGGTGAGTTCCTCAGCGCCTACCTCGCCGGCTCCGGTGACGTCAGCCGCTACCTGACCCCTGGAGTGGCATTGACTGGCTTGACTCCAGCCCCGTACACGGGGGTTCGCCTCCAAGACGTTCGCGCCGACGCCGACATCGACCTGGAGAGCGCCCCATCAGATGGTCAGCAACTCAGAGTGCTGGTCACGGCATCGGTGACCAGCACCGACGATCAGGCCTCATCGGTGTCTTACGCCTTGACCCTGACCGCCCGCGCCGGCCGGTGGGAGATCACTGCGATCGACCCCGCCCCAGCCTTCGCCCCTCCGCCACCCGGCGCCGCCACGGCACCGGACATGGGGCTCTCACCCGAGAGCCCCACACCGACCCCCACCGCTCCGTAGGAGGAGATCTCGATGTCCACGACCCTCAGCCTGGTCAACGAGGCCAGCACCCACGCCGCCGCGGTTCA
>JBBSOW010000115.1:0-10164 GCA_038259365.1 Propionibacteriales bacterium
ATCTCCTACGCGAAGCGGGCGCCAATCTCCTACGCGAAGCGGGCGCCAATCTCCTACGCGAAGCGGGCGCCAATCTCCTACGCGAAGCGGGCGCCAATCTCGACGGCCTCGCGTCCGTACATGGCGCTATGGGTGACGGTGTGCACGAGCAGCGGATGGAGCTGATGCAGGCCGATCAACCCCCGCCACCCGCTCGGTAGCTGGGCGGACTCGGCCTCGTAGGCGTCGAAGACGGCCTCGAGCTTGGGGTAGCCGAACAGGTCGAGCATGGCGAGGTCGGTGATGGGGTGGCCGCCGTGCGCGGCGGGATCGATCAGCGTGATGCCGTCGTCGGTGGGCACGGCGTTGCCGCTCCACAGGTCGCCGTGGATGCGGGCGGGAGCGTCGACGTCGTCGAACTCGCCCGCCAGCAGCTTCTCGCAGACGGCGTCCAGCGTGGCGCGATCCCGGGCCGAGAACTGCTCGTCGGCGGCCTCGATGAACGGCAACATCCGCTGCTCGGCGTACATCTGCCCCCAGCGCGGCGCGGGGACGAGCGGCATCCGCTGCGATCCGATCCAACCGTGCGTCCGGTCCCATCCTGGCGGTGGACACCCCCACTCCTCGGCGCCCGCAGCGTGGGTCCGGGCGAGCTCGGCCCCGAAGCGGGCGGCGCTGTCGCGGGTCACCCGGGTGGGGGCGAGCCGCTGCAGCGTCAGGGTGGACTCGTCGGCGTCGAGGACCTCGACGACGGGTGCCCCGCCCGCCGCGCCGAGCCATCGCAGGCCGGCGGCCTCGCACAGGTAGCTGCCCGCGTCGGCGCTCGGGTTATTCTTGGTGAAGTGGGATGGGGTCACGCTGCCACCATAGAGGCGCCATGAAAGAGATCGGGAGGGTGGCCAGGGCCGGGTTCGAACCGGCGACCTTTCACTTTTCAGGCGAACGCTACTACCAACTGAGCTACCTGGCCATGTGCGGCAAACGGCCAGCTGAGTGACTCAACTGTGCCGCCTGAGCGACCCCGACGGGACTCGAACCCGCGACCTCCGCCGTGACAGGGCGGCGCGCTAACCAACTGCGCTACGGGGCCTAGATGTTGCCACCTCGACCACTGGCTATCTTCACCAGCCCGTGAACTATAGCGCAGCTCGTTTGGGCGTGCGAAATCGCGACCGACGGGTTCCGAATCGGCACCTCAGGCGCTTCTCAGGCCACGTTGTGCTCGTTGTTGTGACGGGGCACACTTGGCGTGTCGCGGCCCACGCTCGGTCCGCACTCACTCAGCGGCTTACGGGGGTAGTTATGACGGAAGGGAAGGCCGTACTTCGCTACTTCCGCCCCCTCATCGGCCTCTCGGGTATCGGGCTTGTTCTCGCGGTGCTGCTCACCTGGGCCTCGGGGGCGATCTACGATTCGGTCGAGGACGCAGACGGCGCCGCCAGCTTCGACCGGCCCGTGCTGAACTTCGCCCTCGGCCTGAGGACCCCGGGCCTCGATACCGCGATCACGTGGTTCACCCACCTCGGCGGTCCCATCGGCATGACCATCATCGCCTCGCTCATCACGATCGCCATGGTGTGGCGTTGGCGGGCCTGGACCCCGCTGGTGCTCATGCTCATCGCCGTCGCGGGCTCGTTGACGCTCACCTCCGTCGGGAAGACAGTCATCGGGCGCAACCGGCCGCCCCTCGCCGACGCGGTGCCGCCGTTCGAGTCCAGCCCGTCCTTCCCGAGCGGTCACGCCCTCAACTCGACCGTCATCGCGGGACTAGTCGCCTACCTCGTCATCCGCCACGTCGGTCGTCGCTGGGTCAAGGTGCTGGCGGCGATCCTCGCTGCGGTCTGGGCGGTCTCGATCGGTCTGAGTCGGGTGTTCCTGGGTCACCACTGGCTCACCGACGTCATGGTCGGCTGGACCCTCGGTCTGGCCTGGCTGGCCGTCATCGTGACCGCCCACGTTTTCTATCTGTCCAAGCGCCCGGGACACGCCGAGGACCCGGCGAACGTTTGACCGGGTTTCTGGTCTAGTTGACGGCTGGTTTCGAGGATCTGGTCGATGATTCCACCCCTAGTGGGTTACACGGCTGTCATTTGGCATATATAGTGGTGCGTGCAGTTGGTTCGGTCACCCAGCCAGGGTGATCGTCGTAAGAGGGAATCTGGTTCGAAGCCAGAACTGCCCCGCAGCGGTACGTGAGAACAACCGCCGTCAGATGCACTGGGAGAACATCCCGGGAAGCGACGGCCAGTAGGCCCGGCTCTACGATCGCAGAGCCTCGCTCACGAGTCCGAAGACCTGCCGCTGCCGTCCGCGTTGTGTACGAGCACGTTGTGCATGAATACAGCGCGCGGGCGTTTGTCCGTGACCTCGTGGGAGGGTCCAGGGCTGCCGCGGGTCTCAGGTCTTCTCGACCACCTCTCGCCGCGACCCCTCGCCCCCCGCGTCGTCGACCCGACCGAGTCCCGAGGGAAGACCATGACCGCAGCAGCCCCGACCGCCATCTCCGTCCGCAAGCGCGACGGCTCGCTCGAGCCTTACGACGGCTACGAGATCTCCCGCTCTATCGAGCACGCCGCCCGCGGCCTCGACGACGCCATCACCCGCGCCACTCAGATCCAGTCCGAGCTGGAGATCGTGCTGTTCGACAAGATGAGCACCGAGCAACTCGACGAGGCCGTCATCCAGGTGGCGCTGCAGAACGTCAAGGACGACCCGGCCTTCGACACCATCGCCGCCCGGCTACTCGTCAAGAGCATCTACAAGATGGTGTTCGGCGAGACCCACGACCTGTTTAGCGACCTCGACGCCACCACGATCGCCGACAAGCACGCCGAGTTCTTCCCCGGTTACATCGCTCGCGGAGCGCGAGATGGGTTGCTCGACACGCGCCTGACCCAGCTGTTCGACCTCGACGCGCTCGCCGCCGCGCTGGCGCCCTCGCGGGACGATCTGCTGCGCTACATCGGCGTGCAGACGATGAAGACCCGCTACATCCTGGCCGATAACCGGCGGCGCCCCGTCGAGACGCCGCAGTTCTTCTTCATGCGCGTCTCCATGGGCCTGGCCCTCAAAGAGGCCGATCCGACGGCCGCCGCGATCGGCTTCTACGATGGTATGTCGCGGCTGGATTACCTGGCCGCCGGCTCGACGCTGGTGAACGCCGGCACCTCCTACGCGCAGCTCTCCAACTGCTTCGTCATGCAGACCGAGGACGACATCGAGCACATCGCCAAGTCCATCCGCGACGTCATGTGGCTCACCAAGGGCACCGGTGGCATCGGCCTCTCCGTCACCAAGCTGCGCTCCGAGGGCTCGCCGATCCGGTCCAACAACACGACCTCCACCGGGCCCATTCCGTTCATGCACACCATCGACTCGACGCTGCGCGCGGTCTCCCGCGGGGGCAAGAAGTTCGGCGCGCTGTGCTTCTACATGGAGAACTGGCACATGGATTTCGCTCAGTTCCTCGATCTGCGGCAGAACTCCGGCGACCCCTACCGCCGCACCCGCACCGCCAACACCGCCGTCTGGATCTCCGACGAGTTCATGCGCCGCGTCCGCGAAAACGAGGACTGGTACCTCTTCGATCCGCTCGAGACCCCCGATCTGGTCGAGCTCACCGGCTCCGCGTTCGCCGCCCGCTACGCCGAGTACGTCGAGCAGGCCAAGACCGGGGAGATCAGGCGGTTCATAAAGCTACGCGCCCGCGAGCAATTCCAGGCGATCCTGTTGTCGTTGCAGGCCACCTCGCACCCGTGGCTGACCTGGAAGGACGCGATCAACGGCCGCGCCCTGAACACCAACACCGGCACCATCCACCTCTCCAACCTGTGCACCGAAGTCTGCCTGCCCCAGGACCGGGAGAACATCGCGGTCTGCAACCTGGCCTCGATCAACCTCTCCACGCACCTCGTGGGCGCGGGTGAAGGGGCCGGCTTCGACTGGAACCGGCTCGCCGAATCGGCCCGGCTGACCGTGCGTCAGCTCGACAACCTCATCGACATCACCATCTCCTCGGTGCCCGAATCCGAGCACTCCAACGATCGAAACCGCGCCGTCGGCCTGGGCGTCATGGGCTTCACCGACGTCGTCGAGCGCCTCGGGCTGAGCTATGAGAGCGAGGCCTCCTACGCGCTCATCGACGAGCTGATGGAGTTCATCAGCTTCCACGCCATCGACGAATCGGCCGATCTGGCCCGCGAGCGCGGCAGCTACGCCAACTTCGCCGGCTCGGGCTGGTCCCGGGGTCAGGTGCCCTTCGACACCCTCGACGTCCTCGAAGCCGACCGCGGCGTTCCGCTGACCGTCGATCGCTCGGCCACGCTCAACTGGGAGGGGCTGCGCATCAAGGTGGCCGGTGGCATGCGCAACGCCACGCTCATGGCCATCGCGCCGACGGCCTCCATCGGCCTCGTCGCCGGCACCACCCCGGGCCTGGACCCGCAGTTCAGCCAGATCTTCTCCCGCGCTACCGCGTCGGGCAAGTTCTTGGAGGTGAACCGCAACCTGGTCGACGACCTGAAGGCCCGCGGCCTGTGGGAGGACGTGCGCGAGGATCTGCTGCGCCACCAGGGCGATGTGCAAAACATCGGCGCCGTGCCTGCCGACCTGAAGGCGATCTACCGGACCTCGTTCCAGCTCTCGGGGCACGCGTTCATCAACGTCGCCGCGCGGGCGCAGAAGTGGATCGACCAGGCGATCAGCCGCAACATCTATCTCGCCAGCCGCGACGTGCAGGAGATGGTGGAGCTCTACAGCGCCGCCTGGGAGATGGGCCTCAAGACCACCTACTACCTCCACATGATGCCCCGCCACACCGCCGAGCAGAGCACCGTCAAGGTGAACAAGTCCACGGCCTTCCGCGGCGGCGAGGCCGCTGTGCCTGAGTCCGGTGGCGGTGGCGCGCGTAAGGGGTTCGGCTTCGGCCGCTCCAAGGCTCCCGCTTCGGCTGCGGCCGCGACGCCCGTCGTCTCGGCGCCCCAGGCGCAGGTGGTCGCGGCGATTCAGCCCATTCAGGTGGGGGTTGAACTGCCCCTCGACGCCGTCGAGGTCGATAACGTCGACGGCACCGAGTGCCCCATCGATCCGCAAGAGCGCCTGCAGTGCGAGTCCTGCCAGTAGCTCCCGCACCACCCTTCACTTCACCCACCCGATCGACCGCGCGGCGAGCGCGACAAGGAGACAGACCATGAGCAAAGGCATCCTCGGCACCGGCATTCAAGAGGGCTTGCTCCTCAAGCCGGTGACCTACCCGTGGGCCTACGACCTGTACAACCAGGCCGTGGCCAACACCTGGTTCCCCAACGAGGTGCAGCTCGGGGAGGATCTTGGCGATTTCGGCCGGATGAGCGAGGAAGAACGGCACGCCATCACCCACCTGATGAGCTACTTCAACCCCAACGAGCTGCTCGTCAACAAGGCGCTCGCCTTTGGCGTTTACCCCTACGTCAACAACGCCGAGTGCCACCTGTACCTGGCCAAGCAGATGTGGGAGGAGGCCAACCACTGCATGGCGTTCGAGTATGTGCTGGAGACCTTCCCGATCGACCGCGAGGCCGCCTACGGGTCGCACGTCGAGGTGCCGTCGATGGCGGCCAAGGAGGAGTTCGAGGTCCGCTACATCAGGCGGATGACCGAGCAGACCCTCGACATCGACACCGTCGAGGGCAAGCAGGACTTCGTGCGCAACCTGGTGGCCTACAACGTCATCCTCGAAGGCATCTGGTTCTACTCCGGTTTCATGGTGGCGCTGTCGTTCCGGCAGCGGAACCTGCTCCGCAACTTCGGCTCGCTCATCGATTGGATCGTGCGCGACGAGAGCCTGCACCTCAAATTCGGCATCAACCTCATCCTCACCGTGCTGGAGGAGAACCCCGAGATCGCCACTGAGGAGTTCGCCGAGGAGATCCGCGGCATGGTGCTGCACGCCGTCGAGATGGAGGAGGCCTACAACCTCGATCTGCTGCCCAACGGCATCCTCGGTCTCAACGCCGACTACATCAACACCTACGTGAAGTACCTCGCCGATCGACGCCTGGAGGAGCTCGGCTTCGAGCCCGCCTACGGGGTCTCCAACCCCGCCAAGTGGATGGCCACCGCCAACGACACGCTCCAGCTGGTGAACTTCTTCGAGTCCATCAACACCTCGTACGAGGTCAACGCCTGATCATTACGACGCCCGCGGTGGCTGCGGTAGGCGCTGGGGTTGGGCGGCATCATTGGGCGTGGGTGCACTTCAACGCAGGCACGTGGAACTTGTGCATGAAGCGCCGGTCAATCCAGTCCTTCCAGCGCGTTGTCCTGCACGCTGCGGCGCAGGTTCCTGGTCAGCGGTCGCGCTTGGCGTACCGCAAGGACGCTGGCCTTGTCCAGTGGATGATCCAGCATGCTGGCTATGTCGCCCGCCGCGAAGATGGTCGGATCGGTGATGCTCTGCAAGGTGCCGGTGGTGCGCGCGGACGCGACGGTGACGCTGGCGCTCCCCAAGCCGGGCCTGCTCGCGGCCGAGGGGCCAGGCCACGTCGGCGACCTGTACCTGGCCGACATCGCGGTGCCACCCGAGGTGTATCGCTGGGCAGGGGTCGAGATCGGTGCGCTTTTCGGCGGCGCCGACGTGCTCAGCCTGTTGACCACATCAGCGCCCTCGGCGCGGAGCCGACCCGTACACGAAAACGGCAGGGCCCGGCATGCGCCAGATCTCGGGTTTATGGTGGCTGCATGGGCTTCGACATCAACTTCTATTTCGATCCGGTCTGTCCCTTCGCTTGGATGACCAGCAAGTGGGTGCGGCAGGTGCAGGCCCAGCGCGATTACACCGTGGATTGGCGGTTCATCTCGTTGCGCCTGATCAACGCCGAGGTCGACTATGACTCCCACTTTCCGCCGGAGTACGAGGCCGGGCACACGGCCGGGCTCCGGCTTCTACGGGTTGCCGCCCGGGCACGGGCGGAGCACGGTCGTGAGGCGATGTCGCCGTTGTACAAGGCGTTCGGGGCGCACATCTTCGACACTGCCCCCGATCCCGACGACGACCGCGGGGAGCCGCAGTCGAACGAGCGACGCGGGACGCGGGAGTTTGTGGAGCCGATCCTCGCCGAGGCGGGCCTGCCGCGCGAGCTGGCGGACGCCGTCGACGAGGAGTCATGGGATCTGGAGATCCGGCAGGAGACGGACGAGGCGCTCTCGCTGACCGGCAAGGACGTGGGCACGCCCATCATCCACTTCGAGCCGCCCGAGGGTGTTGCCTTCTTTGGGCCCGTGATCAGCCGGTTGCCCAGCGAGGACTCGGCGCTCGAGCTGTGGGATCACGTGATCGGGCTGGCAGCCTTCCCGGGTTTCGCCGAACTCAAGCGCAGCCTGCGCGAACTGCCGCAGCTGGCCGGGCTCGGAGTCGCCCGCGACACGGTCGGCCAGCAGGAGGACTGGCACGGCGGCAGCCGGCGGCAGAAGAGATGACACTTTTTATCAGGCAGGCGGCATGAGTAACACCGGCATCCGCAGTCACGAGCAGTCGGTTAGTGTCGATGCGTCACCCGAAACCCTGTACGATCTGGTCTCCGACATCGCCCGCACCGGTGAGTGGAGCCCGGTCTGCACGTCGTGCTGGTGGGACGAGGATGTCGAGGCCGGGCGGGTGGGTGCATGGTTCACCGGTCATAACGAACTTTTGGACAAGACCTGGGAGACCCGGTCAATCGTGGTGGCCGCCGAGCGTGGTCAGAAGTTCGCATGGGTGGTCGGTGGCACCTTCGTCCGTTGGGGCTTCACGCTCGCCCCAACGCAGACGGGGACGGAACTCACCGAGTCTTGGGAGTTCTTGTCCGAGGGGATCGCGATGTTCGAGGAGAAATACGGTGACCGGGCTGACGTCCAGATCGCGGACCGCACGGGGCAGGCTCTCGATGGCATCCCGAAGACCCTCGCCGCGATCAAGCGAATCGCCGAATCCACCGACGCAGGGGAGCGGACCGGATAACCCCGGGGCGCTGGTGGTCGTCCGCGGCGCCCATGGGATGCGACAACGGTGCGGCATGCATCGGAATTCCGGGTTGGAGGTGCAAGCGCCGAGGCCGGCGAGAAGGAGGTCGTAGGGGGTAGGGCCAGTGTTGTTGCCAACCGGAGTTGGTTCGTCCGCGTTGAACTGGTGTCGGCCTGCCGTGATGCCTTGCCCATACAAGCCTCGACCGTTTTCGGACACGACGACCACGCCCTGCTCCACTACCGCTGTCGAGGGTGCCGCGGCCCGGGAGTCGGGAGAGGGTCCTCGTCGAGGTACCTACTTGCCCAAGCCGCCAGCATCGAGGCGGCGAATCGGGCGTCGGTGGCCCGGGTGAGCAGGTGATCGGCGCCGTCGAGGGACAGGAACAACTTGGGGTGGCGGGCGACGTCGAAGATGCGGCGTGCGTTGTCGATGCCCACCGTCTCGTCGTTGGGGGAATGCATCACCAGGAGCGCGGCGCCCAGCCGGCGGATCCTGCCCGTCTGGGGTTGATCGGCGATGTCGTCAAGGAACTGTCTCCGTATTCGGAACGGTCGCTCCGCCAGGCAGATCTCGATCTCATCGGTCTCCTCGAGCTCCCGGCGCTCCTCACCGATCAGGTGCAACAGGTGCTCGGTATCGGCCGGCGCCCCGATGATGACGGCGGCTCGCGCTTCGGGGATGTGCTCGGCGACTGCGAGGACGGCGGCGCCGCCAAGAGAGTGCCCGACCAGGATCCTGGGAGCGGGGTGGTGGTTGCTGCGCAGGTACCCCGCCGCGTGGATCAGGTCGGTGATGTTCGAGGTGAAGTTGGTGTTGGCGAAGTCGCCGTCGGAGCCGCCGAGACCCGTGAAGTCGAAATGAAGCACCGCAATGCCGAAACCCGTCAACGCTTACGCGATCCTCGACGCGGCGAGCACATCTTTGCTGCACGTGAAGCAGTGTGCAAAGAGCGCGAACGCCTGCGGCTGGACATCCGGCATATCCAGGCGGCCCGCCAGCGGGGTGCCGCTCGAGCCGGAAAAGGTGGCCTTCTCGCTGCGCATCCGTCGAGCCTCCTCTGGGCCACGGGAGGATCTCGCGGCTGAGAGGGAACCCGGTGGGAGCGGTGCCAGATTCCAGCGTCACTGGAAGGACGTGTCGAGGGTGCTCGGATCGCGCGTGAGTTGCCGAGGTGTCTGAGTGGTCGCGGCGCGCGGTCGTGGACCTGCAAATGGCCGTCAGGCCGTCTCGGCACTCGTCGCTGCCGCCCAGCGCGCGGTTGCCTTTGCTGTGCCAAGCCAGTTCAGTGCATTCCAGGATGAAACCGCGGGAGCGAAAGAGGCTAATACGCTATCCCCACCCGGTAGCCGACATGCTTGTTGCCCAGAAGTTCTTCGTAGGCGAAGGCCGCCGTATCTCCTGTGGAGATCTGGCGGCCGTCCCTCGGTAGGTAGTTGCGCTCGATCCGGTACCCGCCTACCGCCTTGCCGTCCGGCAGGTACGTGGGGCAGACGACCGTCCAGTCCAGTCCAGAGTCTCGCAACATCTCGTAGGCCCGCTGGTGCTCTACGGCCGCGAAGGTCTGGGTGCGTCGTGATTCGTTCGATTGGTATCGGAGCTTTCCCGGCTCGGTGCGACTCTCCACGATGCCGGCCGTGCCGATGGTCACGATTCTAGTGACGCCGTGAGTTGTCATACCCTCGATGATGGCGGCGGTTGCTTCTGTCAGCGTGGTGGTCGAATCGGTGCCGAGGGCGCTCACGACGGCATCTGATCCCCCGAGGATTTGGCCCACCGCTTGAGCATCCCGAGCGTCCCCCTGGACGGTCGTCACTTCCTGCTCCGGGTGATGTCTTCCCGGGGAGCGGACCAAAGCCAAGAGGTCATGGCCATCGCGCAAGGCGAGGCGAACGAACTCGCTGCCTACCCGTCCCGTTGCCCCGAAAACCGTGATCTGCATTATTGGTAGCTCCTTGGTGGATCGGGGTTCCCGAAGCGCTAGGTAGGTGGCGAGTTGCTGGGAAAGACCTGCCGACATCGTAAACGCATTCTCAACCTGCGACGGCGGAAGTGTCTGAGCGTCGGCCTAGCGTCTGCGGCATGATGGATCTGTCCCCTTGCTCGGTGCCACTGGCTCTGGTGGGCACATGACTCCCGCCAAAGGTGACTATATGGATGCTCAAGCCGTCCGCTCCTTCTATCGCGGGCAACCGGAGGCGCGCGAG
>JBBSOW010000116.1:0-10159 GCA_038259365.1 Propionibacteriales bacterium
ATATGGACCAGAAGAGCCGCGTGCTACCGAGGTCGGAACCGCAACCCGTGCGAGGGTTAACCGGTGGACAACTATTTCGACTGGAACCGGGCCAACTGGGACGATCGCGCCACCGGGCATGCGATGTCCCCGGAGTACGACGTGGCGCGCTTTCGCCGCGATCCCGCCGCGATCAGCGACGTGGTGGCGTTCGATCTGCCTCGGCTCGGCGACATCTCGGGCGCTCGGGTCGTCCACCTGCAGTGCCACATCGGCACCGACACGCTCTCCTTGGCCAGGCTGGGCGCCGACGTCACCGGGGTCGATCTCTCCGGGATGTCACTCAAGGTTGCCCGAGAGCTAGCGGCCGACACCGGGACCGACATCGCCTACCACCAGTGCAACGTCTACGACACCCTCGCCCACGTGGAACCCCACGGTTTCGATCTGGTCTATGTCAGCATCGGGGCACTGTGCTGGCTGCCGCGGATCGAGGACTGGGCCGCCGTCGTGGCGGGCCTCCTACGTCCCGGAGGACGGTTGTTCATGCGCGAGATGCACCCCATGCTGGGCGCGATCGCCGATCCGCGCCCGGACGGCCTCGTCGTGGTGACCTACCCCTACTTCGAGACCGAGGAGCCGAGCGTGTTCGACGACGACGAGGACTACGTCGAGTCGGAGCATCGGATCACCGCGACCAGGACCGCCGAATGGAATCATGGCCTCGGCGAGATCGTGACCGCCGTGTTGAACCAGGGCATGCGCATCACCGGCCTGACCGAACACCGCAGCGTCCCGTTCGCCGCACTGGGGGAGTACATGCGTCCCGACCCCGAACGGCCAGGTGAGTCTGTGCTGGTCGAGCACCAGGAGCGAGTCCCGCTGACCTTCACCCTGACCGCCGTGCTCGATGGGATCCGCTAGTCGGGCGATGGTGATCTACCCCTGCTCGGCCGGACCGGGCGCAGGGGTCGAGCCGGTATCCAACACCACGTTCTGGTAGCGCGCCACGGGGTCGAGGGCTGCGTATTCAGACGCGGCAGGATCGGGCTCGGTCTTGCCGAGTAGTTCTCCGCTGGCCTCGGGGGTGAGCGCGGCCAGCTTGGCGCGAACGGGAGAGTCTTCGCCGTCGGGATCGTCGGCCGGAGCCACCAGCCCGTCCTCCAGCGGTACCAGCGCCCCGATGGTCCACGACGGCTTCTCGAACCGGGTGACCGCGCGGGTTTGGGGGTCCACGGTCAGCGCGATGCTCGAGTAGGTCAGCAGGGCCAGATACGGCTGCCCGACCGTGGCGTAGGTTTCTCCGTCGAACCGGACGGGCTTGCGCGTCTTGCCCTTCACCACCGAGCCACCGTTGGCCGTGGTGAGCTCGGTCGGGGTTTCCAGCTCGCGCGTGCGGTCGGTTTCTGGGCTGGACCAATGCGTCGTGATGATCTTCATGCTCACCTGGCGGGAGGAATAGCCCTCCCCGCTCTCGCGCTCCCCTTCGCTGATGGGGCTGGCGCTCTCGGCGGTCGCCTCCACGACGACGAGCCGATCCCCGTACGTCACCCAGTCCTGCAGTGTCTCGCTGGGCAGAACCTTCTGGTCGTTCCCCGCCACCGCCGCCGGACGCGGCTCGCCCCCGCAGGAGGTGGCGAGGAGACAGAGCGCGGCGAGGATCACGCCAAGTTCACGTCTGGGCATGTGCCCTCCTCCGGGTCTGGTGTGCCCATCCTAAGCCGCGGCGCCGAGCTTCTCTTTTCGCCAGCCCCGACAAATAGGTTCGCGTGATGCGGGATTGGCTCCCTAGACTGAGCGGCGGACTATTCAGCCGACCCGAGGGGAGCCCATGTCCGGGCACAACACGAACTACGATCCCGTACAGGTGAGCCCTCTCGGCGCCGAGCAGGTGGCCGAGATGGTCGCCGCCGCCAAGGCGGCCTTTGCCGGGGCGACCACCGTGGCCGAGCTGAAGACTGCCCGCCTCGCCCACACCGGGGATCGCTCATCGCTGGCGCTGGCCAACCGCGAGATCGGCGCGTTGCCGCCGCAGGCCCGCAAGGACGCGGGCAAGCGGGTCGGGTTGGCCCGCGGTGAGGTCAATGAGGCGCTCCAGGCCCGCGAGGCCGAGGTCGGCGCCGCCGAGCTGGAGCGCACGCTCGCCGCCGAGCGGGTCGACGTGACGCTGCCCACCGCGATCGTCCCCGAGGGGGCCCGGCACCCGATCCCCGCGCTGATGGAGCAGATGGCCGACGTCTTCGTCGCCAGGGGGTGGGAGGTCGCCGAGGGCCCCGAGGCGGAGGCGGAGTGGCTGAACTTCGACGCCCTCAACATCGGCCCCGATCACCCCACCCGCACCACCCAGGACACCCTGTTCGTCGACCCGATCGAGGCCGGCGTCGTGCTGCGCACCCACACCTCCCCGGTGCAGATCCGCTCGATGCTGGACCGCGAGCCGCCGATCTACGTCGTGTGTCCGGGCAAGGTCTACCGGGCCGACGAGTTCGACGCCACCCACCTGCCGATGTTCCACCAGATCGAGGGGCTGTGCGTGGACAAGGGCATCACCCTCGCGCACCTGCGCGGCACCCTGAATCATCTGGCCACGTCCATGTTCGGCGACGTCCGCACCCGGATGCGCCCCAACTACTTCCCGTTCACCGAGCCGTCGGCCGAGGTGGATCTGGAGTGCTTCGTCTGCCGCGGCAAGTCCGTCGGCCACCCCGAGCGCCCGTGCCGCACCTGCGGATCCGAGGGCTGGATCGAGTGGGGCGGCTGCGGGGTCGTCAACCCGCGCGTGCTCGCGGCCAGCGGCGTCGACTCCGAGGTCTACTCCGGCTTCGCCTTCGGCATGGGCATCGACCGCACCATGATGTTCCGCAACAACGCCGAAGACCTGCGCGACGTCATCGAAGGCGACGTCCGCTTCTCCCGTTCCCTGAAAGGACTCGCTCGATGAGGGCCCCCCTGAGCTGGCTGCGCGAGTACGTCGACCTGCCCGAACACCTCGACGGCCGCGCCGTCGCGGAGCGGCTGATCGGCTACGGCCTCGAGGTCGAGACGGTCGAGAGCGCCGGCGGCGACGTCACCGGCCCGGTCGTGATCGGGCGCGTGCTGTCGAAGGAATCGGAGCCGCAGAAGAACGGCAAGACGATCAACTGGTGCCGCGTCGACGTCGGCGCCCACAACCCGAGCGAGGGCCAGGGCGCGCCGGGAAATCCGGAGCCCGGTCGCGGGGTCGTCTGTGGCGCCCACAACTTCGGCGTCGACGATCTCGTCGTCGTGGCGCTGCCCGGGTCGGTGCTGCCCGGCGACTTCGCCATCGCGGCCCGCAAGACCTACGGCCACGTCTCGGACGGGATGATCTGCTCGACGAGCGAGCTGGGCCTCGGCGAGGATCGCTCCGGTGGCATCATCGTGCTTCCCACGAGCACCGACGACGGCCGCGAGCTCGTCGTCGGTGAACCCGCCGGGCCCGTGCTCTGCCTCACCGACGAGGTGCTCGACATCGCCGTGACCCCGAACATGGGTTACTGCCTGTCCATCCGCGGGATCGCGCGCGAGGCGGCCGAATCCACCCAGAGCGCCTTCACCGATCCGGTCGCCGCGGCCGTGCCCGAACCCAGCGACGCCGGTTACCCGGTGCGCCTGGAGTCGGCGGCGTGTCCGCTGTTCGTTGCCGTCTCGGTGACCGGCATCGACCCGAGTCGGCCGAGCCCCCAGTGGCTGAAACGCCGCCTCCAGCTCTGCGGGATGCGCTCGATCTCCCTGATCGTCGACATCACCAACTACGTCATGTTGGAGACGGGCCAGCCGCTGCACGCCTACGACGCCGACCGATTGACGGGCCCCATCGTGGTGCGCCAGGCGCGGGCGGGGGAGCGGCTGACCACCCTCGACGACGCCGAACGCGTGCTCGACGAGGCCGATCTGGTCATCACCGACGATTCCGGGGTCATCGGCATCGCCGGGGTGATGGGCGGCGCGGCCACCGAGATCAACGACGAGACGACCACCATCGTCATCGAGGCCGCCCACTTCGACGCCCTCTCGATCGCGCGCAGTTCGCGGCGGCACCGGCTCGGCTCGGAGGCCTCGCGGCGCTTCGAGCGCGAGGTGGATCCGGGCGCCAGCTACGCCGCGGCCCATCGCGTCGCGGATCTGCTGGTCGAGCTCGCGGGCGGCACGGTAGCCGGGGCGGAGACCATCGCCGGGGCGCCTCCTCAGGCGCCGAGCCGCGAGATCGCGGCCGACCTCCCCGAGCGCATCCTCGGCACCCCGGTCAGCCCCGATCGGGCCGTCGAGCTGTTGGCGGCCGGCGGTTCGTGCGTCGAGCGTGCGTTGACGCCCGGCGGTGCCGAGCGGCTGCGCATCACCCCGCCGAGCTGGCGCCCGGACCTGAGCGACGCTTACGACTTCGTCGAGGAGATCGGGCGCAAGATCGGCTTCGACACCATCGAACCGATCCTGCCCGTGGCCCCGCCCGGCCGCGGGCTGACGCGCTCCCAGCGGGCCCGCCGCGCGATCTCCAACGACCTGGCCGCGTCGGGGTTCGTCGAGATCGTCAGCTTTCCGTTCCTCGCCTCGAGCGAGCTGGACCGGCTCGGCGTCGAGGCCGAGGACAGCCGGCGAAGACTGGTGCGCCTGGCGAACCCGCTCGCCGAGACCGCTCCCTTCCTCCGCACGACGCTGGTGCCCGGCCTGCTGGCCGCGGCGGCGAAGAACCTCAGCCGCGGTACGGGCGATCTGGCGCTGTTCGAGTTGGCGGCGGTCTTCTACGCCCGCGAGGCCGCCAGGCCGCCCCGGCCATCGGTCGCCCACCGGCCGAGTGAGTCCGAGCTCGCCGGGCTCGAGGCCGTGCTGCCCGATCAGCCACGCCACCTCGCGGTGTTGCTCAGCGGCGAGTGGCGTCCCGCCGGCTGGCAGGGCAGCGCCGAGCCCGCGGGTTGGGCCCAGGCGCTGGCCGCGGCCGACGTCGCCGCCGCCGCGGTGGGCCTGAGCCTCGTCCGCGAGGCCGTCGAGCTGGCTCCCTGGCACCCGGGCCGCTGCGCCAGCCTCAGCGTCGTGGAGCGCAGTGGCGCGTCGGTGCTCATCGGGTACGGCGGCGAGCTGCACCCCAGCGTGTGCACCGAATTCGGCCTGCCGCCCCGCAGCGCGGTGCTGGAGCTGGATCTGGACGCCCTCATCGCCGCCGCGCCGGTCGGCGGGAACGTGGTGGCGATCTCGGGCTTCCCGTTGGCCAAGGAGGACGTGGCCCTCGTCGTCGACGACGCGGTGAGCGCCGACGACGTGCGCCGGGCACTCGTGGAGGGGGCCGGTGGGTTGCTGGAGGCCATTCGACTGTTCGACCTCTACGTCGGCGAGCAGGCCGGCGTTGGCAAGAAGTCGCTGGCGTTCGCGTTGCGCTTTCGCGCCGCCGATCGCACGCTGACCGACGCCGAGGCGGCGGCAGCCCGCGATGCCGCCGTGGCCGTGGCCGTGGAACGGTTCGGGGCCCGCTTGCGCTCGATCTGACCCAAGCTGCATAGTTATGCTAATTATGGCATAGTTATGTCGGTGACGATCAAAGTAGCGGTGGCCGGCTGCACCGGGTACGCCGGCGGAGAACTGCTCCGGCTCCTGTTGGGGCATCCCGAGGTGACGATCGGCGCGCTGACGGCGGGTAACTCCGCCGGCTCCACGCTGGGCGAGCACCAACCCCACCTCACCCCGTTGGTGGATCGCCCGGTGCTCGCCACGACCACCGAGAACCTGAGCGGTCACGATGTCGTCTTCCTGGCGCTTCCGCACGGCACCTCCGCTGCGGTGGCCGCCGAGCTGGGCGAGGACGTCGTCGTCATCGACTGCGGGGCGGACTTCCGGCTCGCCGACGCCGCGCAATGGGAGAAGTTCTACGGGTCCGAGCACGCGGGAAGCTGGCCCTACGGCCTGCCCGAGCTGCCCGGACAGCGCGAGATCCTCACCCCGGCCACGCGGATCGCCGTCCCGGGCTGCTACCCCACCTCGGTGACCCTCGCCCTGCTACCCGCACTGACCTGCGGGCTCACCGAGGGCCGCGACGTCGTCGTCGTGGCCGCGAGCGGGCCCTCGGGAGCGGGCAAGGCGCTCAAGCCGCACCTGCTCGGCTCCGAACTCATGGGCTCGGCCAGCGCCTACGGCGTCGGCGGGGGGCACCGGCACACCCCAGAGCTGCTGCAGAACTTCGCCGTGCTAGGCGCGAGCGAGCCCAGCGTCAGCTTCACCCCCGTCCTGGTGCCGATGTCGCGGGGCATCCTCGCCACCTGCACCGCGCCTCTGGCCAGTGCCTCGATCACCGGGGAGCAGGTGCGCGCCGCCTACGCCGAGGCCTACGCCGACGAGCCCTTCGTCCGCCTCCTGCCCAACGGCCGGTGGCCGATGACCCAATCGGTATTGGGCTCCAACGCGGTGCACGTCCAGGTGACGCTCGATCGGGCGGCCAACCGGCTCGTCGCCGTCGCCGCGCTCGACAACCTGACCAAGGGCACCGCCGGCGGGGCGATCCAGTGCCTCAACCTCACCCAGGGGCTCCCCGAGACGACCGGCCTCTCCTTGGTGGGGGTGGCGCCATGACGTCCCCAGACGATACCGGCCACACGCGCGAGCAAACCCTGATCGCCAAGGCCGGCGTGCTCACCGAGGCGCTGCCGTGGCTGGATCGCTACGCCGGGAAGACCGTCGTGATCAAGTACGGCGGCAACGCCATGATCGACGACGGCCTCAAGCGCGCCTTCGCCGAGGACGTGGTCTTCCTGCGCCGCTGCGGGCTCAAGCCCGTCGTCATCCACGGCGGCGGCCCGCAGATATCGGCCATGCTGGCCAGGCTCAACATCGAATCCCAGTTTCGCGCTGGGCTGCGCGTCACCAGCCCCGAGGCGATGGACGTCGTGCGGATGGTGCTCGTCGGCCAGGTGGGGCGCGAACTGGTCGGGCTGATCAACAATCACGGGCCGCTGGCCGTCGGCATGTCGGGCGAGGACGGCGGGCTGTTCGAGGCCGAACGCCGCGGGCTGCACCTGGACGGGGAGTTCGTCGATCTCGGCCTGGTGGGCGACGTGAGCCACGTGCGCCCCGAGATGGTGCAGGATCTCATCGACGCCGGCCGGATCCCCGTCGTCGCCGGGGTGGCCCCCGACGAGCACGGCACCGTACACAACATCAACGCCGACACCGCCGCGGCCGCGCTCGCCGTGGCCCTGGGGGCCGAGCGGCTCGTCATGCTCACCGACGTGCCCGGGCTGTACCACAACTGGCCCGACACCGGCTCCTTCGTCTCCGAGATCTCCGCGCGCGAGCTGCGTCAGCTCATTCCCGCGCTGGAATCGGGCATGATCCCCAAGATGCAGGCCTGCCTCGACGCGGTCGAGAACGGGGTGGATCGCGCCACCGTCATCGACGGCCGCGTGCAGCACTCGGTGTTGTTGGAGGTCTTCACCGACGAAGGGGTGGGCACGATGGTGCTGGCCGACGAGCAGGAGGACTCCCCATGACCGGATTGACCCAAACTCGCGAGTCGGCCGAGCTGGCCCCCGCGGCCGCCTCGGCGGCGATCCTGGAGCGGTATCGAGGCTCGGTGATGAACACCTTCGGCCCCCCGCAGAAGGTGTTCGTCCGGGGTGAGGGTTGCTACGTCTTCGACGCCGAGGGGCACAGACACCTCGACCTGCTGTCGGGGATCGCGGTGAACTCGCTGGGCCACGCGCACCCCTACGTGCTGTCGGCCATCACCAGCCAACTCGCCACCCTTGGCCACGTCTCGAACTTCTTCACCACCCCCGCCCAGGTGGCACTGGCCGAACGGCTCACCGCCCTCACGGGCGCGGATGATGCCAAGGCGTTCTTCACCAACTCCGGCACCGAGGCCAACGAGGCCGCGTTCAAGATCACCCGGGCGACCGGGCGCACGAAGATCATCTCCTGCATCGGCGCCTTCCACGGGCGGACGATGGGTGCCCTGGCCATCACCCACAACCCCAGGTACCGGGCCCCGTTCGAGCCACTGCCCGGCGACATCGAGTTCGTCCCCTACGGCGATTCCGCAGCCCTCGCGGCGGCGATCGACGCGTCGCAGGCCGACGGTGGCGTGGCCGCGGTCGTTGTCGAGCCGATCCAGGGGGAGAACGGCATCATCGTGCCGCCCCAGGGCTACCTGACCCGGGTGCGCGAGCTGTGCGACGAGGGCGGCGCTCTGATGTGGGTCGATGAGGTGCAGACGGGCATGGGCCGCACCGGTGCCTGGCTCGCCCACCGCCCGGTTGCGGAGGCGCCCGTGGCCGACATCGTCACCCTCGCGAAGGGCCTGGGCAACGGGTTTCCCGTCGGAGCCTGCCTGGCCACGGGGGGCGCCGCCGAGCTGTTGAGCCCCGGCCTGCACGGGACGACGTTCGGGGGAAACCCCGTCGCCGCCATCGCCGGGCTCGCGGTGATGAAAGTGATCGAGCGTGACGGTCTGCTCGAGCACGTCACCCGGACCGGGCACGCCTTCCGCAGGCGCATCAGGGATCTCGATCACGAGTCGATCACCGATGTGCGGGGCGCGGGGTTCCTGATCGGCATCGAGCTCGGTCATGACATCGCCCCGGCCGTGGTGCGCGCCGCCATGAAGGCAGGGTTCGTCATCAACGCCCCCAAACCGAACGTGCTGCGCTTGGCGCCGCCGCTCATCAGCACCGGCGACCAGCTACAGACCTTCGTCGACGCCCTTCCCGAGCTACTCGCCGACGGTGAGGAACACCCATGATCAGGCACCTGTTGGCCGATGACGACCTCAGCGCCGCCGAGCAGACCGAGATCCTCGACCTTGCCGACCGCTTGAAGGCGGCTCCGACCGAGGACGGCACCTTCATCGACCGCTGCGTCGCGGTCATCTTCGACAAGGCCTCCACGCGTACCCGGATCTCCTTCGAGGTCGGCCTGACCGAACTCGGGGGACACGCGGTGCTGCTCGACGGCGCGACCTCGCAGATGGGCCGCGGGGAATCGATCGCCGACACGGCCCGCGTGCTCGGCCGCCACGTCTCCGCGGTGGTGTGGCGCACCGGAGCGCACTCCAGGATCGTCGAGATGGCCGCCCACGCCGGCGTCCCAGTGATCAACGCCCTGACCGACGACTACCACCCGTGTCAGCTGTTGGCGGACCTGCAGACCGTGCGGGAGCACAAGTCGAGCCTGGCGGGGCTCACGTTCGCCTATCTGGGCGACGGCGCCAACAACGTGGCCAACTCCTACCTGCTCGGCTGCGCGCTGGCGGGCATGAACGTCCGGATCGGGGCGCCGACGGGATACCAGCCCGCCGACGGGCTCGTGGCCCGGGCCGCCGTGGTCGCCGCATCCAGCGGCGGCAGCGTCGAGGTGCTCACCGATCCGCAGGCGGCCGTCGAGGGCGCCGACGTCGTGGCCACCGACACCTGGGTCTCCATGGGACAGGAAGCCGAGAACGCGGCCCGGACGCACGTGTTCGCGCCCTACCGGGTGAGCACCGAGCTGATGAGCCGGGCCGACGCCGGCGCCATCGTGTTGCACTGCCTGCCGGCCTACCGCGGCAAGGAGATCGACGCCGAGGTCCTGGACGGGCCGCAGTCGGTGATCTGGGATCAGTCCGAGAACCGACGACACGTGCAGAAGGCGTTGCTGATCTTTCTCGATCGGCTCGCCCGCGAGCAGTCGTGACCTCGGCCGTGTCCCCATCGCCGGGGCCGCCCGCCCCGCAGAGCAAGGCCGCCAGGCAGGCCAAGATCGTGGAGCTGGTCAACGCCTCGGCGATCGGATCGCAGGCCCAACTGGCCGCCGGTCTCGCCGACCGCGGTTTCGTCGTCACGCAGGGCACCCTCTCCCGCGATCTGGTGGAACTGGGCGCGGTCCGGGTGCGCGATCACGGGGCGAGCGTCTACCGGGTGGCCGAGGACGGGGCCGATCCCACCATCCGGCCGGGTGAGTGGGGCGCGTTCGATCAGAAGCTGGTCAAGCTGCTGCCGGAGGTGCTCATCTCGGCCGAGGCCTCGGCGAACCTCGTGATCGTGCGCACCCCGCCCGGGGCGGCCCAGTACCTCGCCTCGGCCCTGGATCGGGCGAGCTGGCCCGAGATCCTGGGCACGATCGCCGGCGACGACACGATCATGGTGATCACGCGCGATGCCGCGGGCGGCGAACACGTCGGCGAACGCCTGCGCGGCCTCGCCGG
>JBBSOW010000117.1:0-10128 GCA_038259365.1 Propionibacteriales bacterium
CAGCCGGGGGCGACGGCGATCAACGCGCGGCAGTCGCGTGCGGGCTACGTGTTGCTGTGCGTGGCGCGGCCGAAGAGCGACGTGGTGCTCGACGTGGGGGTCGACAGCCACGGCGATCTGTACCGCAACCCGTTCGCCGGGGGCTGAATCCGAGTCCGTGGAACGCCGCGATGAGGTTGCTCCACGCTCACCCGGTTGGCAATCATAGGTCCTCACTCACCTGAGGCGGTTGTCGTGTGTGCTCAGGTAGCCACGGCCTCATGGGCGGAGCGGCGCATGCCCCACCAGCCGAACCCCAGGAGGATGGCTCCCGGAACCACGCCGGCGACGACGTCGATGGCGGCCGCTCCCTGGCCGAGCAGGGCCAATGCGATCCCGATCAGGCCACAGGCGGCGATCACGGCGCCGAGCAGGTTAAAGAAGCGTTGCTGGAAGACGATGGCCAACGGGAAGAAGTGCACCCCGACCACGCAGGACACCCAGGCGACGCCGGCTTGCGGGGTCTCGAGCGGACCGCTGAGGATGCGCGCGCCGACGAACAGGGCGACGAATTCGATCGCGACGACGATCCAGTAGCCGCGGGTGAAGATCCGCTGTGGGGGCTGGCCACCTCCACCTACCCGTCGAGACCGAACGAGCGCGATCAGCACGAAGGCGAACGCGATCACGGCGAGCACCCGAAGGATCAAGGACCAGGTTGATGGCAGCGAGCCGGTGTTGACCAGCACGTAGATCAGGCCGAAGACTGCGGCGATGGTGGACCCGATCTGTTGACCTGGCATGTGTGTTCCTCGTTCTGTGGTGGCGGATGATCTACACTCGATACATCCTGGTTTATTGAATATAGCGTACTGTATCGAATATGCAAAGGGTGGTAGCGAAAGTGTCCAGCGACGATTCCGAGGTGGTGCGGCAACCTCGTGCCTACCAATCCCCCCGCCGCCAGCGCAGCGCAGCCGACACGCGCCAGCGGATAGCTACGGCAGGGGGCGAACTGTTCGCCGAGCACGGGTTCGAAGGGACGACGGTCGCGAGCATCGCCAAGCGTGCCGGGGTGGCGGTGCCCACGGTGTACGCCACGTTCGGCTCGAAGGGGGCCATAGTCGGCGCGCTGCTGGCTCAGCTGGAGGCCGACGCCGACGGGCCCAACTGGGCTCGTCGAATAGCGGAGGAGAGCGACCCGCGCCGCAAGCTGGCCGCGTTCGCTCAGTGGACGACCGCGATGTTGTCATCGAGCCGGGCAGCGATCCTGGCAGCGCAGGGCGCCGTAGGAGATCCCGCGATGGCCAAGATGCGCGAGGAAGGCGACCGTCATCGACGCCAGGGCCTGCGCCCCATCATCGCGGAGTTGGCGAAGTCCGGCGCCCTGTCGGCCGACCTGGATCCTGAACGCGCCTTGGACCGGGCGTGGATGCTCACCGGCGTCGAGCTCTACCTCAGCTCAACCCAGGGCTGTGGGTGGTCCGACCAGGAGTATCAGTCCTGGCTGGCCGATCTCTTGCAACAACAGCTGCTCGGCTAGTAAGCCTCAATCAGGCGGTCCACAGCCGGCGCTCTAGGCTGATCGGCATGGAATACGACATCGACCGGATCCGCGCCGAATTTTCCGCCCTGGAGGAGGGGACCGCGTTCTTCGACGGTCCGGGCGGCTCCCAGGTGCCCCGGGGCGTCGGCACCGCCATCGCCGCGACGCTGACCTCGGCGATCTCCAACCGCGGCACCGTGACCGCGAGCGCGCGGCGCGCCGAGGAGGCCGTGGTCGGCTTCCGCGCCGCAGCAGCGGATCTGCTGGGTGCCCGGCCCGAGGGGATCGTCTACGGCCGCAGCGCCACCGCGCTGACCTTCGACTTCGCCCGCTCCCTGTCCAAGGAGTGGAAGAGCGGCGATGAGGTGATCGTGTCCCGGCTCGATCACGACGCCAACGTCGCCCCGTGGATCCTGGCCGCCGAACGGGTGGGGGCCGTCGTGAGGTGGTGCGACTTCGATCCCGCATCCGGCGATCTCATGACCGACCACCTGGCCGCCCAGCTCAGCGATCGGACCCGGCTGGTGGCCTTCACCGCCGCCTCGAATCTCACCGGGAGCCGCCCCGAAATCCGCGCCCTCGCCGACCTCGCGCATTCCGCGGGTGCGGTGGTCTGGCTGGACGGGGTGCACGCGGTGCCGCACGTCCGCACCAACCTGGCCGAACTCGGCGTCGACGCCCTGGTGTGCTCGCCGTACAAGTTCCTGGGGCCACACTGTGCCATGGTGGCCGCCGATCCCGCGTGGTTGGCCGAGCGCTCCCCGGACAAGCTGACCCCGTCGTCGAACGAGGTTCCGGAGCGGTTCGAGCACGGCACGCTGCCCTACGAGCTGCTGGCCGGGGTCACCGCCGCCGTTGACTTCCTGGCCGATCTGGCGCCGAGCGATGGCGATCGATCCAGCCGGCTGGACGCCTCGTTCGCCGCGCTGGAACGTCACGAGGACGCGCTGTTCGGCGAGCTGGCCGCCGGATTGTCCGCGATGGAGCACGTGCGGCTGATCGCCCATCCGTCCCGGCGGACCCCCACCGCCTTGTTCCAGGTGGACGCGATGGCGCCCGCCGCGGTGGCCGACCGGCTCGCGGAGGCAAAGATCAACGCCCCCGCCGGGAGCTTCTACGCCCCCGAGACCGCCCGGCACCTCGGGCTCGGCGAGGCGGGCGCGGTCCGGGCCGGGCTCGCCCCCTACACCAACGCCGAGGACGTCCAGCGGCTGCTCGACGGGCTCGCCGGCTGCGCGCACTAATGCCCGCGCGCACAAACGTGGTGAGGAGTGTCGAGAACGGCGTGCTGGCTCCGTCCCAGGAGTGAGCGGCCGCTCTCTCACCCATCTAAGCCGGCCGCCACGACCACGAGGAGGACACCATGAAGTACCTGTTGCTCAAGCACTACCGCGGCGGGCCCGAGCCCGAGGGCAACGACGTGCCGATGGAGCAGTGGACGAGCGAGGAGTTCGACGCCCACGTCGGCTACATGGGCGCGTTTGCCGACAGGCTCAAGGAGACCGGCGAGTACGTCAGCGAGCAGGCGCTCTCGCCCGAGGGCGCGTTCGTGCGCTCCGACGGCCAGGGTCGCCCACCGGTCACCGACGGTCCGTTCGCCGAGACCAAGGACCTGATCGCCGGCTGGATGATCATCGACGTCGAATCCTGGGATCGGGCGGTGGCGTTGGCCGGCGAGCTATCCGCCGCGCCGGGCAAGGGCGGCGAGCCGATCCACGAGTGGCTCGAGGTGCGGCCCTTCTACACCGACACCCCGACCGTCACCGAGTGAGCGCTGCCATCTCGTGAGCGAGCACCAATGAACTATGCAGCCCGATGAACGCAACCCGGTTGCGCCAGCTCATTCCCGGTGTGATCGGCGTCCTCGTCCGCCGAGGAGCGGATTTCGCCGCCGCCGAGGACGCCGTCCAGGAGGCCCTGATCGGGGCGCTCGGATCCTGGCCGACGGACCCCCCTCGCGACGAGCGGGGTTGGCTCATCGCGGTCTCGTGGCGCAAGTTCCTCGACGCGGTTCGCTCCGAGCAGTCCCGTCGCAACCGCGAGGCGGCGCTCTGGTCCAAGCCGGAGGCGGGCCCGTCCGTGGGATCCGGGATGGAGCCCGAGAGCGACGAAACGCTGCGGCTCTACTTCCTATGCGCGCATCCCTCGCTCACCTCGGCCTCGGCGGTGGCCCTGACGCTGCGGGCGGTCGGCGGGCTCACCACCCGCCAGATCGCCGAGGCCTACCTCGTTCCCGAGGCGACGATGGCGCAGCGGATCAGCCGCGCCAAGGCTCGTCTGGACGGGGCCAGATTCCACGTGCCCGGCGACCTCGCCACCGTCCTGCGGGTGCTCTACCTCGTGTTCAACGAGGGCTACTCCGGCGAGATCGATCTGGCCGCCGAGGCGATCCGGCTGACCGGCCAACTGCGGGCCATGAGCGACGAGCCGGAGGTGGCGGGGCTGCTGGCGCTCATGCTGTTGCACCACGCCCGTCGGGCCGCGCGCCTGGACGGGCGGGGTCGGCTGGTGCCCCTCGCCGAGCAGGATCGCGCGCTATGGGACACCGCGCTGATCGCCGACGGCGTCGAGGTGCTTCAGGCCGCGCTGGCCCGCGATCGGCTGGGGGAATACCAGACCCAGGCCGCGATCGCGGCGCTGCACGCCGACGCCGCCACGTTCGAGCTAACCGACTGGGTGCAGATCGTCGAGTGGTACGACGAGCTGCTGCGGCTGACCGACAGCCCCGTCGTCCGGCTGAACCGGGCGGTCGCGGTGGGGGAGGCGGACGGTCCTCGAGCCGGTCTCGCGGCGCTCGCCGACGTTAACGACGCCACGCCGAGGTTCGCCGCCGTGCGCGCCCACCTGCACGAGCGGTCCGGAGATCCTGCATCGGCGCTGGCCGATTACGCCGAGGCGGCGCGTCGAGCCACCAATGTCGTCGAGCGGGATCACCTCACCCGCCAGGCCGCGCGCCTGCGGGAGAGGACCTAGAGCGCCGCGTCAGGTGTGCTCGGACGTCCCTTGTACGGTATGTGCGACGAGTTGTACGATTCATCCATGGCCACGATAAGCATCAGCGATGCTCGAAACCACTTTTCCGACGCCATGGAGACGGCGCAGACCGAGGCTGTGTTCGTGCAGCGCCGCGGTCGCTTGGCTGGGGTGGGAGTGAGCGCATATCGCGTCGAGCTTCGTCCGGCGGCGGCTCGTTCCCTGCGCACGCTCGATCCGCAGGCCCGGCGCCGCGTTCAAGGCGCCATCGCTGCGGTGTTGGGGTTCTGCGGCCCGGGCCGTCACCGGTTGGTCATGGCCTCTGCGGCCTCGGGGTAGCGCTCGCCCCGGATCTCGAGGCGGCCGGCCGCATCGGTGAGGTCGGCGACCTCGTCGGCGCTCAGCTCGACGTCGGCCGCAGCGAGATTCTCCTCCAGGCGGTGCAGCTTGCGGGTGCCCGGGATCGGCACGATGAACGGCCTCCTGGCCAGCAGCCAGGCCAGCGCGATCTGGCCCGGGGTGACGCCCTTGGCCTCGGCGACCGAGCGCACCAGATCGACCAGGGCCATGTTGGCCGCCAGCGCCTCTTTCTCAAAGCGCGGCAGGGTGCTGCGGATATCGTTCTCGCCGAAGACGGTCGAGGCGTCGACGGTGCCCGTAAGCAAGCCGCGTCCCAGCGGGCTGAACGGGACGAACCCAATGCCCAGCTCCTCGCAGACGTCGAGGACGTCCTCCTCGGGGCGTCGCCAGAACAGCGAATACTCGCTCTGCAGGGCGGTGACCGGCTGCACGGCGTGCGCGCGGCGGATCGTGGCCGCCGCCGCCTCCGACATCCCGAAGTGGCCGACCTTGCCGGCCTCGATCAGCTCCTTGACGGTGCCGGCGACCTCCTCGATGGGCACGTCCGGGTCGACGCGGTGCTGGTACAGCAGGTCGATGCGCTCGACTCCGAGCCGCCGCAGCGAGCCGTCCACGGCGTCTCGGATGTGGGCCGGGCGGCTGTCGACGCCGGTCGGCTTGCTCCCCGGGATGATGTCGAAGCCGAACTTCGTCGCGATGACCACCCGATCGCGCACCGGGGCGAGGCCCCTCCCGACGAGCTCCTCGTTGTCGTAGGGGCCGTAGACCTCGGCGGTGTCGAACAGCGTGACCCCGCGCTCGACGGCCTCGCGCAGGAAGACGACCATCTCGTCACGATCGGGCAGTTCGCCGAAGCTCTGGCTCATGCCCATGCAGCCCAGGCCGAGGGCGGACACCTGGAGGCCTTGGCCGAGCGTGCGGTATTTCATGGGACTCCAGAGGGTTTGGGAGAGACTCGCTCCAACGCTACCCCGACGCGCGGTAGAGCGCCCGGGCCTCCTCCGCGACGCTCACCATGAGTTCGCGCAGCTCGACGGGCTCGAGCGCCTCGACCCAGGAGCCGAAGCCGAGCAGAACCCCCACCACGCCGCGCAGGGAGCTGACCTCGGCGACGATCAGCGAGTATTCGTCGTCGTCGCGCACCTGCGGCTCGCCCATCAAGACCATATCGAGCTGGCGCAGCGCCATATCCCGTTGAGCGCGGGTGACCCGCAACCGGACCGGGTGAGTCGGCCGCTCCCGCCAGGCGGCGCGCAGGTCGTGCCACACCGCGAGGAGATCGAGCCCCGCCGGTCTGTTCGCTGGCTCGGTCAGCTCGACGGCGTGCTCCATCCGGTCGATCCGGTACGTGTGCGGGGCGCCCCGGTGGGTCGCGATGAGGTACCAGGTGGATCCGGCCAACACCAGGCCCCACGGGTCGACGGTGCGGAGCTTGGCGTGCGTCGACCCTTGCGAGCGGTAGCTGAGCCGCAGGCGGCGATCGGCCTGCACCGCCGCGACGACGGTCGCCATCGCCGTCGGTTGAGGGGTGGGTTCTCGGCCCCACCCGCCCGGATCGATCACGAGGCGCTGCAGGACCTCTCCCACCTCGCGGGTCTGATCGGTCGGCAGGCCGGTGGCGAGCTTGCGGAGCGCCCGCTCGAAATCGGGTCCCATGCCCAGCGCGTCGGCCACCGAGGAGCCGCCGGCCACGAAGAGCGCGCGGGCCTCCTCGGGTCGCAGGCTCTCGGTGTCCGGCCGGTAACCGGGCAGCAAGGCGTAGCCGCCGGCCCGGCCGCGCTCGGCGTAGACCGGCACTCCGGCGAGCGAGAGGGCGTCGACGTCGCGCATGATCGTGCGTGGGGTGACCTCGAGGCGGCGGGACAGCTCGGCGGCGCTCATCCGCTCGTGCTGGCGTAGCAGCCCCACGAGTTGCAGCAACCGGTCCGCGCGCATGTTTTCGAGTCTGTCAGAGATACCTGACATTGGGTGTCAGATATGGGGCCTCAGTCTGGTTACAAGGCCTCAACCCGGGGCCGCTCAATCGAAGGGAACCACCATGAACGGCACCGACTTTCGTCCTCAGCTCCGCCAATCCCAGCAGTGGGTCAACGACCTCCTGGCCGGCATCGGTTCGGAGCAGCTGCACGACCCAACGCCCTGCGACCGGTTCGACGTGACCGAGCTCATCGAACACCTCATGGCGGTCCAGGAGCGCATCCGGCGGATCGCGGTCGACGGCAACGTCGAGGACGCGCCGTTCGCGTTGGCGATCGACGGCGATCCGGCCGAGGACTTCGCTCGCCGTGTCGAGGAATCTTCGGCGGCGTGGGAAACCTGGGAAGGGGACGAGCTGTGGAGCAAGACCGTGACCGCCCCGTTCGGGAAGGTGCCGGGCGGCGCGGCGCTCATGGTCTACACCAGCGAGAACCTCGCCCACGGCTGGGATCTGGCCGGCGCCACCGGCCAGGATTCCGAGGCCGATCCCGCCGTCGTCGCCCCCGTCCTCGCCGGCATGCGCAACGCCCTCCCCGCCGACAACCGCGGCGACGACATCCCCTTCGATCCCGTCGTCGAACCGGCCGAAGGGGCCGGTCTCACCGAGCAGTTGGCCAACTGGCTGGGGCGGAAGCGGTGAGGCGATGAAGCAACGGGCCACGAGATCGCTCCCCGTCGCAAGGAGCTCGCCCCGCATACCCACGACGCGTTCGAGTCGTTCAGTCAGGCGGTGTTCGCCGGGGGCGCTGGCGGAGAAGACCAAGCAGCTGATCGCGATCGCGGTGGCGCACACCACTCAGTGCCCGTTCTGCATTCAGGGCCACACCAAACTCGCCCACCGGAAGGTAATCCTCGGGCGAGGAGATCATGGAGGCCATCCGCTATCGGCCAGTCGACGTGGGCTAGCCGTCAGCGCGGAGAAGATTGACGAGCACCGCTGCCTGACTGATGTCGGCACTCTTGGTGGCGGTCAGCAGGGTGACGGTGTCCCGCGCGGCGAGGTCGCGTAGATGATCCAGCGCAGCGGCCGGCTCCTCCTCCGCCAGCTCGTCGGTGTACCGGCGTGCGAACTCGTCGAACCGTTCGGGGTCGTGGCCGTACCACTTCCGCAGTTCGGTGGAGGGGGCGACGGTCTTGCACCATTCGTCGAGATGGGCCTTGTCCTTTCTCAGTCCCCGTGGCCAGACCCGATCGACCAGCACCCGCTGACCGTCCTCTGGGCTTGGCGGGTCGTAGGCCCTGCCGAACCTGACGTCGTGTCCTCCGCTGGTCATCATCGCCGTCAACCCCTGGCGGCGACGTCCGAATACGCCACGTCGGGGTCGGCGAGTCTGCCGGGATCAACCACGGTCGCGTTCGTGATGAGAGGTTTGACCTCGTCGACGACGTCCCAGACGTTGACGTTCATGGCCGCCTTGATCCGATGCTCGCCATCCAACCAGAACGCGACGAACTCACGCCCTGGGAGATCGCCACGCACCACGACCTGCTCGTAGCTGCCCTCCGGTGCGAGGCCGATGTACTCCATGCCAAGGTCGTACTGGTCGCTGAAGAAGTACGGCAACTCGGTGTAGACGGCGTCCTCACCGAGCATCGCCGCCACCGCCGCGGCCGGCTGGTTCAAGGCGGCGGCCCAGTGCTCCACCCGCACTCGAGAACCCAGCACTGGGTGGTCATGGTTTGCGATATCGCCGACCGCGTAGACGTCGGGGTCACTGGTTCGCAGGCTGGCGTCCACGAGCACACCGTTCTCGACAGCCAACCCGGCTGCCTCGGCGAGGCTGACCTCGGGGGTCACCCCGACACCGACCACGACAGCGTCGGCGGGGATCGTCGTGCCGTCGCCGAGCCGAACGCCACTGGCCCGCCCCGCGTCGACCGTGATCTCGGAGAGGGTGGTCCCGAGTCGCAGGTCGACACCGTGGGCGGTGTGCAGGTCAGCGAAGACCTGGCCGAGCTGAGAGCCGAGCACGCCGAGCAGGGGCAGTCGAGCCATCTCGACGATGGTCACCTCGGTTTCGGCGCCGCGCGCCGCGGCGGCGACCTCCAGTCCGATCCAGCCGGCGCCGATGATCACCAGTCGTTTCCCGCGGCCGAACTGTTCGCGGATCGCGTCCGAATCGGCATGGCTACGTAGGCAGAGCACTCCCTCGGCGTCCGCGCCGGGCACGGACAGCCGGCGGGGTACCGAGCCGGTGGCAAGCAGTAGCGCGCCATAGTCCAAGCTCGTGCCGTCGGCGAGCGCGACCGTATGAGAAGCCGGGTCGAAAGATGCTGCCGCAGTCGACATCCGCAACTCGACATTGTTGTCGGCGTACCAGTCCGCGGAAAGCACGACTGCGTCCTCGAACGGCGCCTCGCCCATGAGGTAGCTCTTGGACAGCGGTGGGCGCTCGTAGGGTAAATCGGACTCGTTCCCGATCAGGGTCACAGGCCCGGTGAAACCATTGTCCCGCAGTGCTTCCGCGGCCTTGGCGCCTGCGAGGCCGCCTCCGATGATCACGACGCTGCTCGGTGTGGTCACGTCTTCCTCCATCGTGTCGATGCGGGCGGGCCCGATTACGGACGGCAGCCGTAACCGAGCGCTCTGGCAACCATCATGGCGCAGCGGTGCCGGAGGGGCTCACCCCGGTCTGCGAAGGGCCACCTGCGACAAGCGGCGGGTCGGCGCCCATCCGACCGATTTGGTCACCCAGGATCTCCAGGCCACCCGGATCGATCCCGGCAGCCGGGAGTATCGCTACGAACGGGACGGCTTCAGCCGGGGGTCCGAGCAGGCGCCCAGTCAGTTGCCTGTGGCGTCAGCAAGGCGTACGGCTGCAGCGCCACCCGATTCCGGTCGGACTATTGCCATGGCCTGGTCGGATCCGGAGGGGGCTGGGCTCGCCGAGTCGTCATCGGGAACCGTAGACGTGGCCTCGGCGGTCGATGCGGACGATGAGCATGGCGGAGACCGCGGCGGTCCTTGACGCTGCCGCTTGGGATGATGGCGGCGTCGTCGTCCTGCCAGCTCCCAGCCGGGCGCGAGACGAACTCGTCGTCACCTGGACGGGGGAGCGCACCGAGCTGATTGCGGACTGTTCTGTGGCTCGCGTCGTGCTTTCCGGTCTCGATGGAGTGCTGTCGTGCTGCCATAGGCCACGGGATAGCGAAACGCCACCTAGCGCTTCTCGGACCTTGAGCGATCCCTGCTGACACAGGGATTGACGCGAGGTCAACCATCGACCATACTCAGCCGATGAACGGACCGCGGGAGGATCGCTCGCTCTGACGGAGGTTCCCGGCACTCCGGA
>JBBSOW010000118.1:0-9997 GCA_038259365.1 Propionibacteriales bacterium
CCCGCCAGCGGATCGTGCTCGGCTTGGGAGATGAGGTCGGCGGCGACGTGCAGCGGGTCCGCGGTGTGATCGGCGAGGATCGCGATCTCGGTGGGCCCGGCCTCGGAATCGATGCCGACGAGCCCCTTGAGGAGCCGCTTGGCGGCCACCACGTAGATGTTGCCGGGCCCGGTGACCATGTCCACGCGCGGGCACAAGCCGGGCACCCCGTGGGCGAACATGGCGACCGCCTGGGCGCCCCCGACGGCGTACACCTCGTCGACGCCGAGCAGCGCGCAGACCGCCAGGATACTGGGGTGCGGCAGCCCGCCGAACTCGGCCTGGGGCGGTGAGGTGACCGCGATCGAGCCGACCCCGGCGGTCTGGGCGGGCACCACGTTCATGATGACGCTGGAGGCCAACGGGGCGAGCCCGCCGGGCACGTAGAGCCCGACCCGGTTCATCGGAATCTGTTTGGTCGTCACCACGGCGCCGTCGACCAGCTCCACGGTTTCCCGCCGCGAACCGCCCTCGCTCCCGCACACCTCGCGGCGCCTCGCGATCGCGAGCTCGAAGGCCTCCCGCACCGCCGGATCGAGCCGCACCAGCGACTCCGCGATGGCCTCGGCCGGCACGCGCAGGTGCGGCGGCTCGACGCCGTCGAACGTGACCGCGAACTCGCGGAGCGCGTCGGCGCCCCGTTCGGCCACGGCCGCGCAGATGGGCCGCACCACCTCGAGGGCGGCGTCGACGTCGAAGTCGGCGCGCGGGACGGCGGACGCGTAGTCCGGCCGCTCGCCCGGCGCGGCATCGGCGGCCATGGGACGAAGATCGACTTCTGCAAGCACAGGTGTGAGTTTACGTGCCACCGGCGATGAGATCGGTCGCTGAGACCGCAATCACATGGGACGATCTCTAGCCGGGTTCGCACGCCGGTCCGAGCCCACCAACGACGACGAGAAAGGCACCAATGTTTATCGGATTCGGCACGGTGGCCAACATCGTGACGATCGTCCTCGGGGCGGGCATCGGCTTGGTCGTGGGCCATCGCCTCCCCCAACGAACACGCGCCACCGTGACCGACGCCCTCGGTCTGGTGACGATCCTCATCGGCCTGCTCTCGGCGTGGCGGGTCACCAGCCCGGCGTTGCAGGCCCAGGTGGGCGGCTCCGCGCCGATGCTCATCGTCTTGGGATCGTTGCTGATCGGTGGCATCGCCGGCTCGCTGCTCGACATCGAGCAGCGCCTGGCCCGGCTCGGAGACTGGTTGCGACGGCGATTGGTCGGCGTCCGAGCCAAGGGCGGGCTCCCCGGTGACCAGCACGTCCCACACGAGCACGCTCACGGACCCAACCCAGACGAACACGCTCACGAGCCACACGAGCCACACGAGCACGCTCACGGACCCAACCCAGACGAGCAGGCAAGTAGGGCGCGATTCATCGAGGGCTTCGTCGCGGCCTCGATGCTGTTTTGCATCGGCCCCCTCACCGTCTTGGGTTCGCTCAGCGACGGCCTCGGGCTGGGCGCGGATCAGCTCATCCTCAAGGCCGTGCTCGACGGATTCGCCTCGATCGCTTTCGCCGCCTCCTTGGGCGCCGGGGTGCTGGCTTCGGCCATCACGGTCGGAATCGTCCAAGGCTCCCTGACGCTGTTGGGCTTCCTCGTCGGTGATCTGATGTCGCCCGCCCAGCTCGACGCTCTCACCGCAACCGGCGGGCTGTTGTTGCTCGGCCTCGGGATCCGCCTCCTGAACCTCAGACAGGTGCCGGTCGGCAACCTGCTGCCCGCGCTGATCGTGGCTCCCCTGCTGACCCTGCTGGCCGCGGCGCTGGCCTGAGACCACCCGGCCCGCTCGAGTTTTGGCGTCGCGCTCACTACGATGCTCGGCTGGCTCGGGTCCGCGCTTCCCGCGTGATGTAGAGATCGAGCGCGAAGCATCATGTCGAGCGCGCTGAATCAGACTCCGCTGCCGCGCCAGGCGGGTTCGGGCTAGCCTTTCACGATGGCAAAGAACAGAGCCGCTCCCCCGACTCGCGCGGTGGCGACGCTGCTGAGCGCCGGGGTCGGCCATGTACTGCACACCTACGCCCACGACTCCGGTGCCGCCAGTCATCACGTGTTCGCCGACGAGGCCGCTGCGGCGCTGAGGCTACCCCTGGAGCGGCTGTTCAAGACCCTGGTGGTGGACGCCGGCGATCGCCCGGGCAAGCACGAGTTGAGCGTGGCTCTGGTGCCCGCCTCCCGGCATCTCGATCTCAAAGCGCTCGCGCGCGTTCTCGCCGTCAAGAAACTCACCCTGGCCGATCCGGGGGTGGCCGCGCGCAACACGGGGTACGTCGTCGGGGGGATCTCCCCGCTCGGTCAGCGCCACGCCCTGCCGACCGTAATCGACGAGTCCGCAACAGGATTCCATACCGTCTTCGTCTCGGCCGGCCGACGCGGCCTGCAGGTGGAGCTTTCCCCCAGCGCTCTAGCCGAGCTGACCGCCGCCCGCTGGGCCGCCATCTCGGCATAGGCCCTGGCCGCGCCGGCAATTCCCGCAGCTACTCCTCCGATTCCCGCGGCTACTCCTCCGATTCCCGCGGCTACTCCTCGGGGGCGCTCGGCGCGGTCTCCGCGTCGGGCGCGAGGGACGACCACAGCAGCAGGGGGACGACGGCGGCGAAGGGCCATAGCGCGATCGCGACGGGGGCCTGCAGGGTGAAGTCGATGGGCACCTGATCTCCGGGCATCGCAGCCGTCAACCGGGCGTTGAAGTCGTTGGGCCCCATCAGCACGCCCACACCCCAGCACACCAGGCCAGCGCCGAGGGCCGAGAACGCGGTCGACACCACCGCGGGCCAGCCCAGCCGGACGAAGCGGAACGCCAGCAGGCCGATGAGCAGCCCGCCCACCACCGCGACCACCGAGTACCACGCGTCCGGGGCCACGAAATTTGTGAGCATCCGCTCGGTCGTCGTCGCCGCCCCTTTGTCGCCCACGCTGTAGTAGGGCAACGTCACGATGAGCTTCCACACCACGCCACCGATCCCGCCGATGACCACCGCCGCGACCACGGAGGCCAACATGCAGCGGCGAAACCGCAACCACCAGAGACGCTTTGGGTCCTGGGCCGGCGTGTCCGGCTGGCTGCCTCCGGCGCTACCCGGTTGGGCTAGACCAGACACGAGGGCCCCAGCAGCGCCTTGAGATCGGCCATCAGCGGCGGCGAGGCCGTCACCCGCAGTTGTTCGTCGATCTTCCACACAGTGGTCTTGGGCCCGTTCAGCAACCGCAGCCGCACCTCGGTCATCCCGGGGTGAGCCTGTAGAACCCCACGCAACCGCTGCACCACCGGAGGGGTGCAGCGGGTGGCCGCCAGGGAGATGACCACCGGCCCGGCCGGGCCTTCGCTGACGTCGGGCAGGGTCAACTCCTGGCCCATGATCTCCACCGCCTCGTCCTTGGCCCGGGCGCGGCCCTTCACCCGCACGACGGTGTCGGTGGCCAATACTCCGGACACCAGTTCGTAGGCCTTGGGAAACAGCAACACCTCGACCGAGGCTTCGAGATCCTCGACCGTGACGATCGCCCACGCGTCGCCCTTCTTGGTCGTCTTGCGGGTGATCTGGGTGATCATGCCGGCGATGTTGACGTTCGTCTCGCGCGGGCCGTCGTCGGCCAGCAACTGCCCGATGCTGAGGTCGCGCTCGGAGGCGAGCACGTGTTCGAGGCCGAACAGCGGGTGATCGCTCACGTAGAGCCCCAGCATGTCGCGCTCGAAGGCGAGGCGGGTGCGTTTGTCCCACTCCTCCACCTCGGGCAGCACGTGGGAATCCGCGTTCGGATCGCTGGGCGCCTCACCGAACAGGTCGTCTTGGCCGTTGGCCTCGTTGCGTTTCAGATCGAGAACCTGATCGACCGCTGTCTCGAAGACGTCCATCAACGCTCGCCGCTTGTGCTGCATCGAATCGAACGCGCCGGCCTTGATCAACGACTCGATCATCCGCTTGTTGCACACGATCAGCGGAACATGATCGAGGAACTCGAAAAAGCTGGCGGCCTTGCCGTGCTCGGCCCGAGCGACGGCGATGCCCTCCACCACGTTGTGCCCGACGTTGCGGATGGCGCCCAGGCCGAACCGGATGTCGGTGCCCACGGGGGTGAAGTTGGCGGCGGACTCGTTGACGTCGGGCGGCAGCACCCTGATGCCCATCCGGCGGCACTCGGCCAGATAGATCCCCATCTTGTCCTTGTCGTCGCGCACCGAGGTGAGCAGCGCCGCCATGAACTCGGCCGGATAGTTCGCCTTGAGGTAGGCCGTCCAGTACGACAGCACCCCGTACGCCGCCGAGTGGGCCTTGTTGAAGGCGTAATCGCTGAACGGCAGCAAGATGTCCCACAGCGTGGTGACCGCCGGGGGGGTGAACCCGCGCTCGGCCATGCCGGTGGAGAACTTCTCGAACTGGGCGTCCAACTCGGCCTTCTTCTTCTTGCCCATGGCACGACGCAGCAGGTCGGCCTCGCCGAGGCTGTAACCGGCGAGCTGCTGAGCGATCGCCATCACCTGCTCCTGGTAGACGATCAGGCCGAAGGTCTCGCCCAGGACGTCCTCGAGCGCCTCGGCCAGCTCGGGATGGATCGGCTCGACCGGCTCACGACCGTTCTTGCGGCGGGCGTACCTGTTGTGCGAATCCGCGCCCATCGGCCCGGGCCGATACAGGGCACCGACGGCGGAGATGTCCTCGAAGTTGTCGGGTCGCATGCTGCGCAGTAGGGCGCGCATGGGGCCGCCGTCGAGCTGGAAGACCCCAAGGGTGTCGCCCCGGGCCAACAAACCGTACGTGGCCGGATCGGTGAGCTCGAGGTCTTCGAGAACGACGTTTTCCTCACGGTTCATCGCGATGTTCTTGACCGCGTCGTCGAGGACGGTCAGGTTCCGCAGGCCCAGGAAGTCCATCTTGATCAGGCCCAACGCCTCGCACGTCGGGTAATCGAACTGGGTGATCACCGCGCCGTCCTGCTCGCGCTTCATGATCGGAATGATGTCGAGCAGCGGATCGCTGGACATGATCACACCGGCCGCGTGCACGCCCCACTGACGCTTGAGCCCCTCCAGGCCCTTGGCGGTGTCGACGACCTCGGCCACCTCGGAGTCCGTGGCGTACAGGGAGCGGAACTCCCCGCCCTCGCCGTAACGCTTATGGGCCGAGTCGAACAGGTCGTTGAGGGGGACGTCCTTGCCCATCACCGGGGCGGGCATCGCCTTGGTGATCTGTTCGCCGACGGCGAACGGCTTGCCCAGGACCCGGGAGGCGTCCTTCACAGCCTGCTTGGCCTTGATAGTGCCGTAGGTGACGATCATGGAGACCCGATCGTCGCCGTACTTGTCCGAGACGTAGCGGATCACCTCACCGCGGCGGCGCTCGTCGAAGTCGATGTCGAAGTCGGGCATGGAGACGCGGTCGGGGTTGAGAAATCGCTCGAAGATCAGCCCGTGGCGCAGCGGGTCGAGGTCGGTGATCCGCATCGCGTAGGCGCACATCGAGCCCGCTCCGGAGCCGCGGCCCGGGCCGACGCGGATCCCGTTGTCCTTGGCCCAGTTGATGAAATCGGCCACCACCAGGAAGTAGCCCGGGAAACCCATCGCGGCGATGACGCCGGTCTCGTACTCGGCCCGCCGGCGTACCTCGTCGGGGATGCCGTTCGGATAGCGGAACTTCAGCCCCGTCTCGACCTCTTTGATGAACCAGGATTCCTCGTTCTCCCCCGGCGGGCAGCCGAATCGCGGCATGTAGGTGCCGTTGCCCTCGGTGAACTCGGCGTGGCAGCGTTCGGCGATGGCGAGGGTGTTGTCGCACGCCTCGGGCAGTTCGGAGAACAGCTGGCGCATCTCGGCTGGCGAGCGCAGGTAGAAGCTGTCGCCGGTGAACTTGAACCGGTTGGTGTCCTCCATCGTCGAGCCCGATTGCACGCACAACAGCACCTCGTGCGCGCCGGCGTCGCCCCGGTGGGTGTAGTGCAGATCGTTGGTGGCCACCAGCGGCAGCCCGAGATCCTTGGCGAGCTTCAGCAGGTCCGAGCGCACGCGGGACTCGATCGACAGCCCGTGATCCATCAGCTCGACGAAGTAGTTCCCGGCCCCGAAGATGTCGCGGAACTCGGCGGCCGATTCGAGGGCGTTTCGGTACTGACCGAGCCGCAGGTAGGTCTGCACCTCGCCCGAGGGACAACCGGTGGTGGCGAGCAGGCCGGGCGCGAACTCGGTGAGCAGTTCCCGGTCCGCGCGGGGCTTGTAGAAGAACCCCTCCAGCGAGGATCGCGAACCGAGCCGGAACAGGTTGTGCATGCCGGCGGTGCTCTCGGCCCACAGGGTCATGTGGGTGTAGGCGCCCGAGGCCGAGACGTCGTCGCCACCCCCGCTGCCCCACTGCACGCGCTTGCGCTCGCTGCGGTGGGTTTTGGGGGTGACGTAGGCCTCGAGTCCGAAGATCGGCTTGACCGAGGTGGCCTTGGACTTTTTGTAGAAGTCGTAGGCGCCGAACAGGTTTCCGTGATCGGTGATCGCCAGCGCCGGCATGCCCATCTCTTGCGCGCCAGCGAACAGATCGCCCACGCGCGCGGCCCCGTCGAGCATCGAATACTCGGTGTGGTTGTGCAGATGAACGAACGAACCCTCAGCCAACGTGTCCTCCACACTTCCTACCCGTTTTTCAACGCCCGCCAGTAGCCGAGGCGATCACCCAGACTAGCCAGGCGATCAGGATAACTCGATTCGGCGCGCTCACGGTGCCATCGCTGCCGCGTCGGGCGCGATTGCTACGCTGGCTGGCGGCCGACCAGGCGAGCGTCAACGTCTAGGGAAGGACATTGGGATCCATGAAGGCACTGTACAAATCCGGGCCGCACGCCGGCCTCGAGCTGGTCCAGCGCCCCGAGCCCGAACCCGGTGCCCACGAGGTCAAGATTCGGGTCTTCACCACGGGTATCTGCGGCACGGATCTGCACATCCTGGCCTACGACGAGGCGGCCCAGGGCATGCTCACCACCCCGCTGATCCCGGGCCACGAGTTTTACGGTGAGGTGGTGGCGCTCGGGGATCAGGTGACGCACGTGGCGGTCGGTGACCGGGTCTCTGGTGAGGGACACGTGGTCTGCGGCATGTGCCGAAACTGCCGGGCCGGGCGCCGGCACCTGTGCATCCACACCGTCTCCGTCGGCGTCCAGCGCGACGGCGCCTTCGCCGAGTACGTGGTGATCCCCGAAGGCAACGTGTGGGTCTACCGTGGCGAGTTCATTACCCCCGTTCTCGGCGCGATCTTCGACCCCCTGGGTAACGCCGTGCACACCGCGCTGGCGTTTCCTCTCGTCGGCGAAGACGTCCTCATCACCGGAGCGGGCCCCATCGGGTTGATGGCCGCCGCGATCGCTCGCCACGCCGGCGCCCGCAAGGTCGTCATCACCGACGTCTCCCCAGCCCGCCTGGCGTTGGCCCGCAACATGGACGTCGATCTGGCGCTCGACGTCTCGGCCACCCGGATACGCCAGGCGCAACAAGACTTGGGGATGCTCGAAGGCTTCGACATCGGCCTGGAGATGTCGGGGCAGCCGAGCGCATTGCCCGAGATGATCGACAACATGAACCACGGCGGGAAGATCGCAATGCTGGGCCTGCCCAGCGCTCCCATCGAGATCGACTGGGGCAAGGTGGTGACCCACATGCTCACCCTGAAGGGGATCTACGGCCGGGAGATGTTCGAGACCTGGAACACGATGAGTGCCATGCTGTCGTGCAACGCCCACCTGCGCGGGCAGATATCCTCGGTTATCACCGATCGGCTCCCCGCCACCGAGTGGGAAGCCGGATTCGCGGCCGCCCAGGCCGGGCAGGGCGGCAAGGTCGTGCTCGACTGGACCGCGTTCCACTAACCGCACCACCGGTTCGATCAACAGCGCAACCGGGATCGCTTTCACACAACGAAAGGCCACACCATGTACGCCACGCTCAAGGACCAGCTCACCGCCGAGTTGACCGACATCTCCGAGGCTGGCACGTTCAAGCGCGAGCGCCGCATCGAGTCCCCCCAGTCCGCCAGCATCGCCACGGCCACCCCCGGCCAGCCCGCCCGCGAGGTGCTGAACTTCTGCGCCAACAACTACCTCGGCCTGGCCGACCACCCCGAGCTCATCGCCGCCGCGAAGGCCGCCCTCGACGATCGTGGCTTCGGGATGGCATCGGTGCGCTTCATCTGCGGCACCCAAGACCTGCACCTCGAACTCGAGTCGGCGGTCTCGCAGTTCCTGGGCACCGAGGACACCATCTTGTTCTCCAGCTGCTTCGACGCCAACGGCGGCGTGTTCGAGTCCCTCTTCGGAGCACAAGACGCCATCGTCTCCGACGCGCTGAACCACGCCTCCATCATCGACGGCATCCGGCTCAGCAAGGCCAAGCGGTTCCGCTACGCCAACCGGGACATGGAAGATCTCCGCGCCCAGCTGACCGAGGCCGCGAGCATGAACGACGGCGATGGGCCCCGGCGTTGCATCATCGTCACCGACGGGGTCTTCTCGATGGACGGTTACCTCGCCCCGCTGGAGGCGATCTGCGACCTGGCCGGCGAGTTCGGCGCCCTCGTCCTGGTGGACGACTCGCACGCCGTCGGCTTCATGGGCGAGACCGGCGCCGGCACCCCAGAGCACGCAGGGGTCTCCGAGCGCGTCGACGTCTATACGGGCACGTTCGGCAAGGCCTTGGGCGGGGCGTCCGGCGGCTACGTGTCCGGCCACTCCGAGATCGTGGCCTTACTGCGGCAACGGGCCCGGCCCTACCTGTTCTCCAACTCGCTCGCCCCCGCCATCGCGGCCGCCACGCTCAAGGCTCTCGAGCTCGTGGCCGAATCCGGCGAGCTGCGCACCAAACTGTTCGACAACGCCGCCCTGTTTCGCCGGCGCATGGCCGAGGAGGGCTTCGAGCTCCTCGACGGCGAACACGCCATCATTCCGGTGATGTTCGGCGACGCGTCGAAGGCGGCCAGGATCGCCGACGACATGCTGGCCCACGGCGTCTACGTCACCGCGTTCAGCTTCCCGGTTGTTCCCCGCGATGCCGCTCGCATCCGGGTCCAGCTCTCCGCCGCGCACTCCGAGGAGGCCATCGAGGCGTGCGTCCAGGCCTTCGTGGCGGCTCGCTAACCCGCCCGACTACCCGAGCGCCCGTCCTCGCCGACGAACTCGCTCATCGAGGAGGCGTAGACCCGATCGAAGCCCCTCCTTGCCGGATCGCGGTGGCGAGGCAATCCGCGCCGGTGTCGCCGCCGCCGGTAAGATCGGTGCCCATGGTCACGCCGACCGAAAGATCGTGCCCTCGTCTTCATCTGCTCCATCCAGCGATCCCGGACGGCCCTGTCCATCTTGAACTCCGGTATCCCGCAGCGCATCGGCCCCCGCGCTTTTCGGCGCGCTCGAGAGCGCGACCGTGTTTCCCGTGGGCCGGTCCGGGATCTCGGGCTTGATCCGCTTGTCCGCCCAGCGCCGCCATGCCTACCACTTCCGAGCCAGCCAACAAATCGCCGGCGCGGGCAGCTCCGTCCAGCATCGAGTACTCGGTCTAACTGTGCAGAGGAACGAACTCTCAGCCAACGTGCCCTCCACACTCCTACCCCCCGACCTTGTCGCTCCTACCCAGACTTTGCGGCTCCCCGCGAGAACTCGATTCGACGCGCTTCACCGAACACACCACCGACGATCGTCGGCTTGGCTTTTTCTCCCGGGAATCGGGCCATTCCGTCACTCGCATGGCGCGCCACCGACGCATCATTTTGCACATCCGCCTGACATCTGCTAAAGGCCCCGAGTATCGTCGATAGTGAAGGAAAGCGGCTCAGGATGGGGGTAGGCCATGAGTACTTTCACCGTCAGAGACCTGATGATTCGAGTCATGCCACGATCCGGCGCCCACGAACCGGGACCCGGGGGGGATTGCGGGCTGCTCACCGATCCCACAGTGCCCGATTGCGGTGACTGCAGCAACTGCACC
>JBBSOW010000119.1:0-9849 GCA_038259365.1 Propionibacteriales bacterium
GCAGGCCGGAATAGAAGCCGATGAGATCAGGATCGAGCTGGACGGCTCTGGTCTGAGGATCGAGCCCCTGAGCGCCGACACCCTGGTCGAGCGCGACGGTCGGCTCGTTGTCCCAGCAACAGATCGGACCTTCACCACCGAAGGATGTCCGGGAGTTACGCCTTGGTGGCCAGCGCTGAGCAGCCCGAGGTCCTGATCGACACCCGGCGTCGCGGTGGCTCTTTGCCCTGGAATCCACACTCCGGCCCGGCATCATCGACTCCCGCTCATGGCTCTTGGCGAACGGGCACATGCCACCTACAGATCGTTCGGTATCGAGGTAGAACTCCTCATCTCACCCCGTAGAGGTGGAAAGTGCCCGATCGGGCAACCGTCGTGGCCCCCGAAGGCCCTACCTCTTCGCCGACAGAAGTGTGACACTGGAGGGAGACGGTCTGGAGGTCATAGATATGCACGAACGCTCCTCGGACGGACGCACAGATGTGTTGCGGCCCAAGGGTGCCCGGATCGACGATGAGTTCACCCCGCACCTGGGGCGGTTGGCCGCCGAGGGACGATCCGATCTCATGAGCCCCGATGGCGTGCTCGGGTTGCAGCGCACCGTGGGCAACGCCGGCGTGACCGCCATGCTCGACGAGGAGCGCTCCCCGGTCCACGACGTGATCAGCTCCGGTGGCAGGCCTTTGGAGCCGGACGTGCGTGCCGACATGGAAGATCGCCTGGGTGCCGACTTCGGCGACGTGCGGGTGCACGACGACGCCGCCGCGGCCGCATCGGCCGGGGCGGTGAACGCCCACGCCTATACGGTCGGGTCGAACGTGGTCTTCCAACGCGACACCTACGAGCCGTCGTCCCCGGCCGGGAAGACGACGCTGGCCCACGAGCTCACCCACGTGATGCAGCAACGCAACGGCACGGTCGACGGTACGCCAGCGCCTGGCGGGATCAAGGTGAGCGATCCGGGCGACCGCTTCGAGCGGGAGGCCGCCTCGAACGCCGACCGAGTCATGGCCGCCCCGCCAACCCCGACGGCGGGAAGCGGAACCGGGCTGGCTGTGCAACGTGAGGAAGCCGAGGAGGACGAGCCCGTGCAGGGGGACTTCGTTCAGCGGGAGTCGGGCCCAGAGGAAGAGGAAGAGCCGGTCGCTGGCTGAGCCACCATGCCGGAGCCGCGCGCGAGTAGCTATATCCACCGCCCCGGCGGGCGTCGGTACGTATCCGTTGTGTTGCCTCGGCGCCGACGGCGTAGCGGATCCTCCTCCCCCCTCCTCAAATCATGACCGGCCTACGGCGGGCGATCAAACCGTCAGGTCCGATGACCGAACACGCCCTTGACGACGAGCGCCAGCGGTCTTGGCGTAGGACCCCGCCGGGAGGCGGTTCACCGAGCGTGCTCGACCTACAGCGCTCCGCAGGCAACAGGGCGGTCGGGCGGCTACTCGCCCCGGACCGGCGAACCGGGCCGACTGTGCAGCGTGCCATCCACGGCCAGGCCGGGGCCGTCCAGGAGGGCTACAGCCTGCGCGACAACGAGGGCGGACCGGGTGAGAGTGAAGGCCAGTGGAAGGCGCCCGGCGAGGCCGGACACAGCCGGCTCATGGAGGGGGCCGCGGCGGAGATGGTCGAGGGCATGGCCGCCGAAGGAGCCTTCGACGGGCTGATGCTGCGCCACGTGGTTCCCGACCTGAGTGGCGTGCCGAGGGAGGAGAAGCGGTGGGCCACGAAGGCGGCCAAAGCCAAGGCCGAGCTGGACAGTTGGACCTCGGGCTTCGCCCCGGGGTCGATCCGGGACCTGTGGGCCCAGCAGCAGGCCTCTGCCAACAAGCAGGTCGAGATGATCGGGCTGACGAGCACCGAGCTCCAGCAGAAGACCAACCAGTTCAACTCGTTCGTCCCCCAGGGCAACTCGTTCTACGTCAGTGCCGGGCGGTTGTCGGCCATGCAGACGATGCTCGGCGCCACCGACAACCCGAGCCTGGCCTCGGCGCTTATCGACGGCCTGACCGACGCGGAGGACCTGATGGAGCGCTACCAGAACGCCTACGAGGACGGCGATCGCCGACGGACAAGCGAGAAGCTGGACGTCCCCGAGTCCGACCAGACGGTCGAGTCGGCCGCCCATGACCTCACCCAGGCCAGCCGCGATCTCGACGAGAAATACATGGGCTTCCAGCAAGTCACCCTGGCCAGCAGTCTCGGGGAGATCAAGGCGGAGTACGCCTCCGACGAGCAGCGCATGGCCGAGATCGAGGAGGTGAAGACCTTCGTGCGGAACGTCGGCAAGACCGTCGACATCACGATGAGCGTGGTGCGCGGAGCGCCCACCGCTGCGGCCAATGTCTCCCAGGGCGCCAAGCGCGCGAGGGCCCAGTTCAACGCCCATCGCAACCGCACGGACATCCTCGCCGGCCGGCGGGAGCGGTTCAATCCCACCTACGTAACCACCGACGCCTCGGGGAACATGGTGGTCCGGAACATGCAGACCCGGATGGACCGCGATCTGGCCACCGGGGCGAAGAGCGAGGCGCCACCGCCGAGCGGCATCGAGCTCCCCTCAAGCGTCTCCGACGTTCTCGGGACCATCACAGACTTCGTCTACGCCTCCGAGGTCAGGCAGATCAACCTGCGGCTCGAGCAGATGAAATCGCGGCTCGCCGCGGTCAGCGCCGTCATCACGACGACGGAGACGCAGCGCAAGATCACCGCCTACCAGAACGCCCTGAACAAGTTCGCCAAGGCGGCCGCGGACCTGCAGGCACGCGTCGAGGACAGGCGTCGGGAGTACCGCGAAATGGGGACCCAGCTGGACCGGTTCGCCCAGCTGGACCGCGAGACGCGCGCGGCGGGCCAGGGAGTGGCCCGCGGCGCCGAGCGGTACACGACGATCATGACCATGAGCGCGGCGGTCAGTGAGGCCCTGACACTGGGGGCAAAGTCGCTCTCCGCCGCGCCCCACGACCTCACCGGCTGGTGGGCGACGGTGCGGGAGCGGCGGATCAGCACCCCCACCCCCGGCGAGACATCGGCGCTGAGCAGCGTCCTCAGGCAGCTGGGTCGCTTCGAGGCAAGTGTCGAAACCGCGAGGGAGGTCTTCGGCCCCGTAACCGAGAAGTCACGCGCCTTGCTCGGCCGCTACTGAGCCGTCCGCCCCGCGCTCCCCGTCAAGGATGCGGTCCCAGGGTGAGGATGGTAAGGGTGTCCGGTGTGGCGCCGTATATCCACCACATCCGCCAGGCTCTCGGAGTTCGGTTCTCTATGTAGGACTCCCAAACGTCCTCGCCATCGGGTCCAGCCAGAGAGTGATACTTGTGGGAATTCAGCCCCGGATGGCCAGGACCGACATCGCGGAGAAGCCGCAGCGTCTTCTTCGCTTTCTTCAGCTTCGCCGCGTACGCCGGCCTGCTGAGATCTGCGGTACTACCCATACCGCGAAAATCCTGGCGCTTGCCGCTCTGCTTGCCCAGTGGGGCAGATCATCGTGCCCTCGCGGAAGCCCGCCGGGTCGTAGCGCTCAGTCCGGCCCGGGCGCATGCTGGCGGTAGGCACTCCGAAAGTGCCGACGCCCACCGCGTACGAGCGAGGAGAAACGCACATGCCGACCTATCAGTCTCCAGGGGTCTACGTCGAAGAAGTGGCTGCCGGCGCGCGCCCGCTCGCGGGAGCCGGAACGGCGGTGGCCGCGTTCGTCGGTCTGGCCGAAACCGGTCCGTTCAACACCCCCACGCTGGTGAGCAATTGGACCCAGTTCGCCACCACCTACGGCGGGTTCGTGCCCGGCTCCTACCTCGCGCAGTCGGTGTACGGGTACTTCATGAACGGCGGCGGCAACTGCTACGTGGTACGGGTCGGGCAGAGCGAGCCCACGAGCGGCCGGGCACCGCGGAGCGCCCAGGCCAAGGAACTCGCGGCCGCCCCGACCGCGCAGATCGGTCGGTTGAAGGTCACCGCCCTCGGATCCGCCACCGAGCCCGGCGACGTGAGCGTCGAGATCACCGATCCCGGTGGCGAGAACCCCAGTGAGGAGATGTTTCGTCTCGTGGTGAAGCGCGACGGCGAGGTGGTCGAGGAATACGACCGCGCCACGCTCGGGCGTGGCAAACAGAACGTCGCCACCATGGTCAACGCCGCCTCGAAGCTGATCCAGATCGAGGAGACCGGCAGCGGCGCCGTCGAGCGCATTGCCTCGGGTGAGACGGCCCTCGTCGCGCCGGTGCCGCCGGCCAGCCAGCCGTCCAACGCCCTCAGCGCCGACGACTACGTGGGCGATGTCGCGGACCGCACGGGCCTCGCCGGGCTCGAGGCGATCGAAGAGATCACCATGCTGTGCGTCCCCGACCTGATGAGCGCCTATCAGCAAGGCAGCATCGACCTCGACACCGTCGAGGCCGTGCAGACCGCGATGATCTCCCACGCCGAGCAAATGGGCGACCGGATGGCGATCCTGGACCCGCCCCCAGGCTTCAACGCCCAACAGATCAAGGAGTGGCGCGTCGACAAGGCCCGCTACGACTCGATGTATGCCGCCCTCTACTGGCCGTGGGTCAAGACGATGAACCCCGCGACGGGGTTGTTGGCGCTGATGCCGCCCTCGGGTCACATCGCCGGCATCTGGGGCCGCAACGACGACACCCGCGGGGTGCACAAGGCGCCGGCCAACGAGGTGGTCCGGGGCGCTATCGACCTGGAAATTAACATCACCCGCAAGGAGCACGACCTGCTCAACCCCGAAGGCATCAACGCCATCCGCGCTTTTCCCGGCCGGGGCATCCGGGTCTGGGGTGCCCGCACGCTGTCCTCCGACCCGGCGTGGCGTTACCTGAACGTACGTCGGCTGTTCAACTACCTGGAGGAGTCGATCCTCAGCGGGACCGGCTGGGTCGTCTTCGAGCCGAACGACCAGGCTCTCTGGGCCAAGATCCGCCGCACCGTCGCCGCGTTCCTCGTCATGGAGTGGCGCAAGGGCGCGCTCTTCGGAGCAACTCCGGACGAGGCGTTCTACGTCAAATGCGACGCCGAGACCAACCCCGCCGAAGGCATCGACGCCGGCCAGGTGGTCTGCGAGATCGGGGTGGCACCGGTGAAGCCGGCGGAGTTCGTGGTCTTCCGCCTCGCCCAGTTCTCAGGCGGCGTGAGCCTGGTCAGCGAATAGCCCTCACCCGTCCCGTTTCCCCTAGAAAGGCATGCACATGGCACTCCCCGAAGGCGACAGCTCCGTCGGCCATTCGTTCGGCTTGGAGTTCGACGGCATCACGATCAAGGCCATCACCGAGGTCGCCGGTCTCAAGATCGAGCAGGACGTCATCGAACTCAAAGAGAACGGCCCGGACGGCAAGTTCGTCATCCGCAAGCTACCCGGACGGCCGAAAGCGCCCGACGTCACGTTGACCCGCGGTCTCAGCGAGGACAACAGCTTCGAAAGCTGGGTCAAGGACAGCCAGTTCGGCAAGATGGGCGCCGTGCGCAGGGGCGGGGCGATCATCGTCTACGACTTCGAGGGCCAACCGATCAAGCGATACAAGTTGACCAACGCCTGGCCCAAGAGCCTGGAGATCGGCTCGCTCAAGGCAGGCGACACGTCGGTCCTCACCGAGAAGCTCGTCTTGACCTGCGAATTGATCGAGGTCGAATAATGCGCCGTGGAGCGTTGACCGTGCCGCGGACACCGACCGACGACTCGTTACCCGGGCGGGACACGGAGGCCTCTACTGCCCAGGAGGACTTGCGCACGGAGTTCGCCTTCGTGCTGCCCCGCGGTTACGTCGACGGGGCCGGCGCCGTCCACCGCGACGGGGTCATGCGTCTGGCCACCGCCCGCGACGAGCTGGTGCCCCTTCGCGACGATCGGGTGCGCGAGAACCAGGCCTACCTCACCGTGGTGTTGCTGGCCCGGGTGATCACCCGGCTCGGAGGCATCGAGGACGTCCACGCCGGAATCGTGGAGAACCTGTTCGCCGCCGATCTGGCGTTCCTGCAGGACCTGTACCGGCGGGTGAACACCGAAGGACACACCCGCGCCGCGGTCACCTGTCCGTCGTGTGAGCACCACTTCGCGGTCGACGTCTCGGGTGGGCGCCTGGGGGAATCGTGACGTACGCGACCGAGCGGCTCTACACCGAGGTGGCGTACGTGGCCTACTACCTGCACTGGTCGAGGAACGACATCCTCGACCTCGAGCACGCCGAACGGCAACGCTACGTCGTCGAGATCGGCGAGCTCAACCACCGCATTCGACAGGGCTGACTTGAGTATCCGCCGAAGGGAGGGCCAGATGAACTGGACGTGGGTGCAACGCCTGGTGGCTCGGCTGCCCGCTGGCGCCCGCCCTGCCACTCGCAACCCACCGGCCGACCTGGCGGGGGCGACGTCACCCGCGCGGGAACCGGCCTGGCCCAGCATGCCGCCCGTGCAGCGGGCCGTCGATCGTTCGTTGAGGCCCACCGCTCCACTGGAACCCTTCACCAGATCGCTCGCCGCGCATCAGAACCCCAGCTTCCTGGCGCGCCTGGACCACCTGGTCGATCCGAGCGGAACCGGGGGGCTCGTCACCGGGCTCGCCATCGCCGCTTCGGGATCCGAGACCCGGTACGCCGGGAATGCCGAGCTGACCGTGCCGGCCGCGACGAAGCGGGCCCCCACCGTTCAGCGACAGCGTACGAGCGGGGCAACCGATGTGGGCGCCGAGACCCCGCTAGCCGAGAACGGGACAGCCGAGGCTGCGACAACCGAGACCCCGCCCACCGAGAATGCGACGGCCGAGAATGCGACAGCCGAAAATGCGACCGGCGAATCGCTCGGCGGCGTGACCGTCGACCTCGGGGTCGTCGGGCCCCCACTCACTCCCGAGCCCCCGACAACTCCCGTGCTCGTCCAACGATCACTTGAGGTGGTGGACGATCCGGCGCCGCGACGGTCCGCCTTGCCCGCGATCGCCGACCGGGAACTACCCGTCGTCGCTCATCGCGCCCGGCCGCAGCGAATCGAATCCGCCACGATCCCACCCGGGGCCAAGGAGGCTCCGCTCCTCCCCTCGGCTATCGAATCCGCCGCGATCCCGCCCGGGGCCAAAGAGGCTCCGGCTCTCCCCTCGGTTGAGGAAGCTGCGCCCTTCGGTCCGGTCGGGGCCGTTGGGGCCATGGCACCGCTGAGCGGGTTCTCCGCGGCAATCGCGTCGCTCGAGGACCAGCCAGCAGCACACCCTGCCTGGCCCGCCGATCCCCCGGCGTCCGCCGATCCCCCGGCGTCCGCCGATCCCTCCGCGACCGCCGCTCCCCCGGGGCCTGCCGCTCCCCCCGCCACCGCGCATGGCGCTCCCGCCGCACGGGAGGAACAACAACTGCCGGTCCAGCGATCGATGGGGAGGGCGCGCCCGCCCGACCAACGGACCGATGACGCGGGACGATCCCGTGCCACTACGGGAGCCGGCCCCTCTGAGGCAGCCAGTGAGGCCGCGCCGAGCGCTTCCGGGTCGCGGGCGGCGCTCGTCCAGCCCCCCGAGCCACCGACCGACGCGGTTGTCCGCGAGCGATTCACCGGGACTCTCCAGTTCGCGACCTCGCCCGGTTCGGTCTCGCCCGACCCGCCGACCTCACAGCGCCCGGGCCCTCCCGCGGTGGAACGTCCAACCGCAGCGATCTCGAGACCCGGGCCGGCCGCGCTTGTTCCGCTCCAGCGATTGCCCGAGTTGCCCACGGTCCACCGCGTGCCGGAGGGCTCGCCCCTGCCGCAGTCGGGGAATCACCCGTTTCGGAGGCACTCAGGATCTGACGCCGATGCACGCGACGCGTCCGGCGTCCAAGTGATGCGCTCGCCAACGGCCGCGTTCGCACCCATCCCGGTCCAGGAGTCCCCCGACACGAGCACCAGGGAGGAAACCGACAACCCCGGTCCCTCGCTGGTTGCTCCCCGGTCCGCGCATCCATCCTCGCCCAAGAACCCACCAAGACCCACAACACCTGTGATGCCCGCGGTCTCGAGGCGCTCGACGACGGACCGGCCGGCGGGATCCACGCACACCGTCGGACTGCTGGCCGATCGACCGCCGCTCTTGCCGATGCCCGGCCCCGCGGGTGCCGGGCCGGAATCAGCACCGGTCCAGCGGGTCACGTTCCCATCGATCAGTGAATCGTCAGCCCGACCGGTTTCACCAATCCCCCGTTCCAGGGACCTCCCGGGGAACCTCGGCACGGCAACGGATCGGGTCGACCCGGTGCTTCAAACCGCCGCCGAGCCACCAACCTCACTCCAACGCGCAATGCCGACGACGGCCGTGCCAGACGGAGGCGCCCGGCTCACGGGCTCCGCGCGCCTATCGCCATCGAATCGTGGCGTTCAACCTCTCGAGTCACCCCCCGGCAGCCCGCCACCACGGGAGCGGCCAGCGCGGCAAGGGCCGACGATGCACACGATCGGGCCGGCCACGTCGTTCGCCGCGATGTTCTCGGCAGCGCCACCGCAAGAGGCGGGTGCGGAGGGGTTCACCACGGTTCAGCTTCAACCCGCGGGCGCGACGAGCGGCGTACCGCTGCAAGCCGAGCCGAGCGCACCCCCACCTCCGCCGGACTCACCTTCGCCCACGTCGCCCGTCCCTGCCGAGGCACAACCACCGATCTCCGCCGCGGTGAGCGCGAGACGGCCCGAGGACGACCTCGACGAAATGGCCCGCAGGCTATTCGAGCCACTGTCCGCCCGACTGCGGGCCGAGTTGTGGCTGGACCGTGAACGAGCCGGGTTGATCGCCGATGTTCGCCGCTGAGCGGGACGGAACGACCCATGGCTGACCGCGAGGATGCCGCCGTCAGCGTCTGTTTCACGGTGGAGATCGACGGCGCGAATCTGGGCACCTTCAACACCTGCGACGGGTTGGGCTGCGAGGTGGTCCTCGAGCAGCGCGAGGAGGGCGGGGTCAACGACTTCGTGTGGCAGCTGCCCACCCGGATCAAGTACAGCAACGTCAAACTGTCTCGTCCGGTCGGCAAGTCCAGCGCCGACCTGACCGCCTGGCTGGTGAGCTTCGCCACCGGGGTCTCCCGCCAAACCGCCACCATCACAGCGATGACCGGCGACGGGGACAAGGTGGCGACGTGGGGCCTCGACGGCGTGGTCCCCGTGCGGTGGTCCGGCCCGAGCCTCAACCCCGATTCACCCAAGGTCGCCATCGAAACCGTCGAGCTTGCTCACCACGGCTTCCTGCCGGGGAAGGGGGTATGAGCCCGTGACCAAGGCGATCGCGCTCACCAGCGCCGGCGCCGCCGCAGTGCCCAAATCGAGCATGAAGAAGGCCACCCTGAGCCTCTACGACTCCGCGCCGTCGGGCGGCGGGGCCAAGCCTGGCGCCTCGCGCGGCTCGATCGATTTCCAGTTCAACCCCAAAGAAGTCACCATCCAGAAGGAGGCCACGTGGGAGCGCAAGCCCGCCCAGGGGGCCAAGAAAGCCGCCCCCCCGACGTTTACCGGGCCCGGGCCCTGCAAGCTCACGGTGGAGATGTTCTTCGACGCCACCGAAACCGCCGGCGCCTCGGTCGTGCCTTCGGTGGAGGGCCTCTTCGCCTGCTGTGTGCCGACTGAACAGAGCAGGGACCAGAAGAAGCCCTCCCCGCCGCTCGTGGTGTTGCAATGGGGAGCGGTCTCCAGCTTCCCGGCATTTGTCACCTCGGTCAGCGCCAAGTACACCCTATTCCGGGGCGACGGCACCCCGGTCCGCGCGCTGTGCACCGTCTCGATGGAGGAGATGCCCGACGAACCGCCCGGCCAGAACCCCACCTCCGGAGGCCAGCAGGTTCGTCGGGTACATCGCACCGTCGCGCAGGACACCCTCAGTTCGGTCGCGTTCAGCGAGTACGGCGACCCGGC
>JBBSOW010000120.1:0-9604 GCA_038259365.1 Propionibacteriales bacterium
CGAGTCCTTCGGTTACGCCGAGTCCTTCGGTTACGCCGAGTCCTTCGGTTACGCCGAGTCCTTCGGTTACGCCGAGTCCTTCGGTTACGCCGAGTCCTTCGGTTACGCCGAGTCCTTCGGGTTCTCCGAGTCCTTCGGGTTCTCCGAGTGCGTCGGGTTCGATCACCGAAGCGGATCTGTGCAAGGCCTATGCAGCGGGTGCGGCGGATGCGGCAGCCGCGGCGGCGGTTGAACTCGACAAGCCGACGGGTGGCGTATCGCTGCTGGGCGCCGCGTCGGCTCTGGATAGGGGCGCGGGGCAACTGGAGGGCGGGGTCAAGGCCCTGGTGAAGTCGCTCGGGGATCTGCCCACCCCGCTCACCGACCTGCGCAAGGGCGTGAGCAAGCTCTCGACGGGGCTCGAGACCTTGTCGACGAAGTCCAGCGCGCTGACCAAGAACGCGCCGGCCCTGGACAGGGGCGCCAAACAGCTCTCCACCGGCGCCACCGCGATCGGCACCAACGCCCGAACCCTATCCACCGGCGTCGGGCAATTCGCCGGTGGACTGACCACGCTGAGCGCCGGCATCGGCGCCTCAGCCGACGGCGCCAGCCAGCTCTCCACCGGCGCGGGCACCTACTCCGAGGGCGTATCCGCCTACACAACCGGCGTCGGCCAGAGTGAGGTCGGGGCCAAGGATCTCTCCGACGGCCTCACCCAGCTCTCCGACGGTGGCACGAAGCTCGCCGACGGCGTCGATCAGCTGGCTACCGGGCTGGCCGAGGGCGCGGAGGAGATACCAAGCTACGGCCCCGACGAGCGGAAGAACCTCTCCGACGTGGTGGCCGAGCCGGTAGTGCCGGACTCGGGCGAGAACGATTCGTTGATCTCCCAGACCCCGGCCACGACTTTGCTCATGGTGCTGGCCTTGTGGCTCGGAGCGCTCGCGACCTTCCTGGTGCTGGCCGCGGTACCGAGCCGGACTTTCGTGTCCTCGAGGCCGTCGTGGCAGTTGGCCGGGTGGGCCATGGCCCCGGGTGCGGCCATCGCGGCCGTGCAGGCGCTCGTGCTCACCGTCATCGGCCAGATCGTGCTCGATCTGTCGCCGGGCAAGGTGGCGAGCCTGCTGGCCCTGCTGCTTCTGGCCGGGTTCGCCTTCGTCGGCGTCAACCACGCCCTGGTGGCGTGGCTGGGCGGGCTTGGCAGGCTCATCTCGGTGGTGATGGTCGTGATCACCGCGGCCAGCTCGATCGTCTCGGCGGTGCCGGGATTCTTTGAGGTCTTGAAGCCGTTCTCCCCCCTCACCCCGGCGCTCCGGGCCGCCCGCGGCATCGTCACCGACGGCCCTGGAGTGGGCGGAGCGGTAGCAGTGCTGCTGGTGTGGCTGGTGGTTGCCATCGTGGCGAGCGTGGCCTCGGTGCTGCGCAGTCGCACGGTGACGCCGAAGCAACTGGCGAGCAGAAGCTAGCTCAGTGGGCTTCGATCGTCTCGTCGACGGTGGCGGTGGTGAGCCGCAGCTCGACGGGGACGGCGTCGCCCACCTGGGGGGGAGTGACCCGTTCGGGCAGGAAGATCAGCGAGGACTGCATGTGCGGGGGCTCGGCGAACCAGCGCTTCTTGCCCGCGATCGTGTAAGGCGACAGCGCCACCCCGGCCGCCTCCAGCGAACCGGTGGCCAGCGAGACGGCCCGCGCGCGCGGACTCTTGGCCGCGGACGGCGCCTCCAGACCCAATCCGTTGGAGGTCCCGCCGGCCATCACGACGATCCAGCCGTTGCTGGGCATGGCGCGCTGGCGGTAGCCGATGCGTTCCCCGCGGCGCACCTTGTGCAGGTCGATGACGGTGGCGGTGGTTTGCAGCGTGTCCGGGGCGCCGAGCCACAGCTTGGTGCCCATCCGCAGCCGCACCGGAACCCCGACCTCACCGGCGAGCCGGTTGGCCTCCTCCTGGGTCAGGTGCGACATCCACAACGGCGCCCGCTTCAACTCCAGCGCTTGCCTGGCCAACCGCAGCGCTTCGGCGTAGCGACCCTTATCCAAAATCGGCAGGTGGATGGTCCAGCCCTCGAACTGCACGAACTCCTCGGTCGCCAGGACGGCCTGCAGATCTTGGGCGTTCATCCCGTGCCGCTTCATCGAGGTCAAGACCTCGGCCACGATCCGCGGTCGGGCGCCGCCCAGGTTGGCGAGGACCTCGAGATCGACCATCCGGGAGAGGGTGGAGATGACCCGCGGGTCACGCGCGGACTCGATGGCCGTCGAATTCTCTGGCCGCCACGGTGTCATGACGACGAAGTCTTTGCGGAAATGTTGACGGACGTGCTCCACCTCGGTGGGCAGCCCGACGGCCAGGTAGTCCGCGCCCAACCGCTCGGCCTCGCTGGCCAGGCGGGTCAGTCCCAGCCCGTAGCCGTTGCCTTTGGCGACGGGGACCACCTCGGGCCCTGCCGAGATCACGCTGTCGAGGTGGTGACGCCAGCGCGAGGCGTCAATGGTCAGTGTCAGTCCGCTCACAGGGGCCAGGCTACCGGCGCGACATGTAGAGGTCGAAGGCCGCGTACAGCGGGCGGTTCAGGGGCAGGTCCCATTCGCCCAGGTATTCCACCGCCTCACCGCCCGTGCCCACCTTGAACTGGATGAGGCCCAGGTGGGGATCGTCGCTGCTCAGGCCCTCGGTGATGCCGCGCAGATCGTAGACGGTGGCCCCGGCCTCGCGGGTGTCACGGATCATCTGCCACTGGATGGCGTTCGATCCGCGGACCTCCCGCTTCACCGACGTGGAGGCGCCGTAGGAATACCAGGCGTGCTTGCCGACGCGTACCCACGTCGTCGCCGCGATCAGATCCCCCTCGTGCCGAGCCTGGTAGAGCCGGATGCGGTCGGGATCCTCGGCCTTCAAGGCCGCCCACATCGTCTCGAAGTAGGATAGTGGCCGCGGGGTGAAACGGTCGCGCTCGGCCGTCTCCACGTAGGCCCGGTGAAAGGCGGGCAGATCGTCCGCGCCGCCCTGGGTGACCTCGACGCCCTGCTTGGCGGCCTTCTTGATGTTGCGCCGCCAGAGCTGGTTCATGCCCCGAAGAATCTCCTCCTCGGTCTTGTCCCCGATCCGCAGCCAGAAGTTGAACTTGGGCTGGCCGGCGGAGAAGCCGTCGCCCTCGGCCTTGGGGGCCCGCCAACCCAGGGTGCGTAGCTGGTTGTGGACCCGCGTGGTGGCTGCGAGCGTCTCGTCGGCCTTGACCTCGCTCAGGCTATCGACCTTCGGGTCGGCGATCGCGGCCTTGATCGTCTCGCCGAGCCAGCGGCGCTGCACCAGCGGTGGGCCGATGCGCACCCCGAAGGCTCCCTGGCTTTTGAGGTAGGCGGCCATCGGGGTGAGGTAACTGTCGAGGTCATCGCTCTGCCAGGGCAGGACGGGGCCCTCGGGGAGGTAGGCCAGGTAGCGCTTGAGCCTGGGCAGCTGCCGGTAGAGCACCAGGCCGGCGCCGACGAGTTCGCCCCCGTCGAACCAGCCGATCGATTCGCGGCCCCATTCGCCTTTCACCCTTGCCCACGCGGGGGTCTGCAAGAAGCTCGCCGAGGGCTGGGCCTCGATGAAGCGCAGGTGCTCGGTGCTGGTGATCGGTTTTACGGTGATCTCTCGACGCGGGATACTCACGCTGGGCAATCTATCGAACTCCGCATCCAGCTCGACGGAACCAGCTCAATGCGGGAAGTCCTGACGGACTAGCGCCAACAGCTCGTGCCAGGCTTCGATCTTGGTCCGGTCGCGCTCGTGTTGGGCGCCCAGATTCTGTTCGGCCCGGTCGATGCGCTGCCAATCGGCGTAGCTGGTCGCGGTGAGCCCGCGCTCGCTCAGCTTCTCGCGCAGGCTTGGGCGAGGCTGCGCCGGTTGGTCGTCGAGGTCCTCGAGCAGGTGCTTGACGGTCTGATTCGCATCGGACTTGTTGGTGCCGATGACGCCGATGGGGCCGCGCTTGATCCAGCCGACCACGTACTCGCGGGGGCACACGGACCCGTCCAGATCGAGCACCCGGCCCTCGGCGTTGGGCACGATCCCGCGCCGTTCGTCGAACGACACTCCGGGAAGGGCGACGCTGCGGTAACCGATGGCGCGCAGAACGAGCTGGGCCGGGATCGTCTCGAACCGGCCGGTGCCGCGCACGCGCCCGTCGGCGTCCAACTCGGTCTGTTCCAACTGGAGACCGCGCACACTTTCCTGGCCCTTGACCGCGACGGGCCTGCGCCAGAACCGAAAGTGCAGTGTGCAGCGGGGCTCAGTTGGCTGGATGGCCGTGGCGGCGGCGCGCAGCAGCGCGAGGTTGGCCCTTCCGCGCCGGTCCAGTCGTGCGTCATCGACGTCGTCGAAGGAGTCGCCGGGGACATCGACGGCGACGCCGGGGGTGTTCAGTAGCTCGCGCAGTTCGACCGTGGTGAAGCTGGCGTGTTGGGGACCGCGACGACCCAGCACCCAGACGTGTTCCACGTGGGCCCGGTGCAACTCTTCGAGGACGGGCAGCGGCATGTCGGTCTTGTCGAGATCGGTGGCCGCCTTGGCCAGGATCCGTGCGACGTCGACGGCCACGTTGCCGACCCCGACGGCCACCGCGGAGGTGACCCCGGTCAAGCGTTGTGCTCGAGCGTCGGGGTGGCCGGAGTACCAGGCGACGAACTCGCGCGCCGAATCGCTGCCCGCCAGATCCTCACCGGGGATGCCCATCCGGAGATCTTCGTTCGCGCCCACGGCGTAGATGACGGCGTCGTAGCTGTCGAGGAGTTCGGCTGCGGTGACGTCGTGCCCCAACTCGACGAGCCCGCAGAAACTCACCCGTTCGCTGTCGAAGGTGCGGGCCAGCGCGGTGGCGACCGACTTGATCGAGGTGTGGTCGGGCGCCACGCCGTAGCGCAACAACCCGTACGGCGTGGGGAGCCGATCGAAGATGTCGATGCTGGTCTCGGGAGCGAACTTGTGCAGCGATTGGGCCGCAAAAAGACCAGACGGCCCCGAACCGACAATGGCGATTCTCAAGCCCATTGGTTCTCTCTCTCACCGCGTCGGATGGCACATTCTACCCGGTTGAGAGTGTGCCACGACGCCGCCCGATGTGTCCTTATCGTTACGGCAATTTGACAAGCGAACGGTAGTCATCGTCCACACATTGTGACAATCTCTCCATGTTGACAATCGAATATTAGTTTGGAAAGGAGGGCCTGGATGGGCGATTTCATCGCTGAACGCGCGACCGATATCGGCTTTCGCGCCTACCAACACACGAGCCTCGTAGTCCAGTCTGTGGTGCTGGCGACGATCATTGCGATCCTGCTGGCCGCCCTCGTCATCACCGTCCCGAGGCTTGCCGGGGTGGCCAACGCCATCAGCGCCGTTGGCCTCACGATTCCCTCGTTCGCGTTGCTGGGATTGCTCCTGCCGCTCGTCGGGATTGGCACCTTGCCCTCGGTGATCGCCGTCGCCTTCTACGCCACGCTGCCGATCCTACGGAACGCCGTCGTCGGTTTGCAGGGGGTCAACCCCACTTTATTGGAATCGGCGAAGGGCATGGGGATGACCCCCGTCTCGTCGTTTATCCGCGTTCGCCTACCGCTCGCACTACCGGTGATCTTCGCCGGGGTGCGGGTCTCCACCCAGATGTCCATGGGCGTCGCGGCCATCGCCGCGTACGCGCTGGGACCCGGCCTCGGTGGCTACATCTTTCGTGGGTTGGCTCAAATTGGCGCCGATTCGGCCCTCTATTACGCCCTCGTGGGCACCGTCGGAATCGTCATCTTGGCGCTCGTTCTCGACGCTCTCATCCTGCTCCTCCAGCGAGCGGTCATCTCGAAGGGAATCCGTGTCTGACATGACCGTCGACCAATCCAGCAACAAGACCGAATCCGCCACGAAGACCGACACCGGGGCGGAGATCCGCCTCGAGAACGTCCGCAAACAGTACGGGGCCGACTCCGACGTGGCGGCGGTGGAGGACCTTTCGCTGATCATCCCCGCCGGCGAGATCGTCATGTTCGTCGGCCCCTCGGGCTGCGGCAAGACGACCTCGCTCAAGATGATCAACCGCCTGATCGATCCGACGTCGGGAACCATCACGATCGACGGCGAGGACATCCAGACCCAGAACGCCGATCAGCTCCGGCGCACGATCGGCTACGTCATCCAGGGCGGCAGCCTCTTCCCGCACATGACGGTGGCCGACAACATCGCGCTCGTGCCGGGCCTGCTCAAGTGGGACAAGAAGCGCATGGCCGCCCGCGTCGATGAGCTCTTGGACTTGGTGGGACTCGATCCCGACCGCTACCGCGGCCGCTACCCCCGCGAACTCTCCGGCGGCCAGCAGCAGCGCATCGGGGTCGCCCGCGGCCTCGCGGCCGACCCGCCCGTGATCTTGATGGACGAGCCGTTCGGCGCCGTCGATCCCATCACCCGCCTACGCCTGCAGGACGAGTTGCTCAAGATCCAGGCGGAGCTGAAGAAGACCATCGTGTGCGTGACCCACGACATCGACGAGGCCGTCAAGCTGGGGGACCGCATCCTGATCCTGCAGGAGAGCGCCCGCATCGCCCAATACGACGCCCCCGCCAGCATCCTGGCCGCCCCGGCGAACGAGTTCGTGCAGGACTTCGTCGGCGCGGGATCGGCGCTGAAGCAGCTGTCCCTGACCCGCGTCGGGGACATCAAGACCCACCACAACGTGACCGCCGCGGTCGGAGACTCGATCGTCGAGGTGAAGGCCCGCGCCGCGGCCAACGGAGACGACAGCGTCGTCGTCCTCGACGACCGTCGGCGCCCCATCGGGTGGGTGAACATCGACAGGCTCAACGGATCCATGATCGCCCGGCCGGGAGAGGTCCCAGAGCTGCTGAGCGTCGACAACCGCGCGACGCTGAACGACGCCCTGGACACCATGTTGACCTCCAGCTACGGCGGCGCCATCGTCACCGGCCCGCGCGGGGAGTACCACAGCATCGTGTCGTTCGATACGGTGACCGACTTCATCAGCGACATCAACCGCCAGCTGGCAGACGACGGCGAGGAGGGCTCGCGATGACGGTCGCCACCGAGAACGTCGATGACGTCGAGGACATCGACACCGCGGACACCCCGGATGGTCCCGTCGCCAAACTCTCCAGGCGCTTGGACCGCGATCAAATCGGCCTCCTGATCGGGCTGCCCATCGGGGTCATCGTCATCCTTGCCGGGTGGCTCATCTGGCGGAGCACCGCCGAGCTGGGGGCAATTGAGATGCGCCAGCTGGCGTGGTCGACCATCGGACGGCTGACGGTCGAGCACCTCATCATCACCGCGGTCGGCACCGTCGTCGTCGTCTTCACGGCTATCCCCCTGGGGATTGCGTTGACCCGACCCAAGCTGCGCAAGTTCTCTCCCATCGTGGTCGGCGTGGCGAACGCCGGGCAGGCCGCCCCGGTCATCGGGCTGATCGTGCTGCTCGCCATCGCCGTCGGATTCGGCTTCTGGACCGCCATCTTGTCCCTGGGGATTTACGCTTTTCTGCCGGTGCTGCGCAACACGATCACCGGGTTGGAGGGGGTAGATCCGACGCTGGTCGAGGCCGCTCGCGGCATGGGAATGTCGCAAATGGGCATCCTGCGTCGCCTGGAATTGCCGTTGGCGCTCCCGGTGATCATGGTGGGCGTGCGGACCGCGCTGGTCCTGCTCGTCGGCACCGCCACCTTCGCCACGTTCATCAACGCCGGCGGGCTCGGGGCACTGATCGTCACGGGGATCAACCTCTTCCGGTACTCGATCCTGATCAGCGGCGCGCTGTTGGTGGCGCTACTGGCGCTCCTGGTCGATTGGGCCGGTCGCGTCCTGGAAATGCTCGCCAAGCCGAAGGGGCTGTGATGTCAATAGCAACGAGGCAACGACGACGCTATGGGCCGGGTCGCCGGCTGGCGCCGGTACTGGCCACCTGCGTGGCCATCCTGTTGGCGGGCTGCGGGTTGGGCACCGGCGGCGGGTTCTCTCCGACGCACGAGTTGGCCGGGCCGCTCGCCGACGTGCCGCGGTTGGAGGGGGCGAAGATCCCGGTGGGCTCGAAGAACTTCTCCGAACAGCTTCTGCTGGGCAAGATCGCGGTCATCTTGTTGCAGTCCGCCGGGGCCACGGTGCAGGACTACACCAATATTCCCGGCTCCTCCAGCGCACGTCAGGCGCTCCTGGAGGGCCAGACGAAGATGCAGTGGGAGTACACCGGCACCGCGTGGATCGCCTATCTGGGAAACGAGACCGCGATCCCGGATCCGCGCAAGCAGTTCGAGGCCGTGCGCGACGCCGACGCCAAATTGGGTCTGACCTGGCTTGAGCCGGCCCCGATGAACAACACCTACAGCTTCGCCATCCCGCAAGAGAAGGCGAAGGAGCTGAACATCACCAAGATGTCGCAGATCAAGGACGTGGCCAAGGAGGACCTGACGTTTTGCGTGGAGTCCGAGTTCAACAACCGCAGCGACGGCTTCCAGCCGTGGCTGAAGGACTACGGCATCACCGGTGTGGGTCCCGATCAGGTCAAGGTGCTCGACACCGGAGCGATCTACGAGGCCACCGACAGGGGCCTATGTACCTTCGGCGAGGTCTTCACCACCGACGGCCGGTTGAAGGCGTTGGGGCTGAGCGTCCTCGAAGACGACAAGAAGTACTTCCCCAACTACAACGTCGCGCCGGTCATCGCCACCGAGACGCTCGAACAGTACCCACAGCTGCGCGAGCTCTTCGCGCCGGTCTCCAAGGCGTTGACCACCGAGACTCTCGTCGAGCTCAACTCCAAGATCGACGTCGAGGGTAAGGAGCCGGTAGACGTCGCCAACGCTTGGCTCCTGAACTCGGGTTTCCTTCAGGTTGCCACCTGATCCTCGGCTGTTGGTTGAGATTCTCATCGTGAGCGAAACGGCACCGGAAAGAACCCCCCGGTTGAATCACCCGATCGTCTCGATGAGGGGGCGCGAGGCCAACCAGGAGGGTCGCACCGCGACGACGCTGGAGCTGTTGTTCGATCTGACCTTCGTCGTCGCGTTCAGCGTCGCCTCCTCGCAGCTGGCTCACCTGCTCGCCGAAGGCCACTACGGCGCGGGGCTGGCCGGGTTCGGGTTCGCCATGTTTGCCATCGGGTGGGCTTGGATCAACTTCTCCTGGTTCGCCTCGGCCTTCGATACCGACGACTGGCTGTACCGCGTCACGGTCATGGTGCAGATGGTGGGCGTGCTGATCCTGGCGCTCGGCTTGCCCGACATGTTCAGATCGATCGACGAGACGCGTCCCCTCGACAACGCCGTTATGGTGGCAGGCTACGTCGTCATGCGGGTGGCCATGATCGCGCAGTGGGCGCGGGTGGCCAAGAGCAGCCCGCCGTACCGACGGATCGCGCGGCTCTACGTGACGACGCTGACCTTGGCTCAGCTCGGTTGGATCGCACTGATCGTTACCCAGGCGACGTTCGCGGTCACCATGGTGCTGGCGGCGGTGCTGTTCGTGGTCGAACTCGGCGGTCCCTACCTCGCCGAGACGCGTGGTGGCGGCACACCCTGGAACGCCGAGCACATCGCCGAGCGATACGGCCTGCTGGTCATCGTCGCCCTCGGTGAGGAGGTCGTCGGCACC
>JBBSOW010000121.1:0-9386 GCA_038259365.1 Propionibacteriales bacterium
AGACCAGCTCTTGGACCGTCTGGTGAAGAGGCTCGACACCCCGTTGGAGGCCAAGGGCGGCACTCTGAACGTGCTGCGCAAGGGGTTCAAGCACGTGTCGGCGAACTTCGATATGTGCGCGTTCAAGCCCGAGACCACGCTCAACGCCACCGCAGCCAAGCACTACGACGCGGTGAGAGTCCGGGTCATGCGGCAGGTCTTCTACTCCACCGCGTCCAAGAAATCGCTGGATCTGGTGCTGTCCGTCAACGGGCTCCCGGTCGCGACCCTGGAACTCAAGACCGACTTCACCCAGTCGGTCACCGAGGCGATCGAGCAGTACAAGACCACCCGGAACCCAATCGATCCGGTGACCAAGCACAAGGAGCCGCTGCTCCGGTTCGGCTCGCGAGCGCTCGTGCACTTCGCCGTCTCCAACGACGAGGTGTGGATGACCACCAAGCTCGACGGACCCAAGACGCACTTCCTGCCGTTCAACATGGGCCACGACGGGGGAGCGGGCAATCCGCTAAACCCGGACGGGTCGGCGTCTTCCTACCTGTGGGAGCGGGTGCTGCAGCGCGATTCCTGGCTCACCATCATCGGCAAGTTCCTCCACGTCGAGACCCAGCAGAGCATCGATCCGATCAGCGGGGCCAAGTCCACCAAAACCACGATGCTGTTCCCGCGCTTTCACCAGTGGGAGGTCGTCAACACCCTGGCCGAGACCGCACGCCGCGAAGGGCCGGGCCACAAGTACCTCGTGCAGCATTCGGCCGGCTCGGGCAAGACCAACTCAATCGCCTGGACCGCGCACCGGCTGGCCCGCCTGCACGATGAGAACAACGAGAAGATCTTCCACTCCGTGATCGTGGTGACCGATCGCACGGTGCTCGACGATCAACTCCAGGAGGCCATCCGTCAGATTGACGGGGATCAGGGCGTCGTCATCGGCATCGGGGAGGACGAGGTCAAACACTCCACCGGGGCGACGTCGAAGTCCTCGCTGCTGGCCAAGTCGCTGATCGACGGGCGGCTCATCGTCGTCGTCACCATGCAGACCTTCCCCTACGCGATGGCCGCGATCCAGGCCGAGAAGGGCCTCAAGCACCGCCGGTTCGCCGTGATCGCCGACGAGGCGCACTCCTCCCAGGCCGGCGAAACCTCCAAGCAGCTCAAGAGCGTCCTGACCTCGGAGGAGCAAGCCGACCTGGCCGACGGCGGGGAGTTCGACCTTGTCGACGTCCTGACCGCCGAGGCGAGCACCCGCGCGAACCCGCCCAACATCTCCTACTTCGCGTTCACCGCCACCCCGAAGGCCAAGACGCGGGAGCTGTTCGGCCGCAAACCCGCGGGCGAACCCGGCGGGCTGGAGGTGCCGTTCCACGTCTACACGATGAAGCAGGCCATCGAGGAGGAATTCATCCTCGACGTCCTGCCCGGCTACCAGACCTACGAGACCGCCTTCCAGATCGCCCAGAGCGCGACGGGTGGAAAGGTCCACCCCGCCAAGGTCGGGCAGGAGCCGCAGAGCGACGAGGCGTTGTTCGAGGATCTGGTCGACGAGTCGGCGGCGGCCAAGGGGCTGATGCGGTGGGTGAAGCTCCACCCCACCAACATCAGCCAGAAGGTGCAGATCATCGTCGAACACTTCCGGGAGAACGTCGCGCACCTGCTCGACGGTCACGCCAAGGCCATGGTCGTCACCGATTCACGTAAGGCCGCCGTGCGCTACAAGCTGGCGATGGACGCCTATATCGACAAGCAGGGTTACGAGCTCGCGACGCTGGTCGCGTTCTCGGGGGGAGTGCAGGACACCGAATCCGGTCCCGACGACTTCACCGAGGCGAGCATGAACCCGTCGCTGAAGGGGCGCAGCATCCGCAACGCCTTCGCCGAGGACGAGTACAAGATCATGCTCGTGGCCAACAAGTTCCAGACCGGCTTCGATCAGCCCCTGCTGTGCGCGATGTACGTGGACAAGAGCCTTGCTGGCGTCGCCGCCGTGCAGACCCTCTCGCGGCTGAACCGGGTCTACCGGACCCCGAGCGGGGAGAACAAGGGCCGGCCGATGGTGCTGGACTTCGTCAACGATCCCGCGAAGATCCGGCTCTCCTTCGAGCCCTACTACACCGACGCCTACCTCGAGACCAGCACCGATCCGAACCTCGTCCACGACCTCGCCGCCAAGCTGGAGGAGGCGGGCATCTACACCGAGGACGAGGTGGACCAGGCCGCGTCGGCGTGGCTGCAGGGCAAGGGCAACAATGTGCTCGCCGGCGCGATGTCGCCCGGTAAGCATCGGTTCAAGACGGCCTACGTCGGGGCGGCGCAGGCCAACGGCGGAAACGGGGACAAGGCCGAGCTCGATCGGCTGGAGATGTTCCGCAAGGACGTCGGCACCTTCGTTCGGGTCTACGACTTCATGAGCCAGATCGTCGACTACGGTGACGTGAGCCTGGAGGCGCTCTCGATCTACCTGCGGTTGTTGGAGCGGCTGATCCGCCCCACGAACCTCACCGCCGAGGCCATCGATCTCTCCGACGTCGCGCTCGTGGCCATCAAGCAGACCGACACCGGCGTGCACGATCTCAGCCTCGGGGAGAAGGTCGGCCTCTCCGGCGTCACCGGGGCCGGGCCGGGCCAGAAGAAGGATCCGAAGATGGTCGCCTTCGCCGAGGTGATCGAGCGGCTCAACGACCTGTTCGGCGACGAGGAGTTCAGCGAGGGCACCAAGGCCTCCTTCGCCAACACCACCGTCGCCACGCTGTTGGAGAACGAGACGCTCCTGGCCCAGGCCGAGGTGAACACCGGTAAGCAGTTCCTGGAGAGCCCGGACCTCAAGAACGAGTTCCTCGCCACCATCGCGGCCAACCAGGGCGCAAACAACAAGATGGCCGAGCACTTCTTCACCGAATCCCAGATCGTCGACGTGCTCATCTCTAGCTTCGGCAAGGTGCTCTACGAGACCGTGCAGCAGCGCAAGGAGACGGTGTCTTGAGCTCGGTTCGCTCACGGGCATAACTGTCGGTGGGCTCACCTATGCTTGGAGGTTATGAGGCCCCTGGAGAAAGTGCAGCGCGTCGTCGCCCCGTTCAAGGTGGTGAGCGACTTCGATCCTTCCGGCGATCAGCCGAAGGCGATCGCCGAGCTGGAGACGCGGATGAAGGCGGGCGAGCAGGACATCGTGCTGCTCGGGGCCACCGGAACGGGTAAGACCGCTACCGTGGCCTGGCTGGCCGAGAAGTTACAGCGCCCCATCCTGGTGATGCAGCCCAACAAGACGCTGGCCGCGCAGTTCACCAACGAGCTGCGGCACTTCTTCCCCGAGAACGCGGTGGAGTACTTCGTCAGCTATTACGACTACTACCAACCCGAGGCCTACGTTCCCCAGACCGACACCTACATCGAGAAGGACTCTTCGCTGAACGAGGAGGTCGAGCGGCTGCGGCACAAGGCCACCTACTCCCTGCTGACCCGCCGTGACGTCATCGTCGTCGCGACCGTCTCGGCGATCTACGGCCTCGGCACCCCCCAGGAGTACGTCGACCGGATGATCACCCTCAAGGTGGGGGAGGAGCACGACCGCGATCAGCTCCTGCGCCGCCTCGTCGACATCCAGTACGCCCGCAACGACATCGCCGGCACCCGCGGCACCTTCCGCGTCCGCGGCGACACCCTCGAGGTGTACCCGATGTATGAGGAGGTGGCCTGGCGGGTCGAGTTCTTCGGCGACGAGATCGAAAAACTCTCGACCCTGCAGCCCCTCACCGGCGAGGTGTTGAGCGAGGACCGGGAGATGTACATCTTTCCCGCCTCGCACTACACCGCGGGCGCCCGCAGCATGGAGCGCGCCATCGGCACCATCGAGGCCGAGCTGGAGGACCGGCTCGCCGACCTCGAGGGGGAGCAGAAGCTGCTGGAGGCGCAGCGGCTGCGGATGCGCACCAGCTACGACATCGAGATGATGCGCCAGATCGGCAGCTGCTCGGGCATCGAGAACTACTCCCGCCACATCGACGGCCGCGCCGCCGGCTCGGCGCCGTCCTGCCTCCTGGACTACTTTCCCGAGGACTTCGTGCTCGTCGTCGACGAATCCCACGTGTCCATCCCGCAGATCGGCGGCATGTTCGAGGGCGACATGTCGCGCAAGCGCACCCTGGTGGATCACGGCTTCCGCCTGCCCAGCGCCATGGACAACCGGCCGCTGAAGTTCGAGGAGTTCGTCGACCGGATCGGCCAGACGGTCTACCTCTCGGCCACGCCGGGCAAGTACGAGATGGCCAAATCCGACGGCTTCGTCGAGCAGCTCATCCGCCCCACCGGCCTCGTCGACCCCGAGGTGGTCGTCAAGCCCACCAAGGGCCAGATCGACGACCTCATGGGCGAGATCAAGCAGCGCGCCGAGCGCAACGAGCGGGTCTTGGTCACCACGCTGACCAAGAAGATGTCCGAGGACCTCACCGACTACCTGCTGGAGAACAACGTTCGCACCCGCTACCTCCACTCCGAGGTGGACACCCTGCGCCGCGTCGAGCTGCTGCGCGAGCTGCGGTTGGGGGAGTTCGACGTGCTCGTCGGCATCAACCTGCTCCGCGAGGGGCTGGACCTGCCCGAGGTGTCCCTGGTCTCCATCCTCGACGCCGATAAGGAGGGCTTCCTCCGCTCGGACCGCAGCCTCATCCAGACCATCGGCCGCGCCGCGCGCAACGTCGCCGGCCAGGTGCACATGTACGCCGACAAGATCACCCCCTCCATGGAGCGGGCGATCGACGAGACCAACCGCCGCCGCGACAAGCAGATCGCCTACAACACCGAGCACGGCATCGACCCGACGCCGCTGCGCAAGCGGATCGCCGACATCACCGACATGCTGAACCGTGAAGACGCCGACACCGAACAGCTGATGGCCAAGGCCGGCCGAGGGGATCGCCCGAAGTCTCCGGTGCCGGGATCGGCCAACGGGAAATCCAAGCGCGACCTCTCCGACATGCCGTCGGCCGAGCTGGCCGACCTGGTCCAGGAGCTCACCCAGCAGATGCACCAGGCCGCCGCCGAGCTGAACTTCGAGGTCGCGGCCCGGATGCGCGACGAGATCTCGGACCTGAAGAGGGAGCTGCGGCAGATGATCGAGGCCACGAAGTAGGCGACGTGCGCGCACAAGTTGGCCCCGGCTGGGCCTTCGGTGAGATAGTTGAGCGCACAGGAAAGCATCCCTGTCGAAGGTTCACGCCCCCGCGCCCAGGGCGCGGACACCTCATAGTCGCGCGAGACCGAATAGCTCGGAAGGCCGCATGAACGTTCATCTCTACACCTGGATCATCACCGTCGGGGTGATGATGGCGGTGCTCCTGGTCGACGTCCTCGTCTTGGGTCGACGCCCGCACGAGCCCTCGACCAAAGAGTGCAGCATCTTCATCGGCATCTTCGTCACCCTCGCGATCCTGTTCGGCCTGGGCGTGTGGGTGCTTTCTGGACCGCAGTACGCGGCCGAGTTCTTCGCGGGCTGGATCACCGAGTACAGCCTGTCCATCGACAACCTGTTCATCTTCGTCATCATCATGGCCAAGCTGAAGGTGCCCCGCCACCTGCAACAGTTCGCGCTGCTCATCGGCATCATCTTGGCCCTCATCTTCCGGGGCATCTTCATCGCGCTCGGCAAGGCCGCCATCGAGCAGTTCAGCTGGGTGTTCTTCATCTTCGGCGCCTTCCTGGTCTACACCGCAATCAAGCTCACGATGGAGTACTTCAAGGGCGAGGACGACGAAGACACCAAAGACAACCTCCTTGTGCGCCAGGTCCGCAAGATCCCCTCGACCGAGGATTTCGAGGGTACCAAGCTGTCGGTGGTGCAGGGCGGCAAGCGGCTCATCACGCCAATGCTGTTCGTCATCATCGCGCTGGGCTCCACCGACCTGTTGTTCGCGCTGGACTCCATCCCGGCCATCTACGGCCTCACCCAGGAGCCCTACCTGGTGTTCACCGCCAACGTGTTCGCCCTCATGGGCCTGCGCCAGCTCTACTTCCTCATCGGCGGGCTGTTACGGCGCCTGGTGTATCTGTCCATCGGCCTGTCGGTCGTGCTGGCCTTCATCGGCGTCAAGCTCGTGCTGCACGCGATGCATGAGTACGGTCTGGACGAGAAGCTCGGCTTCAACGGCGAGATCTCCATCGCGGTCTCGCTCATCGTCATCCTCGTCACCCTGGCCGTCACCACCGTCGCCAGCCTCATCAAGTCCAAGAATAGCGACGACGCCGAGCCCCGTCTGGACGCCAAGTCGGACTAAGCGGAACCCATCAGCCGGCGTCTTCGGCGAGTGCGGCCCTCGCCTCTTCGACGAGCGCTCTGAGCGATGTTTGCCAGGCGGGAAGATCCACGCACAAGGTCAGCCAAGTCAACTCGCGGTTGATTTGGTCGTACTGATGGATGATGAAGTTCCGGTTGGCAATGGCCAAAGCCCACTCGATGCCGTCGGGTGCTAAAACGTCGAGTCGCGACAAGCGATTCGCAGCCTCGCCCAGCTTCATCATTAAGGAGTCTCCTGCCTCCTGAAGCAGAGCGTCGACAAGGTAGGGCTGTTTGCCATGCGCGACAACTTCGGCGGATCGGGCAAGCCAGCCCTCAATGTGCAACAGTTCCTTGGCCGCAGCGGGATCCATCACAACAACACCACGTCGCGGCGGATGTCATCGTCCAATCCCGGCTGCAAGCCCCCATAGGAGATCAGGTCTACCTCGCGGTCGAGAACCTGCTCGATCAGTTGTTTGAACCCGACGAAGGCGAACGAGGACGTTCCCGCTGGCGCCTCAATGATGAGGTCGATGTCGGAGTCCTGGTGCGCTTCACCTCTTGCTACAGAACCGAACGCCGCCAGCTGTGTGTACCCATGTTCGGCCGCGAGCGACTTAAGAACGGGAGCAGCGGCGTCCAACAGATGCTGGGGGTGAACGGTATCGAGCTTGGGGGCGTATCGAAGCTGTTGACTGACGGCTGGCTGCGATACGCCCAGAGTTTCGGCGACCTGCCGCTGGCTCAGCCCATTGGCGAGCATCGCCCGCAACGAAATCAGGCGGCGTAGTCGTGCGAGATCCTCATCGTGTTGGGCGCTACGGTACGCGGCTAGCAGAGTCATAAGATAAGCTTATCGCGGATGCGGATTCTTTCCAACGATGTGAGCCTTGAGGCGGTCTCGAAGCGTCTCCAGGTGCTCGAAGACGCCGGGCTCGCCTCCTCGAGCGTCCGCGGGGTCCCGCTCATGGCCGCCGCGCTGGCTGCCGTCGCCCTGGCCATCGTGGTGGCCGAACTCGGTACCCGCAGCGAGCCTCAGGCCCCGACCGAGCGTTGCAGCCCGCGAATGTAACCGAGGGCGAACAGGCGGCCCAGACTGGCGTAGCCGGGCCTGTCGTTGGGCTCTCCGGCCATGGTGGGAACGTGATCGGGACGCATGGCTCCGGCGAAGCCGACCCGCTCGTACTCGTTCAGGCAGGCGAGCAGATCCGTTTGACCGTCGTCGTGGAACGTCTCGACGAACTCGTCGGCGGTGCCGCGGACATCGCGGAAGTGGACGAACCCGATGGCGTCGCGATCCCCGAACTCGCGGATCACCGCCGGCAGGTCATCGGTCATCAACGCGAAGTTGCCCTGGCACAAGGTGATCGAGTTCGCGGGTGAGGAGTTGAGGTCGAGGAGGCGCCGGAAGCCGTCGACCGAACTCATGATGCGGGGGATGCCGCGCACCACCGGGAGCGGGGGATCGTCGGGATGCAGCGCCAATCGCACCCCGGCCGCCTCCGCCTCCGGGATGACCGCGGCGAGGAAGTATTCGAGGGTGGCCCACAGCTGGGCGGCGGTGACGGCATCATCACTGGTCACCGGTTCGAGACTGTCGCTGGCCGCGGCGCTGAACGCCGTCACCAGGGCGCCCCCGCGGGTAGGGGTATCGACAGAGGTGCGAGCCCAACTGCTGACCGCCATCCAGTTGTAGCAGAGCACAGGGATTCCCAGGCGCCCCATGGACCGCACCTGGGTGAGCACGTTCTCGATCTGCTCGTCGCGGCCCGGCACCCCGAGCCGGGCCTTGTCCAGCGCAGGGGTGTCCTCGATGACATCGACCGTGAATCCGGCCTCGCCGAACGCGGCGACGTCGTGGGCGAGCGCGGCTTCACTCCACGGAACGGCGTCATCTCCCGCACCGATGCCACCCCTGGCCCCGACGGACTGGAACATTCGCTGATCCTGCTCGGCCCCTCGCATGAGCGCCACGACGTGGGTCACCCCGCACTGGCGCACGAGATCCCAGAGCCGGTCCGGCCGCGGTGAGAGTAGCTCGGTCAGTTCCATCGTCAAGACCCTTCCCTCTCGGACGGGCGAGGGGCCGGCAGGCGAGCGAGCATGCCGCCGTCGACCTTGAGATCGATTCCCGTGACGAAGCTGGCTCGGGGACCCGCGAGATAGGCCACAGCGTCGCCGACTTCCTCCGCCTTGCCGAGCCGTTGCATGGCGTGCGCCGTTCCCCACTGCGCGAGCACGGCTTCCGGATCGCAGTGAGAGGTGGCGAACGCTTCGGCCGAAGCGCGCAGCATGGGGGTGTCGATCGAGCCGGGGCTCACCGTGTTCACCCGCACCCCGTGGGCCGCCTCGTCGACGGCCATCGAGCGGGCCAGCGCGAGTAGAGCGCCCTTGCTGGCCGCGTAGGCGGCCACCCGCTCCTGGGTGGCCGTTCCCTGGACCGACGCCACGATCACGATTGCCCCCGCCCGGGAGCGCCGCAGATGGGGCAGGGCGCTGCGCGCCGAGAGGTAGGTTCCCTTCACGTTGACGTCGAAGACGTCGTCCCACTCGACTTCGGAGGTGTCCACCACATCGCCGTAGCGCTGGATGCCGCTGGAAACGACCAACGTATCGAGGCCGCCGAACGCGGCCACCGTCGCCGCCACAGCAGCCTCGGACGTGGGCGCGTGCTGAATGGGTCCCCACAACCCGATGGCTAGACCGCCGGACCCGGTGATGATGTCGACGACCTCCGCCGCGTCGCCGTCGTCCCTGCCGTGCACGGCCACGAGCGCGCCCCGCTCGGCCAGTGCGATGCTCGCGCCCCGCCCGATTCCGCTGCTGCCCCCGATCACCAGACAGGCTCGGCCCTCGTGTTCGCGTTCCATTCCTCATCCTCCGACTAGGGCGACCGGCACTGTGTAGGTGTCGGTCTCGATCGTCCATTTGCTGCCGGCCAGCGGCTGCGCTTCCAGGCTGCGCGCCCACAAGCCCCCGGCCGGAAGGTCGACCCAGCACAACCTGCCCGCCCGGGTGTCGAAGACCGGCCCCTCGCCCACGTCGGCTCGGGTCGCTACGGCGATCTCGACGTCCGTCACCGTTCCTCCCGGGTGGGAACACCCGCGGTCGGCGCACT
>JBBSOW010000122.1:0-9340 GCA_038259365.1 Propionibacteriales bacterium
CGCTGGAGCGCGGATACGTACCTGAGAGTCGTCATGGCCCCAACTTAGCCACCGGTCGAGTCGTCCGATTAATGAGACGCTCGGCTCACCGATGGGACGAGAGGCCCAAACGTGCTTCACTGTTTGCATGTCTTTGAGCATGATGCGCGAGCGCGGCGGCTGCCGGCGCTTTGGCGTCATGTGTTGTTGCTGCGCCTGACCCAGCCCAGCAACCCTCGCCGGCCTGAGCGCATCCGCTCCGCCGCCGGCACCACCACTTGGAGACTGCCATGAGCACCACCGTCCTCGCCCCCACCGTCTGGGACGTCGTCCTCTTCCCCACCCCCACAGTCCTTCCGCCGTCGGCGGGGAGCCAGCTCAGCGCGCGCGCCGCGTTCCAGGCGGTCCTGCACGAGCGGGTCGTGTTGGTCGACCTTCGCGACGCCGCCGAGCGCGTCACCGCCGGCGAGGTTGCCCCGGCTCTCGATCCCCAGCGCGTTAGCGCCGCCGAGCTGGCCGATTGGCTCGTGGCCGTGCGCGGGGAGTGGGATGGCGTCGTTTTACTCTCGGGCCGGGGCATCCGCTCCGACGCCGCGCGCCGCTGGTTGAACCGACGCTTTCCCCACCTGGACATCGTCGATGTCCGTGGCGGATTCCAGGCCTGGCTCCGCGACGGCATGCCCAGCGTGGCGGCGCCGCACCTGCAATAGGGTGGGCCGGGCAGCCGACGACGGGAATCCACACCATGGCACGAGCAACTGGGCAAACACCTGGGCAGGGACAGCCGCCGAGCACGCACACGGTTCTTTCCACCGCCGACAGCTCCAGCTACGCCTCGGTCCGCAAGCGGCCCACCAGCCGCGCCGAGCGCTACGAGATGGGCAAGGCGCTACGCAAGGACGTGCCGCGTAAGAGCCTCGCGCAGTGGAGCGCCTGGCCCGGCCGGCCCGATCCCGTCGCGCTGATCGAGGAGTCCCACGAGGGCCGCCGCGAGGACCTAGTCCCGATCCGCGTGGCCAGGATGATCGGCTCTCCTTACGGCTTCCTGCGCGGCACCGCCGTCGTCATGGCCGACGACGTGGCCCATTTGCCCGCGACGGGGATCATGCCGGTGATCTGCGGCGACGCCCATCTGGGCAACTTCGGCTTCTACGCGTCTCCAGAGGGTGAGTTGGTCATCGATCTCAACGACTTCGACGAGGCCCACCCCGGCTGCTGGGAGTGGGACCTGCGCCGGCTGACCGCCTCCATCTGGGTGGCCGGCCGGGAGAACGGGGCCAGCGAGGACGAGTGCGCGAAGGCGGTGCACGCCTGTGTTTCTGCCTACCGCGACGAGCTTCGCTACCTGGCCGACCAACCCCTGATGATGCGCTCCTACAACCGCCTCGACGTGAACCGCCTGCACGAGACGGTCACCGAGAAGTCGCTGCGCGACGAGGTGAAACGCTCGGCCAAGCGCGCCCGCAAGCGCACCAGTGATCGCGCCCTACCCAAGTTCACCACGGAATCCGACGGCAAGCGGATCATGGCCGAGGATCCCCCCACCCTCGTCCGCGTCACCGACGAGCGCGCCGACGAGATCACGGAGGCGCTCGACGAATACCTCGCCACCCTGGCCCCGCACTGGCGGCGGGTCGTCGGCGGATACACCGTCGTCGACGTCGCCCACAAGGTTGTCGGGGTGGGCAGCGTCGGGCTGCGCGCCTACGTGGCGCTGCTGGAGGGCAGCAGCGAGGGCGATGTGCTGTTTCTGCAGATGAAGCAGGCCCGGCGCTCGGTGCTTGCCCAGTACGTGCACGGCGATTCGGCCTGGCACAAGCACCAGGGCCAGCGGGTCGTGGAGTACCAGCAAGCCCTGCAGACCGCCAGCGATCCCCTGCTCGGATGGACGACCGTGGCGGGCCAGCACACCTACTACGTGCGGCAGTTCCGCAACAGCAAGGGCACCGTCCCGCTGGATTCGATCAGCCCTGCGGCGCTGTGCGACTACGCCGGCGTCGTCGGTCACCTGCTGGCCAAAGGCCACGCCCGCACCAGCGGTGCGTCGATGATCTCGGGGTACCTGGGAAAGGGTGACAACGTCGCCGACGCGCTCAGCATCTTCGCGCGGCTCTACGCCGACCAGACCGAGGCCGATCACGCCGCCCTCGTCGCGGCGGTCAGGAACGGGCGTATCGCGGCCAGCGAAGGGGCCCTGGAATCCATGGGTTCGGCCTTCCGCCCCGCCTGATGTGTCGGTCCGGCCCGTCAGATCGGGGTCTCCTGGTTCAGCGGGGTGTAGGCGTCGGCCATCCGGCGTTCGCGTTCGATGATGTCGAGTTCGGCGAGCGCCTGTTCGACCGCCGCCAGCACCGAGCCCCGCAGCAGCCAGAGCGAGGTCTGCTCGTGGGCGTTCACGAGCATCAGCTCGGTCAAGATGGCGCGGGATTCGCGCAGGGTATCGAGCGCCTCGGCCAGCGTCGCCGGGGTCTGGGAGCGGTGGTGATAACGATCTTCGACGAGCGAGCCGTAGGCCAGGATGCAATCCGCCATGGTGTCCAGCACGACGGCGAAGGCCGGGCGCACCTCGGCCCCGAACGTGTCTTCGCGCGCCTGGCCCGCCGGGGCCTCACGCTGCAGCACGGTGTACAGCGCCCGCACCGCGGCTAGCACCCGTTCCAACGTGTCGAGGTTGCGGCGCAGCTCCGGCTCGGCGTCTACGGCCCGGATCGCTCGCGGGTTCAACCGACGGGTTTCCTGAATCTCCTGGACGCGACGCGCCGCGGTGGAGACCTGGCCGCCGAGACCCCGGATGTCGTCGAGCCAACGGCCCACCTGGTCCAGGGTGATCGGATGCTCCCGCATCGAGGAGGCCGTGGATCGCAGAGAGCCGGCGATGCTCTCCCCCAGCCGTCGGATCTCGGTGGCCGCCTGTCGCGACGGCACGACCGGGGCGACGACGAGGCTCAGCACCATGCCCACCGACATCCCGATCAACGTGTTGATCACGCGTGTTTCCGCCTGCAGTCCGTCGCCACCGACGGCCAAGATCAACATCGCGCTGATCGGAGCCTCGAGCATTTGATCGCCCAGTCGCAAGAGCTGGGCGATCACCAGTGCGGTAGCCACCGCGAGCCCCAGCGACCACCAGGTAAGCCCGAACCAGGAACTCAAGAAGATGGCCACGACCACGCCTGTCACGACCGCGCCGACGCGCACCAAGGCCATCCGCAGGGTCGAGAAGGCCGTGGCCTGGACGACGAGGATGGCCGTCAGCGGTCCCGTGATGTCGGTCGTCATTCCCGTGATGCGCGCCGACAGCAAGAAGGCCACGACCGCGGCCACGCTGAGGCGCGCCACCAGCGTCACATTGGAGCGCAACCGCCGGGGAACGTCTCGCAGGCGCCGCGGATGCCCCGGCCACATCAGCTCGAGGACGCGCCCGCCCAGCCGAGCAAGGAGGCCCGGAGCCCCGTCGTCCGCACCGTCGTGCAGTGTGGCCTCTGACACGCCCTCATCCTGCCATTACCGCTCGGCAATGCCTCCACCGCCTCGATAACTCTCTATAGTGTTCTCTAGCTATCAGGCGATACTTGCTTATCGCCGCCAATCGTGTGGGCTGGTGGCAGGCTCGGCCCTCCGGCTTTGCCATTAGGCTCAGCCCATGGGGCAACAGGTGATCGTCATCTTTGGAGCGCGAAGCGAGATCGGTGGGGAGGTGGCAGCGAGACTAGCCCGAGGCAACATCGTGGTGCTGGCCGCGCGGGCCGGTCCGTTGGCGGACCAGCAAAGCCGCTGCCTGGCGGCAGGTGCGGAAACGGTGGACACCGTCACCTTCGACGCCGACGACACCTCCCGCCATCGGCAAATCGTCGAGGAGATCGAGTCCGAACACGGACCGATCGACGTCGCGGTGTTGACGTTCGGCATCCTCGGCGATCAGGACGTGGCTGAGGCCGACGAGGGTGAGGTGGCGCGGATCCTGCACACCGACTTCGTGGCCCAGGCGAGCCTGCTCACCGTGCTCGCCGACCGGATGCGCGGCAGGGCCAGCGGCACCCTCGTGGCCTTCTCGTCGGTGGCCGGACGCCGCGTGCGGCGGGCCAACTACGTCTACGGCTCCGCCAAGGCTGGCCTGGACGGGTTCGCTTCCGGGCTCGCCGACGCCCTACACGGCACCGGCGTGCGGCTGATCATCGCCCGGCCCGGCTTCGTGATCGGACGGATGACCGCGGGGATGGATCCGGCCCTCTTCTCCAGCACCCCGGCGCAGGTCGGCGCGGCCGTGGTCGACAGCATCGAGAACGGCAGCCGAGTCGAGCTGTGGATTCCCTGGCAGCTGCGGGTGATGTTTGCCCCTGCGCCGTTCATCCCGCGCAGCGTCTGGCGTCGCCTGCCGCGCTGATTTTCCGTCGGCACTACTGCTGTTTTCGGCTACGCCGTTAGGGTTCTTGGGTGACTCAGTTCGACCCCAGCCTGCTTTACCGCATCGTCGATCTCGCGGGCGTCTTCGCCAACGGCTTCATCGGTGGAGCGGTGGCCAGGCGGCTCCGCTTCGACGTCGTCGGCTTTGTAGTGTTGGCCGTTCTCTCCGGCCTCGGCGGTGGGATCCTGCGGGATACGTTGATCCAGGCTCAAACCCCCGTCGCCTTCACCGATTCGTGGTACCTCGGCACCGCGATTGCGGCCGCGATAGTGGCCTTTCTCGTGGAACTGCGCAGCAAGTGGCCCAACCGCTTCCTCACCGTCCTCGACGCGGCCGCCGTGGGTTGTTGGGCGGCGACAGGGACCATCAAGGCGTTGAGCTTCGGGTTGGATTGGTTGCCCTCGGTACTCCTGGGCTGCATCACCGCCGTCGCCGGCGGCATGATCCGCGACATTTGCGTCGGGCAGATTCCGAAGGTGTTCGGCAGCACGCTCTACGCGACCGCCGCGTTGATTTGTTCGCTCGAGATGCTGATCTGCTTTCAGATCGGGGCGCTAAATCTCGGCCTGGCCGTCTCGATCGCAACCTCGATCCTCTTGGTATTGGCCGCGCGTCGGCTGGGATGGGCGCTGCCCGGTCCGGGTGACATCACCGCGGTGCGCATCCGGCGCCGAACCCGGCGAAGCCGCAGCGCAGGCGAGCAATGATTCCTCGCTAGAGCGAACCCTGACCGGGTGAATGGGGATGAGCACTCACCCGGCTCCCCCCACCATGGTTGCAGACTGCTCACCCAACTAATGAGATAGTCGAGGCCTACTTGCAGACCGTCTGATTATGAGCGACCATGGGCTTAGTGTCAACTATGAAATCCCCAGTTCTCAGAGAACCCGAGCGGGGCGGATCCAAAGAGGCCATCCTTGCAAAGGGACGGGCCATGCTGGAAGACACACCCCACGCCGATCTCAGCCTTCGAAAAATCGCTCGGGCCATCAATCTGAGCCACGGAGCCCCTTATCGACATTTCCTGGAACGCTCCGATTATCTGACAGCCCTTTCGCTACGTTGCTCCCTGGAGCTACTGGCCGTTTTCGAACAAACCCTTAGCCGCGAGGGAGCCGCCGGCGAGCGATTCATCGCCGTCGGCAACGCTTACGTGCGCTACGCGGTAGACCACCCCAACGCCTTTCACCTCATCTTCGACATCCGCATCACCCCACCTGGGGGGTCTTCGCCGGAGCCGGTGACCCCCATGAGGCACCTGGGCCTGCTGGAGACCATCGCCACCGAAGCGATCCTGTCCGGCGAGATTATTCTCACCACCAACAGCCCAGCGGCCGTGCAGGGTCTGTGGGCCCACATGCACGGCCTGGCCTGCCTGGCCGTCGAGGGCTATCTGGCACCGGAGACTGTCCCGGCGATCTTGGACGTCTATCTCGTCGATCCCCCGAGTCGTGTGAGTATTCCTTTTAACGCTTAGCCGGCAAGAGCGCGACGATGATCAGCGCAATAACGCTGAACAGAAATCCCCACAGCCCCCACCATCCCCGAGATCGGCTTTTGGTTTCGGCCACTTTATAGCAGGCCACCGCGCAGATGACGCCGACGAGGAGACTGCCGCCGCCAAAGGTAATTGGGTCCATGATGAATGCCTTTCTGTCAAAAGAAGTAGCCCTCGCCCGCTCGTTGAGCGTCGAATCTTCACCCTCAGAATAGACCGACCGAACTCCCCACGAACTGGGTGAAGCCCCCCGGCCGGGTCCCGGCAGCCCCCGGCTCCACCCCCAGCTCTCGAGCGGTCACTCGCCGCTTCGACGCCGCCCCATCGCGATCGCGACGTTGATGGCAACCAAGGCGGCCCACACGATGAGCAGCGCCGGCAGTCCTGCTCCTGTGCCTAGCGCAATGCCCGTCAACGGGATGCCCACGCCCGCGGTGACGATGGCCACCACCATGGCACGGTTGGACTCCTCGGAACGCGCCTTGTGCGCCCGCTCGCTCGCCGTGAGTTCGCCGGCCTGCCGGACGGCCATGGCGGCCTCGACCTTCTCCACGAACGAATCCACCAGAGCAGGCTCGAGGTCCTGGCCGAGTTCTCGTCGGGTAGCCAGAACGGCCTCGTACTCTTCGCGCGAGATCTCGGGGTTTCCCTCCATGGTTCCAGTAGAACACAGGCGTGATTACTGTTGTGGCGTCAGCCGCAACGTCACGATGCCGAAGGGGCGCAGCGACACGGCGTGGCTGCCGTCCTCGCGCTCCGTCACGGCGACGTCAAAGAGGGGTTCCTCCAAGAGGCTGCACGCCCCCACGGCGGCCGCCATAGACGTGCGGAATATGGCCTCCCCGCGTTTGCCGAGGTGCTCGTAAAGCCGGACGATGACGTCCCCGCTGCGATCCTCGGCGAGCTTCACCGCCTCGACCAGGGCGCCCTCGACGCCGACGAGGGGCGCGGCCGTTCTTGCCCCCGTGACCTCGCGAAGCGGAAGGTTGCGTCGGTAACCCGCCTCGATGGCCCGCTCGGTGCCCGCTCCCAGGCTGAGGCCGAACTGGAAGTGGTGGCGCCCCTGATCGGCCTGCGGATCGGGAAACCGCGGCCCGCGCAGCAGCGAGGCCCGCAGCGTGGTGAAGCTGCCACCTCCGGTGCGTGGGCTCCGCAGCAGGTCACAACCGTAGGCCGTGCGGTTCGCCAGCGCCACCCCGTACCCGGGCTCCGCCACGCGCACCCACCGGTGCGCGTTCACTTCGAAGCGGTAGGCGTCCCAGCTGGTGTTTTCGTGAATGGGCCGGGTGAGGTGGCCGAACTGGGTCTCGAACTGCGCGTGATCGGTGTGCACGTCGAGGGGCAGCGCCAGCTTCAGCATCCGGTCCCGCTCGTGCCACTCGACGTCGAGATCGATGAGCACCTCGGCTCGGTGCGGGTCCAGGCTCCAGCGGCAAATGACCTCGGAGTTGTCCAAACGCCAGCGGACGCGGACGGTGCCGGGCCGCTCGGGATCGGGGCCCACCTCCTCGGCCGGTCCGACCACGCGCGGCTGTTTACGTTGAAACGGGTCGGTGTCCCAGGCGTCCCAGCCGTTGGGCAGGTCCGGGATCAGGTGCAGTTCGCCGGCCGTCGTGCCCGGCGGCACGACCTCTCGTGAGCCGACGCGGTCGAAGATCGAGCGCCCGCCGCCGTCGCGGCCGATGAGGAGTTCGACGTGCTCGTTGGCCAGGCGCCAGCCGTCGGCGGTCTCGGAGATCTCGGTCGTGTCTTGCCGCGGTCGGAAGAGGGCGGCCCCCAGCGCGGGAGCACCGTCGCGGCTGGAAACGGGGAACGGGGAGGCGTTGAAGACGATCCGTCGATCCCCCTCCCCGGCCAGGAGCCTCTGGGCCGCCTCGATCAACTCGGTGAGGGAGTCGCTGATCCGGGCGTGCTCGGCCTCGGTCTCGCGGTGCACCCAGGCGATGGAGCTGCCGGGCAGGATGTCGTGGAACTGGCCCAGCAGGACGGTCCGCCAGGCGTCGTCGAGCGCCTCCCACGGATATTCGCCGAGACCGCGCGCCGCACAGGTGCTCCACCACAGCTCGGCCTCGCGCAGCAAATGCTCGTTGCGGCGGTTGCCGGCCTTGGTGCCGTGCTGGCTCGTGAACGTGCCCCGATGCTTCTCCAGGTAGAGCTCGCCGACCCACACCGGCGGGTCGGCGTACTCGGCCTTGGCCGCCGCGAAGAAGTCGTCCGGCGTGCCCGTCCGCACCCTCGGCGCCCCGGCCAGATCGCCGAGCCGATCGAGCCGGGCCACCATCTCCCGGGTGGGCCCGCCGCCGCCGTCGCCGTAACCGAACGGGACGAGCGAGGAGGCCGCGCGCCCCTTGTCCTTGAACGTGGTCTCGGCGTGCCGCAGCTCGGGGGCGGTCAGTTCGCTGTTGTAGGTGTCAACGGCGGGAAAGTGGGTGAACAGCCTCGTGCCGTCGATGCCCTCCCACTCGAAGCTGTGGTGGGGAAAGGAATCGACCTGGTTCCACGACAGCTTTTGGGTCAGGAACCACTCCACCCCCGCCTGGACGGCGATCTGCGGCAACGCGCCGCTGTAGCCGAACGAATCGGGCAGCCACATGCCCCGGCAGCGGACGTCGAACTCGGCCTCGAAGAAGCGCTGCCCCCACAAGAACTGGCGACACATCGCCTCCCCACCGGGCAGTACCCCGTCGGGCTCCACCCACATGCCGCCGACCGGGACGATCTTGCCTCTCGCGACCCACCCCTTGAGCCGCTCGAACAGCTCGGGATAGTCCTCCTTCAGCCAGGCGACGTGCTGGGCGGCGGGCAGGGAGAAGATCAGGCCCGCGCCGTGTTCGAGCAGTGCGACGACGTTCGACATCGTGCGCGCCACCTTGCGGCGGGTTTCGCGCACCGGCCACAGCCAGGCCGAATCGATGTGGGAGTGCCCCACCGCCGTCAGCGCGAAGGCGTCGTGATCGGCGGGCGTGTTGAGGGCTGACGCGAGCGCCCGCCGAGCCGGCGTCGCCGTGCCGACCACGTCGTTGGTGTCCAGCGCGTCGAGGGCGTCCTGCAGGGCCATCGTGAGCCGCCACCGGCGGGGGGAGTCCGCCGGGAGGTGGGTGGCGATGCCGTGCAGCACCTCGATGTCGTCGGCGAGGCCGACCACCTCGACGTTGCGCCGCACCAGGTCGGCCTGGCGCAACGTGTAGATCGGGGTTGTCGAGGCGGTGTCCTTGTCCCCATCGGCCGTGGGAAAGAACGGCGGCACGCCCAGGATCAACGGGTTGGCGGCGGCCTCGACGTAATAGTTCAGCGGACCGGGTCCGTCCGACACGGGCAGCCAAGCGTTGCGCGGGTTGAGCGCCTTGACGATCCTGCCGGTCTCGTCGAAGACGAGCGCCTCGGACTGAAAACCCGCCGAGTGATCCTCCCACCCCAGATCGACGGCGAGTTCCAGCTCGCCCGGTTCGTGCTCGGGA
>JBBSOW010000123.1:0-9278 GCA_038259365.1 Propionibacteriales bacterium
ACAAAACAGAAACCACATCCGTGGGGGTAAACCCCCCCGGAATCCCCCCCAACGACAAAACAGAAACCACATCCCGCCACGGGACGAAGGCCGCGTTCGAGCCGAGCCTGGACTACGTCGTGGTCAAGGTGCCGCGGTTCGCCTTCGAGAAGTTCCCCGGGGCCGACGGCACGCTGACCACGCACATGAAAAGCGTGGGGGAGGCCATGGCGATCGGGCGCAACTTCACCGAGGCCTTCGGTAAGGCGCTGCGCAGCCTGGAGGATCCCAAGGCTCGCTTCAACTGGGCCGCCGAGGTCGATCGCCCCGTTGATCAGCTGCTCACGGAGATGGCGCGGCCTCACGATGGCCGGTTACAGTTGATCTTCTCCGCCCTGGTGGCGGGGGCGAGCGCCGAGCAGATCCACGCGGCCACCAAGATCGATCCCTGGTTCGTCGATCAACTCGTGTTGCAGCACGAGGTGGCCCTAGAGGTCCGGGGCGCCGTCGAGCTGGACCGCGCGGTCCTGCTGAAGGCCAAGCGCCACGGTTTTTCCGACGATCAGATCGGCCAGCTCCGCGGCGGCATGCCGAGCGAGGTCGTCCGCGGACTGCGTTGGGCGCTGGGCCTGCGCCCGGTGTTCAAGACCGTCGACACCTGCGCCGCCGAGTTCGCCGCCAGCACCCCGTATCACTACTCCTCCTACGACGAGGAGACCGAGGTGGTGCCGCGCACCCGTCCCGCGGTCTTGATCTTGGGCAGCGGGCCCAACCGCATCGGCCAGGGCATCGAGTTCGACTACTCCTGCGTGCACGCCTCCATGGCCCTCTCGGCCTGCGAGCCAAGTAACCCCGGCGTCGACGGCCCCGGCTTCGAGACGGTCATGATCAACTGCAACCCCGAGACCGTCTCCACCGACTACGACACCTCCGATCGGCTCTACTTCGAGCCGCTCACGCTCGAAGACGTGCTCGAGGTCGTCCACGCCGAGCGCCAGGCCGGCCCCATCGCCGGCGTCATCGTGCAGCTGGGCGGCCAAACCCCGCTCGGGCTGGCGCAGGAACTCAAGGACGCCGGGGTGCCCATCGTCGGCACCTCACCCGAGGCCATCCACCTGGCCGAGGAGCGGGGGGCATTCGGGCGCGTGCTCGCCGCGGCCGGGCTGCCGGCCCCCAAGCACGGACTGGCGCGCAGCTTTGCGCAGGCCCACAAGATCGCCGCCGAGATCGGCTACCCGGTCCTGGTACGGCCCTCCTACGTGCTCGGCGGGCGCGGCATGGAGATCGTCTACGACGAAGAGAGCCTCGCCTCCTACATCGAGCGGGCGACCGAGGTGTCTCCGGCCCATCCGGTGTTGGTCGATCGGTTCCTCGACGACGCCATCGAGATCGACGTCGACGCGCTCTACGACGGCACCGAACTCTACCTCGGCGGGGTGATGGAACACATCGAGGAGGCCGGCATCCATTCCGGTGATTCGGCGTGCTCGCTGCCGCCGGTGACGCTGGGCTCGGAGGTCATCGAGAAGATTCGCACCTCTACCGAGGCCGTCGCCGCGGGCGTCGGGGTGATCGGGTTGATCAACATTCAGTTCGCGCTTGCGTCCGACACTCTCTACGTGCTGGAGGCCAACCCGCGGGCCTCACGCACCGTGCCGTTCGTGTCCAAGGCCACCAACACCTCGCTGGCCAAGGCGGCGGCCCGAATCATGCTGGGAGCCAGCATCGAGCAGTTGCGCGCCGCCGGGGTGTTACGCCGCAGCGGAGACGGCGCCGACGTGGCGGCCGACGCGCCCATCGCGATCAAGGAGGCCGTGATGCCCTTCAACCGGTTCCGGACCCCCGATGGCACCTTCATCGACACGATGCTCGGACCGGAGATGAAATCCACCGGCGAGGTGATGGGGTTGGACAAGAACTTCGGCACCGCCTTCGCCAAGAGCCAATCGGCCTCTTTCGGCTGGCTACCGCGCGAGGGTCGAGTCTTCGTCTCGGTGGCCAACCGCGACAAGCGCAACGTCGTCTTCCCGGTGAAGCGGCTCTCCGACATGGGCTTCGAGGTCCTCGCCACCGCCGGCACCGCCTCGGTGCTGCGCCGAAACGGGGTGCCGGTCACCGAAGTGCGCAAACACGGCGAGGGTCCGGGGCCGAACGGGGAGAAGACCATCGTGCAGGCCATCTTGGACGGCGAGATAGATCTGGTCTTCAACACCCCGCACGGCATCTCCACCGGCGGCTCGCCACGCAACGACGGCTGGGAGATCCGCACCGCGGCGGTGCGGGTCAATATCCCGTGCGTCACCACCGTGCAGGGGCTCGGCGCCGCCGTGCAGGGCATCGAGGCGGTCCGCCAAGGCGACGTCGGCGTCCGCTCCCTGCAGAGCTGGCACGATCTGCTGACCCCCGCCCGGTCGTGATCCCGCTCCCGATCCAAGACCTGGGCTACGCCAGGGCGCTGCGGCCGCTGCTGTTCCTCAGCCACGGCGGGGATCCCGAACGCGTCCACGAGGCCATGATCGCCGGCCTGGCCCGCATTGCCGCGAACCCGATGTGGCTCGCGGCCGCCGCCAGACTGCTGGGCTCGCCCAGCGAGCCGGTCGAGTTCGCCGGGCTGCGGTTCCGCGGGCCTGTCGGCCTGGCCGCTGGGATGGACAAGAACGCCGTCGCCGCCAAGGCGTGGGCCGCGATGGGCTTTGGTTTCGTCGAGCTGGGCACCGTGACCGCGCTCGCCCAACCGGGAAGCGAGCGACCGCGGTTGTTCCGGCTGCCGGCCTCGGCGGCGCTGATCAACCGCATGGGGTTCAACAATGTCGGCGCCCCAGCGGTCGCCGCCTCCCTGTCCCGGCAGGGGATCTGGCGGGGCAACAACGCCGCCGGCATCCCCATCGGGTTGTCGCTGGGCAAGTCCAAGGCGGTACCCGTGGCCGAGGCCGTCGACGACTACGTCGCGTCGATGCGCGCGCTGGCCCCGCACGCCGATTACCTGGCCGTCAACGTCTCCAGCCCCAACACCCCGGGGCTGCGGGAGCTGCAGGACCGATCGCTGCTGGGCGACCTGTTGGGGGCCATGACGGCGATCGCCGCCGAGCTGGCCGCCGACGACGGCGCCGCACCGTTGCCGATCGTGGTGAAGGTGGCGCCGGACCTGACGAACTCCGCCCTCGATGACGTCATCGACGTCTGCGCGGACGCCGGGGCGTCGGGCCTGGTCGCCACCAACACCACGCTTTCGCGCGACGGGATCGATGTCGCCGATGCCTCGAGCGCCGACGCGGGTGCCGCCCACGAGGCGGGTGGCCTGTCGGGTGGCCCGCTGCGGGCCCGGGCCTTGGAGGTCGTGCGCTACCTGAGCTCGAACCAGGACCTCCCGGTGATCGGGGTAGGCGGCATCGCCACCCCCGGCGACGCGCTCGCGATGCTCGAGGCGGGCGCGAGGACCGTGCAGCTCTACACCGGCTTCGTCTATCGCGGCACCGCGCTCGTCTCGGGCATCAACCGGGCGCACGCCGAGCGGGTGGGCGAACACGACTCCGCCCAGGGCAATAGGAGGGAAACCGATGTCTGACCCGAGCAATTTCGGCGCCCGGCTGAGCTCGGCGGTCGCGCGCTCGGGTCGGTTGTGCGTGGGGATCGACCCCCACCCGAGCATGCTCGCCGCCTGGGGTCTCGCCGCCGACGTCCGCGGGCTGGAAACCTGCGCCCGGACGATGGCGGCGGCCCTGGCGGGCAGCGTCGCGGTGGCCAAGCCGCAGTCGGCGTTCTTCGAGGCCTTCGGCTCCGCCGGGGTGGCCGTGTTGGAACGGGTTCTCGAGGATCTGCGCGAGGGCGGCGTGCTCTCCCTGCTCGATGTCAAGCGCGGTGACCTGTCCTCGACCATGGCGGCCTATGCGCACGCCTATCTACACCCGGACTCCCCGCTGCGCGCGGACGCCATCACGCTGAGCCCCTACCTCGGCTTCGGCTCGCTGACGCCGGCGCTGACGCTCGCCCAGGAGCACGGCCGAGGGGTGTTCGTGTTGGCCCGAACCAGCAATCCCGAAGGCACGGGCCTGCAGGCCGCCAAGCTGGGGGACCGCTCGGTCGCCCAGGATGTGGTCGAGCAGGCCGCGCGGGCCAACGCCGCCGCAGGCTCGCGTTCGGCCAGAACAGGTTACGTCGGCCTCGTCGTCGGCGGCACCCACGAGGACCTTGGCGTGGATCTGAGCGGTTTCACCGGCCCGGTGTTGGTTCCCGGCCTGGGCGCGCAAGGCGCCACACCGGCTGATCTGGCTCGCCGGTTCGCCGGGTATCGAGGAATCCTGCTGCCCACCAGCAGCCGGGCCATCATGGCGGCGGGTCCCGAGGAGACGAAGGTCCGGGCCGAAGCCGAGCGCCTGCGCGAGGAGCTGGCCGCCGCCGGGCTGGATTAGCCGCCAACATTGGGTAAGTTGACGCCATACCCCGTGGCGGTGCCCACGCGACCGCACGTGCTCGATCTAGAAGCCCCAAGGATGGACATGCAAACCGACGCACCGGCGAACCGCAGCCCGCAGCCCGCGAAGCGCGGCACTCCGCCCGCATTGTCTGAGGATCAGCTTCGCAACGCCCGCGAGCGGGCCACCGCGGCCCGCCGCCACCGCGCCGAGGTGAAGGCGGCCGTCAAGCAGGGACACTCCACGTTGCGCCAGGTAATCGAGCTATCGATGAGCGACGACATCGTCGCGCACATCAAGGTGGTCGATCTCCTCAAGTCCTTGCCCCGGGTTGGCCAGGTCAAGGCCCGAAACACCATGGAGAAGTACGACATCGCCGAAAACCGGCGGCTGCGAGGCCTCGGGCCACACCAGATCCACGGCCTGTTGACGGACTTCGAGTGAGCAAGCAGGACTCTGTGATGCTCTCCCCGTCCGAACCGGGCAGAGGCCCGGGGCAGGTGTTCGTCGTTTCGGGCCCCACCGCGGTGGGGAAGGGGACCGTCGTCACCCGGCTGCGCCGTCTGCGCCCCGATGTCGTCATCTCGGTGTCGGCGACCACCCGGCCCGCGCGCAGGGGCGAGATCGACGGGCTGCACTACTACTTCCTCACCGACGCCGAGTTCGACGAGCTCATCGCAGGAGACGGGCTGTTGGAGTGGGCGGTCGTACACGGTCGGTATCGCTACGGGACCCCGCGCGAGCCGGTTCGGCTAGCCGTCGAGGCGGGGCGTCGGGTGGTACTGGAGATCGACCTGCAGGGGGCACGCCAGGTGCGCGCCTCCATGCCGGAGGCCACCTTTATCTTTCTCGCGCCACCGAGCTGGGACGAACTGGTCAACCGGCTCGTCGGACGCGGCACCGAGAACGCCGAGGAACGCGAGCGGCGGCTGGTGACGGCGAGGGCGGAGCTGGCCAGCCAGCCGGAGTTCGACCACACCATCGTCAACGGGGAAATAGGCCAAGCCAGCGATGACTTGGTAGGCTTGCTTGGTCTTTGATCGCGCCGGGCATCCTCGCCGGTGCGCCAATACCAAACCTAAGGCTAATTTTGTCTAACAACACCGTGTCGGGAATCCAGACGGGCCCCGGGGGAATCACCAACCCTCCGATCGATGAGCTGCTCACCCAGGTCGATTCGAAGTACCAGTTGGTGTTGTTCGCCGCCAAGCGCGCACGCCAGATCAACGCCTACTACTCCCAACTGGGCGAGGGCCTGCTGGAGAACGTGGGCCCGCTGGTTGAGACCGCGGTCCAGGAGAAGCCGCTGTCCATCGCTTTGCGCGAGGTCAACGCCGGCGTCCTGCAGATGCACGAGATCGACCCCGACGCCGCACCGGCCCCCGGTGAGGACATCGACGGCTTCGGCCAGAGCTTCGAGGGTCTGGGCGACGACGGCAACACCATCGCCTGATCGCGTCGTTGTCTAGATCTGTGTCGATAGACGCCGAGGGCATCGGGTGAGCAACGTCGTGCTGGGGGTCGCCGGCGGCATCGCCGCCTACAAGGCCTGCGAGGTCCTGCGGCGGCTACGCGCGTCCGAGCACGAGGTTCGCGTCGTGCCCACCGAGGCTGCCCTGTCCTTCGTCGGTACAACCACGTGGGAGGCGTTGTCTGGACAGCCGGTCTTCACCGACGTCTGGACCGAGGCCGAGCACGTCCCCCACGTCGCCATCGGCCAACGCGCCGATCTCGTCGTGATCGCCCCGGCGACCGCGGACCTGTTGGCCCGGGCGGCCGCCGGGCGCGCCGACGACCTGTTGACCAACGTGCTGCTCACCGCCTCCTGTCCGGTGCTGATGTGCCCCGCCATGCACACCGAGATGTGGGAACACGCGGCGACCCGGGCCTCGGTGGCGACGTTGCGCTCGCGCGGAGTCGTCGTCCTCGATCCGGCGCGAGGGCGCCTGACCGGAGCCGATTCGGGACCCGGTCGGCTGCCCGAAGCGGCCGAGATCGCCGACGTGGGCGCGCTGCTGCTCGCCGAGCCGGCTCTGGCCCGAGCCGCCAGCCGGCAGGATCTCCAGGGCAGGTCGGTACTCGTCAGCGCCGGTGGCACCCGCGAGCATCTCGATCCCGTGCGCTTTCTCGGAAACTCCTCCTCGGGGCTGATGGGCATCGCGCTGGCCCGCGCGGCACGACTGCGGGGCGCCCAGGTGAGCCTCGTGCTGGCCCACGTCGAGCATCCGCCGCCGAGCGGGGTTGACGTCGTCATGGTCAGATCCGCCCGCGAACTGCACGAGGCCATGACGCGCCTGGCGCCCGAGTTCGACGCGGTGATCATGGCCGCGGCGGTCGCCGATTACGCCCCGGCGTCGGTGTCGCCGGGCAAGCTGTCGAAACAATCCACCGATGGGCTCGCTCTCGAGCTGGTGCAGACCACCGACGTGCTGGCTGGCCTCGTCGAGAGCAGGCGCCCGGGTCAGCTGATCGTGGGTTTCGCCGCCGAGACCGCCGAGGACGAGACCGAGCTGTTGGCGCTCGGACGGGCCAAGCTGGCCCGTAAGGGCTGCGATCTGCTCGTGGTCAACGACGTCAGAGGCGGCGCGCTGTTCGGCTCACAAGACACAGCCGTGTACGTCCTCGACGCGGCCGAGCCCGCTCGGCCGGTCTCGCACCACGGTTCCAAGGCGGTCGTGGCTCAGCACATCGTCAGCGAGCTTGAGACGCTGTGGATCTCGGCCGCGGACAGGCAAGACTGGGGAGGCTCGAATCCACCGAGCTGGACCGCGTCTGCGCGCCACGCCCAGTAACACTCGATAGGTCCAGTAGCACCCGATAGCACGTCAACCCTGCCACGGCCCCGGGTAACCCGGCGGCCCGGCGAGATAGGAGCCCCCGATGACCCGCAGGCTGTTCACCTCCGAATCGGTGACCGAGGGACATCCGGACAAGATCGCCGATCAGATCAGCGACGCGATCCTCGATGAGCTGCTCCGCCAGGATCGGTACTCCCGCGTCGCCGTGGAGACGATGGTCACGACCGGACTCGTCATGGTGGCCGGTGAGGTCACCACCGAGGCCTACGCCGACATCCGCAACATCGTGCGGGAGAAGATCTTGGCCATCGGCTACGACTCCTCGGCCAAGGGCTTCGACGGTAACTCCTGTGGAGTCTCCATCGCCATCGGTTCGCAATCTCCCGACATCGCCCAAGGCGTCGACTCGGCCTACGAGAACCGGGCCGGAGACTCCGAGGACGCCTACGACCGTCAGGGCGCGGGCGATCAGGGGCTGATGTTCGGCTATGCCTGCAACGAGACCCCGACGCTGATGCCGCTGCCGATCGATCTGGCTCACCGGCTCAGCGAGCGGTTGACGCAGGTGCGCAAGGACGCCACGATGGCCTACCTGCGCCCCGACGGCAAGACCCAGGTGACGGTGGAATACCGGGACGGCGTGCCGGTCGGGTTGGACACCGTGGTGCTCTCGACCCAACACGCCGCCGACATCCACCTGGCGAACCTGCTCACTCCCGACGTGCAGCGCCACATCATCGACCCGGTCTTGGAGCGCTACGACCTCGCTCACGAAGACGTGCGGTTGCTGGTCAACCCGACGGGGCAGTTCGTCATCGGTGGGCCCATGGGCGACGCGGGGCTGACGGGCCGCAAGATCATCGTCGACACCTACGGCGGCGCCGCCCGCCACGGTGGTGGGGCGATGTCGGGCAAGGATCCCTCCAAGGTGGACCGCTCGGCCTCCTACGCCATGCGTTGGGTCGCCAAGAACGTCGTCGCCGCCGGACTCGCGGACAAGTGCGAGGTCCAGGTGGCGTACGCCATCGGCAAGGCCCACCCGGTCGGGTTCTACCTGGACTGCTTCGGCACCGAGAAGGTGCCGACAACGCAGATCGAGGACGCGGTCCTGGCCACGTTCGACCTGCGTCCGGGCGCCATCGTCCACGACCTGGACCTACTGCGGCCCATCTACGCCCAAACCGCCGCCTACGGCCACTTCGGGCGCGAACTGCCCGACCTGACCTGGGAGCGCACCGACCGCGCCGACGCACTGGCCAACGCGGTCAAGGGCTAGCCTGGCGGGCTTGGCCGTGCCTTGGCCCAAACCGAACTGGCCCCCGCTGAGGCGTTAATCGCGCACGAGTAGGTGGTCGAGGGCTTCCCATGGGTGGTCGATCTCGTGGCCGTGGCTGAACAGTATCCGTGCGCCGCGCCGTTCTAGGAGGCGGTGCAATGACGTCTCGGCTTGGGCGGCATCGGAGGTGAACCGAGCAGGCGCCCTCACCAACTCCCCCTCGACGACGCCGAGGCTATCGCCGACGAGTAGTAGCTCGCGGGCCTCGTCGAACAGGCTCAGGTGTCCTGGGGTGTGACCCGGTGTCGCGATCGCCCTGAGACCCCCGACGATCTCACCATCGGTCAGCGGTCCAGCGCCGTCGATCCCCTCGAGGGGGTTCGCCAAGACGACGGCCCTCGGCGCCGATTCTCGAGCGTGGCCAAGGGCTCCGATGTGGTCGGGGTGGCCGTGGGTAAGCACGATATGCGACACGTCGGGCCAGTCGGCCCCGGCGTTCCCGAGGGCCGCATCGATCGCTCTCCCGGTCCCCTCCAAGCCGGTGTCGACGAGGACAAGCCCCGAGTCGTGCGGAACCAGAAAGGCGCTGACGCTCATGGTGAGCGGCTCCGGCCCCAGGACACCGGCGGGGATGTGCTCTTCCATGGCGATGCTGACAATGCCGTTCGACACGAGGCGACCTCACTGGGTGGTTTGGGTGTGGGCGTAGGTGAGGCGCACCAGGAGGGCGGTTGCGACGCTCAGGGCGATGGTGCGGACGAGGTTGGCGCTCAACAGGTTGTCGATGGTGGGCGCCGACTGCCCGATCTCGGC
>JBBSOW010000124.1:0-9265 GCA_038259365.1 Propionibacteriales bacterium
CTGTCGGCATGGACGAGATCGCCGCCGTCGCCAACACGTCCAAGACGGTGCTGTACCGCCACCTCGGGGACCGCTGCGGGGTGTACCGCGCCACCGTCGCGGCCGTGGACCAGCTCATCCTCACCGACCTCTCCGAGGCCGCCGGACGGCTCTCTCCGCTCGATGAAACCTCCCCGCGCGATCAGATCGCCGGCATGGTGCGCGCCTACCTCACGTTGGTGGAGCGAGACCCCGACATCTACCGCTTCGTGATGGCCCGCCCCACCGAACTCGAGGCCTCCAATGCCGGTGCGGATCCGGTGCGCCAGCTCACCGGGCAGATCGGCAACCGCATCGCCGACATCCTCACCGGCCGCGAGCTCAGACTTCCCGTCGCCACCGCCCGAGTATGGGGCCACGGCATCGTCGGCATGGTGCAGGCCGCCGCCGATCAGTGGCTCACCGACGGCACGCCCGTCACCGTCGCCGCCCTCACCGACACCGTCGTGAGCCTCATCCAACCGGCTCTCGCAGGCGATTTCGCCATCACTACCGAACAGGACAAGTCATGACCACTCTGAGCTCGCCCGGCACCCGGTCCATCGCCTCGGAGGATTTCCAGCTGCCCTCGGCGGCCGGCTCCGAGGCGACCACGGTGTCGACCACCGAGGACCTCAGCCCGCTCGGCGAAAGCCTGCGCACGGCCACCGGCGGCCGCTACGACGAGGTCCGGCGCATCGCCCGCGCCACGCTGGAGCCCGAGATGATGGTGCGCGACCCCACTCAGACCATGGCCCAGGCCCGCAAGTGGACCCGGAAGACGGTGCAAAGGTACTCCAAGCTCGGCCTCGCCGGCAGCGGCTTCCCCGTCGCCTACGGCGGCCTCGACGACGTCGGCCGCTCGGTCGTCGACTTCGAGATGACCGCCCACGGCGACCTCTCGGTCACCATCAAGAGCGGCGTGCACTTCGGGTTGTTCGGGGGCGCCGTGCACAGCCTCGGGACCCATTATCATCATGAGTTGTACCTGGCCGACATCGTCTCGATGAAGCTTCCCGGCTGCTTCGCGATGACCGAAAAGGGCCACGGCAGCGACGTCTCCAGCCTGCAGACCACGCTCACCTACGACGCGAGGACCGACGAGATCGTCGTCGACTCCCCCACCGACAGCGCCACCAAGACCTACATCGGCTCGGCCGCCGAGGACGCCGAGATGGCCGTCGTCTTCGGTCAGCTCAACGTGGCCGGCAAGCTGCACGGGGTGCACGCCGCCATGGTGCCGCTGCGTTCGGCCAAGGGCGTCACCCTGCCCGGGGTCACCACCGGCGACAACGGCGTCAAGGGCGGCCTCGCCGGGGTCGACAACGGCACCCTGCACTTCGATTCGGTCCGGATCCCCCGCGAGATGCTGTTGAGCCGCTACGGCGGCATCACCGAAGACGGTCAGTACTCCAGCGAGATCGACAACCCGAACCGACGCTTCTTCACGATGCTCGGCACCCTGGTCCGCGGACGCATCAGCATCGCCGCCGGCGGCGCCGCCGCCGGGCGTCGGGCGCTGTCCATCGCTACCCGGTACGCCGTCCAGCGTCGTCAATTCTCCGCCCCCGATCGCTCCGAGGAGGTGCTGCTGCTGGACTACCTGGCCCACCAGCGCAAGCTCATCCCGGCGATCGCTCACGCCTACGCGCTGCAGTTCGCCCAGAACGACATCACCGAGCGCCTGCAGGAGCTGCACGAGAGCGCCGAGTTGGATCACGTGGCGCAGCGCGAGCTGGAGACTCGAGCGGCCGGGCTCAAGGCGGTCTCGACCCGGTTCGCCAACGACACCATCCAGATGTGTCGCGAGGCCTGCGGTGGCGCCGGTTACATGGCCGAGAACGGGCTCACCGTCCTGCGCGCCGACGCCGACGTGTTCGCCACCTTCGAGGGCGACAACACCGTGCTGATGCAGCTCGTGGCCAAGGGGCTGCTCAGCTCGTACAAGGAGATGTTCGGAGGTCTCGACATGGCCGAGATGATCGGCTTCGCGGCCCGCTCCTTCGGCGGCATGGTCCTGGAGCGCTCGTCGGCGCGCGGGCTGTTCGATCGGCTGATCGCCACCGCCTCGCGCCGCTCCGAGGACGACACGCTGCTCGATCGCGGCTGGCACCTGTCGTTGTTCCAGGATCGCGAGCGTCACCTGCTCGAGACGCTGGCCGCCCGGATGCGCAGCGCAGGCGAGGGCGCGGGCTTCGATGCCGTCAACGCCACCCAGGATCATCTCCTGCACGCCGCCCAGGCGCACATGGACCGGATGCTGTTGGAGTCCTTCATCGCCGGGATCGACGCCTGCACCGATTCCGACGCCACCGCGACGCTCAACAAGCTGTGCGACCTCTACGCGCTCAGCGTCATCGAGGCCGACGGCTCCTGGCTGCAGGCCCACAACCGGATGACGGGCAACCGCGCCAAGGCCGTCACCGCGCAGATCAACGAGCTGTGCGGCGAGCTGCGCGAGAACATCATCCCCGTCGTCGAGGGCATGGGTTTCCCAGTGGCCTGGCTGCAGTCGGCGATGTTGGAGGTTTAGGGGCGCCGGGCCCGAGGTGGCGCCCGCCTTGTTCGGGCTGACTACTCTCGATACATGAGTCAATCGCTCGCCCGGACGGGAACAGGCAGTTCTAGCGGGCTCGTGCCGCGCATCGTCCCCGTCATCGTCATGACGGTGCTGATGTGGGTGAGCGAACTCGTCGACGTCGTGCTCAACGGTTTCCTGGACAAGTTCGGGATCCACCCCCGCGATCTGGAGTCCTTGCCGGGCATCCTCGCCGCCCCGTTCCTGCACGTGGGGCTCGGCCACCTGATCGCCAATACGGGCACGTTCGTCGTGCTGGGCATCGCCACCGCGCTCATCACGCGGCGGTTCTGGTCGGTCACCCTCGGGGTCGTCGTCCTCGGCGGGCTCGCGGTGTGGCTTTTCGGCGCCCCCAACACGGTGCACTTGGGCGCCAGCGGCCTGGTCTATGGCTACCTCGGCTTCCTGCTCGTCTACGGGTTCGTCGCCCGGAGGGCCGCGGCCATCGCCGTCGCCATCGGTGTCTTCCTGGTCTACGGCGGCATCGTCTGGGGCGTCCTGCCCACCAACCCCTACATCAGCTGGCAGGGCCATCTCTTCGGCGCCCTCGCGGGTTGCCTCATGGCGTTCCTCATCGGGCGCAAGGAGCGGGTGGCGCTGGCTCGCTAGCTTTCAACTTCGGTCGGGGCCCGCAGCTGACTCGGATGGTGAAGCAACGCTCAGCAAGGAGGGCTTCTGTGGGTCAGGACAGGGTGCGGTTAGAGCTGCCCTTCCGAGGGTCCTGGCGGGCCCGGAACAGCCCGGCCCGCCGGGTGCCTAGCCATGGCAGCCACGCCTTCGGCACGACCTACGCCATCGACTTCATTCCCGTCGACGCGGCTGGCCGATCGGCACCGTTCGGGTGGCGGGCCCTGTTCTTCGTCGAGCCGCCGGAGGACTTCGTGGGCTTCGGCCAGCCCGTTCTCGCCCCCGTCACTGGCACCGTGGTGATCGCTCACGACGGGGAGAACGATCATGAGGCTCGCCGTTCCCAACTGCACCTGCTCGCCTACGCCCTCGGCCAGGCCGGCCGCGCCCGTCAGGGTGCCGGCGCCATCGCCGGTAATCACGTGGTCATCGCATTGTCGGGCTCGGGACCCTTCGTCCTGCTCGCCCATCTACGCCGGGGCTCGGTCAGCGTCGGGCCGGGGGATCAGGTCGAGGTCGGTACGCCTATCGGTGAGTGTGGAAACTCCGGGAACAGCACCCAGCCCCACGTGCACGTTCAGGTGACCGATTCGATCGATTGGGAGACGGCCCGCGGGCTACCGATGACGTTTCGACGTCCCGGATCCGAGCCCCGCGCGTCCGATTCCGACTTCTGGATGCCGGCCGAGTCGGAGATCGTGGAGTCACGCTGACAACCCTCAGTCCTCCAGGTCGAACGCTTCGTGGAAGGCTCGAGTCAAGTCGCGTTCCTGCTCGGCCAGCAGGGCACCGATAGGGCGTATCAGCACGTCTCTGGAGACGGTGGCGATGGAATCCAGATTGACGACCGGCTCGTGCTCAACCCCGTTGCGTTGCCCAACGATCACCTCGCTGCGCAGGCCGCGTGCTGTGCTGGTGATCGGCGCGACCGTGACCAGCTGGCGAACGGCCCTCACCTCCTCACGCGTCAACACCAATACCGGACGGGTCTTGTCGAGCCGAGCCAACCAGATCGGATGCCTCATTCCAGCTCGGTCCACGCTTGGCCCGCATTGCGCGTGGCCCAAAGTCCGTACGCATCGGACTCCAGGTCGACATCCGTGCTGGAGGCATAGATCCGGGCGTCCTCTTCTGCGGCGCGCCGGCGAATCTCGCGCTTGATCGCGCGGTTGATCACGTCGGCGCGGCTGCCCTCGCCAGCTTTAGTGGCCTGGTCGATGAAGGCGGCCAGGTCTTCGTCCACTCGGATGGTCATTTGCACAGACATGACCGCATCATACCGCCACGGTATGGGAGTCGCTCTCGTCACACCCACGAGTTCAAGTTCTGGCTCGGCGTTCCCGCGGGAACGTGATAGTAGCGCTCGTCGTGCGAACGATGTCGGCGATTGGCTCGCGGTGAGCGGCTAAGGCACCCTACGAATGCGGATCGGCCCCTTGGCCGTGGAAGGGGCCACCACGTGGCCCGCTTGAGTGATTTCTACTCTCCCGGCATCGACCAGTCGTCGGGTCGCGCGACGGGCTGGCTCCATCAGGTCCCGCCACTGCTCGGTCTGCTGATCAGCCGCCACCTGGCGAGCGGCCTCCGACGCGCAGATCGTAGCCCCGGCCGCTCGCGCGTCGAGCAGGTGCCAGACGCTTACGCCTTCAGACCCGGAGCACGCGCAATGACGGATGCGCTTGGGCCATCGTGTCGAAGTCTGCGTCCTGAGAAACCACGGGGAGTCCGTGTGCGATGGCCGTAGCGGCGATCATGGCGTCGGCTAGGCGGACGGTTCGTTGAATCCCAGCACGGCGACAGTCGGTAACCAGCCGCGCCCACGCCGTCATCACGGCCTCACTCACCGGTATGGGGTCGGATTCCCGGGCCAGCGCGAGAGTATCGGCCCGGCGGGCCCGGACTTCGTCGTCCTCTGCTGCCAGTAAGCCTAACTCCAGCTCCCCAAGGGTGATGACCGACACCGCGACCCGGTCCGGCAGTAGGCCCAAGGGACGGTTGATCTCTTGGGCAATGAAGATCCCTGTGTCCAGCAGACCTATGCTCACAGGTCGGCCAGGGTTTCGCCCGCCAGGTCGTCGAGTTCGGCACGCAGGCCAGGATCAGCGGCACGCTGGGTGAGTTGGTCGCGCATGGTTTCTCCCGACAGCCACCGGGTGCGCCCACCGTGCGGAACGATGTCGGCGATTGGTTCGCCGTGAACGGTAAGCGTCACTCGTTCTCCGGCGCGGACAGCGTCGAGTACCCGAGCGGTGTCATTGCGCAAGTCTCGCACTCCAACCCTCATGTGCGACAGCGTAGCAACGAACTGGACCGGGACCTAGGGTTCACCTATGCCGGACTCGTCCACTCAGCGCACCCTACGGATGCGGATCGGCCCCTTGCGGTGGACCACAGCGTGGCCCGCACGGGAGTGGGAGCTCGACGCCGCACATGCCAGCACCGGCCAAGCGCTCAATGATGTGCTGCCGGTCGGTCACGGCACGGCCGAGGCCGCACACCGCTAACGCCGGAGTAGCGCCTCAATGCCCGCGTCGAGGGCGGCCAGCAGAGCGTCGTAGCGGTCGGGATGGGTGTAGAGCATCCGGATAGCGACGCCATCGGCGAGCGCGACCAGGGCATCCGCGATCGCATGTGGCTCCGCGTCGACCCGCAGAGTTCCGGCCGCTTGGGCGTCCTGTAGTTCGTCGACGAGGAGGTCGTGCACCGTGACGTCCAGCCATTGCGGCAGGTCGCTCAACGCGTCGTCGACGGCGGCCCGGAGGAGGTAGGACGTCCACACCAGCGCTTCCGTTCGCCGGCCAGGGTCCAGCGGCAACGTCTCCAGCGCGGTCCGGCGTTGGCGTTCGACGAGCGTTTCCGGCCCCGCGCGATCGCCAGCCTCCATGCGTTGCGCGGAGCTGGCGACCACGCGCTCGAACGCTGCACGCAGCAGCTGCGATCTGGTCGCGAAGCGCTTTTGCACCGCCCCCGCGGAGCAACCAGCGCGGGCCGCGACACGGCGAATGGTCGCCCCCTCGAAACCCTCTCGGGCCACGATGTCGAGCACCGCTGCCAGTATCGCAGGGGTCAGCGGATCGGTCCCTTTCACAGCCTCCTCTTGCGCTTCACTCGTCATGAGATACGATCGTATCCCATGGACCCACATTCGATGAACCCGCAGCCCCTGAGCAATGAGTCCGTTCCCCTCGTCAGGGCGACCGACGAGGACCGCGAACGCACGGCCAGCACCCTGGCGGAGGCCTTCGCCCACGGATCGCTGGATGCCGACGAGCACGGGCTACGGCTCTCCCGGGCCTGGGAGGCCCGGCACGTCGGCGAGCTGGCGACGTTAACGAGCGACCTTCCTGGACCCAGCGGGCCGGCCGTTGCGAGGGCACAGCGCGACTCGGACCTTCGCGAGTGGCTGCAGGAATGGCGGTGGTGGCTGGGAGGCGCGGTCATCCTGTCGGGCGTGTGGGGCGTCCGGGCCATCGGCGCCGGGCCAGGCTTCTTCTGGCCGGTTGTCCCGTTGGGGGTATGGGCGGCAATACTCGTGGCGGTAGCGATTTGGCCACGCGAGGACAAGTAGGCCCGGACGGCTGGGGTCACCGCAGCGATGGCTCAGCAACGGGCCAGCCGGATACCGGTTTGATCAGCCTGCGCCGCCGGTTTTGCTTCTGGTGGCGGGCTCGAGACGGCTGATAGGTTCCGTCCATGGCATTGCTCTATCGCGCGGAACTAAGCCCGACGAAGGACCAGATGCGGGCGGCCTGCCTCAAGGGCCGTTCGTGGGCCGCCGGCCTCAGTGCCGTGCAGACGATAGCGTCGTACCGATTCGATGACCCCGACGGCGAGGTGGGAATGGAAGCGGCGCTCTTGGCCGACGATTCCGGCACCATCGTGCACGTACCGCTCACCTATCGAGCGGCGCCCCTCGAGGGCGCGCAGGAGTATCTGATCGGTACGATGCAGCACTCCGTGCTCGGCACCCGCTGGGTCTATGACGCGTGCGGCGATCCCGTCTGGAACACCGCCATCGTGCGGGCGATCGCGAGGGGTGAGGCCGGAGCCGATCAGTACTGCGAGACCGACGGTCAGCGCGAGACGTTCGATCCCGGCATGACGGTGCAGGGCAGCGGAGGGTTGGAGACGCCAACGCCGGCCGACGGTTCGGTGCTGGGTTGCCGCGATGACGCCGACACGACCCTGATCCGTACGCCCGCCGCCACACTGGTCCTCGTGCGGATCGTGGGCGAGAGCGTCGATGCGCAACACACCTTGGTTGGCACGTGGGGTGCCGGCACCGCCGTCTTGGCCGGCCTGACGATCACGAACCGATGAATTCGGCGGCGCCCGCGGGTCTATCCAGGACGTAGGCAATCACCGAAGGAGACATCATGGGCGCGACGAACACCACTCCCGAGCCGCACGAGTTGCTGGCCTGCTTCATCGGCGACTGGCACGCCGACGGCTGGACCCACGGCGGGGACGGCCAGACGCCGCAAAATCCCCGCGGAGAAACCGCGACCTGGCGCAGCATTCACACGGCGCGGTGGCACTCCGGCGGCTACTTCGTCGTCCAGGACGAGCGAGCCAACGGCCCCTTCGACACGTTGGCCGTGCTGGGCTGGGACCTCGAGGCCGAGCGGTACTTCGTGCGCACCGTCGAAAATCACGGATTCTCGCGCGATTACACGATGACCGTCGAGGGACGCATCTGGAAGATTTCCGGGGATACCGAGCGCGCCACGTACACGTTCAGTGAGGACGGCGATCGCCAAGACATCGTGTGGGAGTGGCAGCGCGACGGTCATTGGCTACCCCTGTGCGAGCGGACCGCCCACCGTATCTGAGCCGCACGATCACGATTCTTGGGCCCTGAGGCGCAGCTCCTGCATGCCCCCGTCGACGGCGATGGAGGTGCCCGTGGTGGAGCCCGAGGCAGGGCTGGCCAGGTAGGCGACGGCGGCGGCAACCTCGTCGGGGGTCACGAGGCGGCCGTGCGGCTGCCGCGCCTCGAGGGCGGCGCGTTCGGCCCCCGGATCCGCTACTTTCGCCAACAGCCCGGCGACCCAGGGCGTGTCCGTCGTACCGGGGTTGACGGCGTTGAAGCGGATGCCTTCGCGAAGGTGGTCGGCGGCCATCGCCCGGGTCATCGCCAACACGGCGCCCTTGGTCGCGGAGTACAGGACGCGCTGCGGGAGCCCCGCGGTCGCCGCCACCGAGGACAGGTTGATCACCGACGCCGACCGCGACTCCCTGAGGTAGGGCAGAGCGGCGCGAATGACCCTGGCCATGCCGACGACGTTGACGTCCCACACCCGGTGCCACTCCTCGTCGGCGTTGGCGCCCACGTCTCCCTGGGCTCCGACGCCCGCGCTGTTGACGAGGATGTCGATCCTGGCGAACCGGTCCGCCACGGCCGCGATGGCCGCCCGCACCGAGTCGTCGTCGGCAACGTTCGTCGCCACCTCGACGTGCCCGGACTCCCCGCGCCCGGCGTTCAGGTCCAGCACCACTACCGCCGCGCCGGCGTCGCCGAGGCGACCGGCAACGGCGGCGCCGATCCCCGACGAGCCACCGGTAACGACGGCCACGAGACCCTCGAATTCAGGCATTCCCCAACCCCTTCGTGCCGAAAGTATACTAGGACGTTAGGAGTGATGGCCGTGATCGCGACCCTGCCGCCGTTCCACCTGCAGTACCTAGCCCCCAGAGGCGGGGGTCCGTCCGACCCGAGTGCGCCGACCGCGGGTGTTCCCACCCGGGAGGAACGGTGACGGACGTCGAGATCGCCGTAGCGACCCGAGCCGACGTGGGCGAGGGGCCGGTCTTCGACACCCGGACCGGCAGGTTGTGCTGGGTCGACCTTCCGGCCGGGCGCCTGTGGGCGCGCAGCCTGGAAGCGCAGCCGTTAGCCGGCAGCAAATGGACGATCGAGACCGACACCTACGGAGTGCCGGTCGCCCTATTCGGAGGATGAGGAATGGAACGCGAACACGAGGGCCGAGCCTGTCTGGTGATCGGGGGCAGCAGCGGAATCGGGCGGGGCGCGAGCATCGC
>JBBSOW010000125.1:0-9246 GCA_038259365.1 Propionibacteriales bacterium
GGCCTGACCTTACGCTCACGACTTTCCAGGGGCGGCAGTTTCGGGTAACTTCGTACTCGCAACTCCACGGGCGATTGGCGCAGGGGTAGCGCGCTTCGTTCACACCGAAGAGGTCACTGGTTCGATCCCAGTATCGCCCACTATCGTCGCTTGCACGCGGGGCCGGTTCCCATCGGGGAGCCGGCCTTCGTGCTCAGGGGCGAACTGGTCGATAATCCGCCAACAGACCGACGGTCGGCCGGATCGCCACGCTCACCGGCGTTCTCGTGCCTTGGCTGATGGTGGATTATCGACCAACAGTTGCGGAGCGTTTCCCGGTAGGGTTGGGGCCGCGCGAAATCGCGCCAGCAAAGCCGTCAATCGGAAGGCAAGTCTGTGTCCAGCAACGTCGTTGTCCGTCGTGATCACAACGAGGAGCAGCGGGAGTTCGACCAGGCCACGACAGGGTTGGACCTGTTCGGTGCCGAGCGGACCATCGTCGCGATGCGGGTGAACGGGGAGACCCACGACCTGTCCCGAGAGCTCGGCGACGGCGACGTCGTCGAGCCGGTGTTCAACGGCGAGCCAGAGGGGCTCGCGATCCTGCGCCACTCGGCCGCCCACGTGGCGGCGCAGGCGATCCAGGCTCTGCACCCCGACGCCAAGCTCGGCATCGGGCCGCCGATCGTCGACGGGTTCTACTACGACTTCGCGGTCGAAGAGCCGTTCACCCCCGAGGATCTCAAGGCCGCCGAGAAGAAGATGACCCAGATCGTCAAGGAGCGCCAGCGCTTCCGCCGCCGCGTGGTCGGCGACGACGAGGCACGAGAGCAGCTGGCCGACGAGCCGTACAAGCTGGAGCTGATCGGCCTCAAGGGCAACGCCTCGGACGACGACGGCTCGAGCGTCGAGGTGGGAGCCGGTGAGCTCACCCTCTACGACAACCTCCGGCGCGACGCCTCGGTGGCCTGGTTCGACCTGTGCCGCGGCCCGCACGTGCCCCACACCGGCTACATCCCCGCCTACGGGTTGACCCGCGTGTCGGCGGCCTACTGGCGCGGGGACCAAAAGAACGACCAGCTGCAGCGGATCTACGGCACCGCCTGGCCCAGCAAGGACGAGCTCGCCGCCTACAAGCACCGGCTCGCCGAGGCGGCGAAGCGCGATCACCGCAAGCTGGGCGCGGAGCTGGACCTGTACTCGTTCCCCGAAGAACTCGGCGCCGGCCTGCCCGTCTTCCACCCCAACGGGGGCGTGATCAAGCGGGTCATGGAGGACTACGTTCGCCAGCGCCACCTGGAGGAGGGCTTCTCCTACGTCGGCACCCCGCACATCTCCAAGGAGGGGTTGTTCTACACCTCGGGGCACCTGCCCTACTTCGCCGACGGGATGTTCCCCCCGATGGACGACGACGGCCAGCCCTACCGCCTCAAGGCCATGAACTGCCCCATCCACAACCTCATCTTCAAGAGCCGCGGACGGTCTTATCGCGAGCTGCCGATACGGTTCTTCGAGTTCGGCACCGTCTACCGCAACGAGAAGTCCGGCGTCCTGCAGGGGCTCACCCGGGTGCGCTCGATCACCGTGGACGATTCGCACTCCTACTGCGCCCCCGAGCAGGCCGCCGACGAGATCAAGCACCTACTCAAGTTCGTCCTCGGGCTGCTCTCGGACTTCGGCCTGGACGACTACTACCTCGAGCTCTCCACGCGCGATGAGGATCGCGTCGACAAATTCATCGGGAGCGACGAGGAGTGGGCCACCGCCACGCAGATCCTGCGGGAGTGCGCGGACGAGTCCGGGGTGGAATGCGTCGCCGACCCCGGCGGAGCCGCCTACTACGGTCCGAAGATCTCGGTGCAGGCGCGCGACGCCATCGGCCGAACCTGGCAGATGTCGACGATCCAGTACGACTTCAACATGCCGGCCCGCTTCGGGCTGCACTACACCGCCTCCGACGGCAGCCATCAGCAGCCGGTGATGATCCACTCGGCCAAGTTCGGCTCCATCGAGCGGTTCATCGGCGTGCTCGTCGAGCACTACGCCGGCGCCTTCCCGCCGTGGCTCTCACCCGTCCAGGTGGTGGGCGTTCCCGTGGCCGGGGAGTTCAACGACTACCTGAACGAGATCGCCACCTTGCTCGTCGAACGCGGCGTGCGGGTGCAGATCGACGACTCCGATGAGCGGATGCAGAAGAAGATCCGGACCGCGACCAAATCCAAGGTGCCGTTCATCCTCATCGCCGGGGGAGAGGATCGCGACGCGGGTGCGGTCTCCTTTCGCTACCGCGACGGCACCCAGAACAACGGCGTCCCGATCGACGACGCGGTGGCCGAGATCGTTTCGGCCATCGAGAATCGGCAGCAGGTCTAGCCGTGACGGAGCACTCCAGCGAGACGGCCGACAAGCTCGCGGGCGAACAGGACGGCTTCGAGCGGTTGTGGACCCCGCACCGGATGGTCTACATCGGCGGGGAGAGTAAGCCCGCCGGCGCCGGCGAGCACGAGTGCCCGTTCTGCGTCGGACCGCGCACCGACGACGAGACCTCGCTCATCGTCCGGCGGGGGACCGACTGCTTCGCGGTGCTCAACCTCTACCCCTACTCGCCCGGCCACGTGCTGGTGTGTCCCTACCGCCACGTCTCGGATTACACCGAGCTGAGCACGGCCGAAACCCACGAGTTGGCCGCGATGACCCAGCAGGCGATGTCGGTGATCCGCTCGGTCAGCCACCCGCACGGGTTCAACCTGGGCATGAACCAGGGGGCGGTGGCCGGCGCGGGTATCGCCGCCCATCTGCACCAGCACCTGGTGCCGCGATGGTCTGGCGATTCCAACTTCCTGCCGATCATCGCCCGCACCAAGCCCGTCCCGCAGTTGCTGTCCGACACCCGTAGGCTCGTCGCCGACGCGTGGCGTCAGAGGTTCCCGGACGCCGAAACCGGTGATCCGCAGTAATGCTGGAGCGCTTCCGGGACGCCTGGAGCGGGCTGCTTACCCCCATCGCCCGCAAGCTGCTCGGTTTCGGCCTCACCGCCGACGCCGTCACCTGGATCGGCACGGCGCTGGCGGTCCTCTTGGCCTTCCTCTGCTTCCCCCAGGGGTGGCTGTGGCAGGGGGCCGTGCTCGTCGGGCTCACCGTGGTCTCCGATTCCATAGACGGCACGATGGCCCGGCTCTCCGACTCGTCCTCGGCCTGGGGGGCGTTCTTGGACTCCACCTTGGATCGCGTCGTCGACGGGGCCGTCTTCGCCGCCATCGTGATCTGGTTTGCCGGCGGGGGAGACTCCCTGCTGGGCGTGAGTGCTGCCGTCCTCGCGCTCGTGGCCGGGCAGCTCACCTCCTACGTCAAGGCGCGTGGCGAGGCGTCCGGGGTGGCTGTCAAGGGCGGGATCATCGCCCGGGCGGACCGGTTGCTCATCGTCTTGCTCGGGGCCCTGTTGGCCGGGTTCGGCGTGCCCGGTGCTCTCGAGCTCGCGGTCCTGGTGCTGGCCGCGGCGGGCATCCTCACCGTGGCGCAGCGGATGCAGCAGGTCGCGCGCCAGGTTCGTCCATGAGGGGTCCGCAAGTGCGGGGTCCGCGGATGAGCGAGCCCGCGTGAAGGGCCGGGACCGGCTTAACCGTTTCCTGGTCCTCGCCGGATTTCAGGTGTTGCCGCGCCTCCCGCGGGCGGCGCGCCGCCTGCTCGTCAAGGCAGGCTCTCGCCTGGCGGTCCGCCTCCAGCCGGCCTACCTCGACGTCTACCGCGACAACCTGCAGGTGGCGCTGGCTCGGCCGGTCGGCAAGGACCTCGTCCGGATGGGCGTCGCGTCCTACCTGCGGATGTGGACCGAGATCATGGCGATCCATCGCTCCAGCACCGAAGAACTGCGCGCCATGGTGATCGCCGAACCAGAGGGCGAGCAACGGCTGCGCGAGGCCGCAGCGGGGCCGGGCGCGGTCGTGGCGCTGCCGCACCTCGGCAACTGGGACCTGGCCGGCGCCTGGGCCTGCAGTACCGGTCTGCCGGTGTCGACCGTCGCCGAACAACTCGGCGAGGTGGAGTTCGCCACCTTCACCGCCATGCGTGAGCGGCTGGGCATGCGGGTCTTCGCCCACACCGATCGTGACGTGCTGACCAAGCTGGTGGCCGAGGTGAGGTCGGGCCGGGTGGTGTGCCTCCTGGCCGATCGCGATCTGACCGGCTCGGGAGTGCAGGTGTCTTGGCCCACGCCAACCGGGAACGTGCCGGTGAAGATGCCGGCGGGCCCCGCCATCGTCGCTCGCCTCAGCGGCGCGACGCTGTTGGCCGCGGCCTGTAGCTACCAGGGCGAGCGGATGCGCATCAGTTTCAGCGACGACATCGAGGCACGCCCCGGCCGCGCCGGGCTGGTCTGGATGACCCAGCAGGTGGCCACCTTCTTTGCCACCGGCGTTCAGCGCCACCCCCAGGACTGGCACCTCATGCAGCCCTTCTTCCCCCTGCACGAGCGGGCCTCCGCAGGCTTTGCCGGCGGCGCCGCGCCGGGCAATCGTCAGCGATGAGAATCGCCATGGTGTGCCCCTATTCCTTCTCGGTCCGTGGGGGAGTGCAGAACCACGTGCTGGGCCTGGGGGATTGGCTCACCCGCCAAGGCCACGAGGTCCACATTCTGGCCCCCGGCGAGCTGCCCGGTGAGCTGGCTCGACGCTACCCCCGGGTGCGCGTCACCTCGGCCGGACCTGCGCTGCCGGTGCCCTACAACGGGTCGATAGCGCGGGTGAACTTCGGCGCCGTGACCGCGTGGCGCGTGGGTCGCTGGTTGCGAACCGTTGCGCCCCAGCTGTTGCACCTGCACGAGCCCATCACCCCCAGCGTGAGCATCCTCGGGCTGTGGCAGGTGCCGGCCGACGTGCCGGTGGTGGCGACCTTCCACACCGCGACGCCGCGCTCTCGCACGATGCATGTGGCCCGCCGGGTGTTCGCCGATTCGATCGAGCGGATCGGCGGAGGTATCGCGGTGTCCGAAGTGGCGGCCCGCGTCGTGCGGCAGCACCTGCGGCGCAGCGTCCCCACGATCGGCAACGGCTTCGACTTCGCGGAGTTCGCCCGCGGTTTCCCCGTCGAGCAGACCCTCCCCGGGGCCTCGGTCGGACCTCGGATTACCGTTCTCGGCCGGCTCAACGAGCCGCGCAAGGGGTTGGCGATCCTCAAGCGGGCGTGGCCCCAGATCGAGCGCGAACTGCCCGGCGCCCGCGTCACCGTGGCGGGGGCGGGAAAGGCAGTACTCCCCGCGGGGTGGCGCGTGCTCGGGGAAATCAGTGACGCCGAGCGGGTAGGGCTATTGCACGACACCGACATCTTCGTAGCGCCCCACATCGCCCGCGAGAGCTTCGGCCTCGTACTCATCGAAGCCCTGGCGGCCGGCGTCTCGGTGGTGGCCTCGGATCTCGCGGCCTTTCGTGGCGTCCTCGACGATGGGGCGGGGCCGGTGGGCGCCCTGTTCCAGACGGGCAATCCCGAGGCGCTCGCCGCGGCGGTTCGTGACGCGTGGCGTGCCCAGGTCCCGCCGGAACGGGGGATGGCCCTCGCCAGTCGCTACGACTGGGACAGCGTCGGGCCGCGAGTGTTGGCCGAGTATGACCACCTCCTCCTCGCGAGGATCGCCTAGGCTGGAGTGGTGCTGGATGACAATCGACCGGACCGCAGCATGGACCTGCTCAACGAGATCATGCAGCAACCTGTCGATCCCGATTACGCCCGCGTCGCGGGCTCCCCGACGCCGCCCTCTCGGCGGCGGGTCGGGGTGGCGTTGGTGACGGTGGTGTGTGGGGTGATGTTCTCGATCTCGGCGGTGCAAACGCTCAAGGCCCAACCGTTGATCGATTCCGAGAGGGAAGAGTTGATCTCTCAGATCGAAGATCAACAGGCTCACCAAGACGAGCTGCGCGCCGCCCTGCGCAGCAACAGCCGAGAGGTCAAGGATCAGCGTGACGCCGCGCTGGGGGCCAACATGGACGGCCGAATCCTCAACGCCCGGCTCACCCAGGCGGCGATGGGCGCGGCCGCCTCGCCCGTCAAGGGCCCCGGAGTCGTCGTCACGGTTAGCGACGGTCCCACGTCGGCCGACCTCCGCGAGGCACGCGTGGTGGACCTGGATCTCCAACAGTTGGTCAACGGACTATGGGCCTCTGGGGCGGAAGCCATCGCGGTGAACGGCTACCGGCTCTCTTCCACCACCGCGATCCGGGGGGCCGGGGACGCCATCACCGTGAATTACAGATCGTTGGTCAGCCCCTATCGCATCGAGGTCATCGGCGATCCCGACACTCTCCAAACCCGCTTCGAGGCCAGCGCCGGGATGCAATGGTGGGACTACCTGCGTGCCAACTTCGGGATGTCGATGGAGATCGACGACGCGAAGAGTCTTGAGCTGGCCGGGAACTCCGGCGCAGGTTTGCGCTACGCCGAGGCGGCCACCCAATGATCGCCATCGGGGGTCTTGTCGTGGGAGTGGTGCTGGGCCTGCTATTTCAGCCGACGTTGCCGGCCGGGCTGCAGCCCTACCTCCCCATCGCCATCGTCGCGGCCATCGACGCGTTGTTCGGCGGCGCTCGGGCCTACCTCGAAGGCAACTTCACCGACAAGGTCTTCGTCGTCTCCTTCGTCTCCAATGTGCTCATCGCGGCGGCCATCGTCTGGGTGGGAGACCAGATCGGAGTCGGTTCCCAACTCTCCACCGGTGTCGTCGTGGTGCTGGGGATCCGGATTTTCACCAACGCGGCGGCGATTCGGCGGGTGCTGTTCCATGCCTGATTCGCCTTCTGGGCCGGAGCCGAAACGCCGCCGCACGCCCAGGGGCGACCGGGCCGGGGAGGGCAGCGGGCGAACACGTCGGCAACGGCCGGACCCGATGGTGGCAGCGGCCAAGCGTCGCCGCGGGCGGGATTTCACCGAGACGACCCCGCGGGTTCCGCCCGCGTCGCGCCCGCTACCGACAGCCCGGATCAGGATGGACGCCATCCTGGAGCGGATGCTCGATCGGTGGTTGGTGTTCGTCCGCCCCAGCAGGACCCAGTCGGTGCTGGCGCTGCTGCTCGCGGTGTTGGCCTTCGCGGTGGTCGTCCAGGTGCGAACCCGGGGTGAGGACAGCACCTACGCCACGGCCCGGCGAGCCGATCTTGTCCAACTCCTAGACGGACTCAACGCCGAACGCCAACGGATGGAGACCGAGCTCGCCGAGCTGCAAAGGACCAAGTCCGAGCTGAGCTCTGGCGCGGACCGGGAGCGCGTGGCCCGCGAACAGGCGAGGGAGCGAACCGAGCAGCTGAATGTCCTGGCCGGCGCCATTCCAGCCGAGGGGCCGGGGATCGCGATCACGATAGGGGATCCGAAGAAGTTGGTCACCGCAGACCTCTTGCTCGATGCGATCGAGGAGCTGCGCGATTCCGGCGCCGAGGTCATCGAGATCAACGACACGGTGCGCGTGGTGGCATCGACCTGGCTCGCCACCGGCCCAGACGGTCTGATCGTCGACGGCCAGGTGGTGGGTTTCCCGATGATCCTGGAAGCGATCGGCGATCCCCACAGCCTGGAAGAGGCGGCGCGGTTCCGGGGCGGTCTGGTCAGCGAACTGACCGGGGCGAAGGTCGGCGGGACGGTCCAGATCCGCACCCTTGACCCCGTCATCGTGCGCTCGGTGCACGAACCCACCGCCTTCCAGTACGCCCGCCCGCGTTAGCGCGGTGTCGTCTGACCGCGATGGCCTACCCAACGGGCTTGACCAGGCCGCCGAGAGGCTCGGGGGCCGGGTGAATCCGTCGATATATACCGGGGGTCGATGAGGAGCCAGTGTCGGCCTGAGAAAATACGGTGCTGCAGGCACTGGTGTGATCCTCGACTCGACGGTTAGGCTGGCAGGCAACTCCCGTGTAGGGAGGCGATGAACCGCTGCACTCTGCGGCTACGCTGCCAAAGCTGGAATGTCGAGAGAGAACTAAGGAGAGCAATGCCGGAGATCCCAGAGGACCTGAAGTACACCGCTGATCACGAGTGGGTGCGTCTGGGCAACGATTCGACGGTACGGGTGGGAATCACCGAGTACGCGGCGGAGCAGCTGGGCGACATCGTCTACGCGGTGCTGCCCGAGGTCGGCAGCGAGCTGAGCGTCGGCAACGCCGCTGGCGAACTGGAGTCCACCAAGAGCGTCTCGGACATCATGAGCCCGGTCGACGGCGTGGTGTCCGCCGTCAACGATCTGCTAGCCGATGCTCCCGAGACCGTGAACGCCAGTTGCTACGGGGACGGGTGGCTCTTCGAGGTGGAGCTGGGGGCCGACGCGAATCTCGACGATCTCCTCGACGCCGACGCCTACGCCGCCGTGACTGGCGCCTGAATCGGGGATCTGATGATCTATTGCACCAACTGTGGCCACGCCAACCCGACAGGAGCCAACTATTGCGCCCGGTGCGGCGAGGCGGTGGAGTCATCGGTCGACCAAACCCAGCCTGAGGAGCTCGTGCCGACCGAGGAGATCTTGGTCACCCGCACGACGAGCGACAGCACCAAGGCCATCCCGTCCGTGGGCGACGACGGGGAGATGGCCGAGCTGTCGGCAGACGAGGAGGCGGCGGTTCGATCCTTACCCAAGGGGTCCGCGCTGCTCATCGTTCGCCGCGGCCCGGGAGCCGGCGCCCGGTTTCTGCTGGATTCGGCGGAGTCCGAGGCGGGGCGCCAGCCGAAGTGCGACATCTTCCTCGACGACATCACGGTCTCGCGGCATCACGTCAAGTTCTTGCGCAGCGACGGTGAAATCGCGGTGCAGGACTTGGGCAGCCTCAACGGCACCTACGTCAACCGTCGCCTCATCGACTCGTTGGTCGTGTTACAGCCTGGGGATGAGGTGCAGATCGGGAAATTCCGGATGGTCTTCTTCGCCAGCACCCACGGCTTGAGCTGATGGCTGCGCAACGCAGCATCGGGCAGGTGTTGGCCGTCCTCAAGGCCGATCATCCCGATATCTCGATCTCCAAGATCCGCTTCTTGGAGAGCGAGGGCCTCATCGCGCCCGAGCGGGCGGCGTCGGGGTATCGACGTTACGGTGAGGGTGACGTTGAGAGACTGCGCTACATCCTCAAGGTTCAACGCGATCACTACCTGCCGCTCCGGGTCATCCGCGAGCACCTCGACATGATGGATCGCGGCATGCAACCGCCCGCGCAGCCGGATCCGTCCCCGCGAGCCGAGGGCGGAGCGGCCGAAGCGCCGGCGGCGGTCGAGGTGGCGGCCGCCTTGGAGGTTCCTGCCGCC
>JBBSOW010000126.1:0-8808 GCA_038259365.1 Propionibacteriales bacterium
GCCGGGTTGATCGCATAGCCCGCGTTGGCGCCGAACGACATGCCGATCGCAGCGACTGCGAAACCGATCATGAGTGGACCAAGGTTTGCCTTCACGGCGGTGTTCCGCAGGTCGATCACGGCGACCACGAACATGACCAGGAACGCCGTGCCCACCACTTGGTCGAGCAGTGGTCCCCAGTTGCTGCCGTTGTAGTACGGCGCCGGGAAGGTGGCGAAGATGGAGAAGGTGGCCAATCCCCCGGCGGCATCCCTGGCGGTGTTGGCCGCCTGGTTGAAAGCGTCGATCGCCTGCCAGTACACGGCGTAGACCAGTGCGGCACCCGCGAACGCTCCGGCCACCTGGGCGACGATGTAGGGCACGACCTTCTTCCAGGGAAACTTGCGCCGGACCGCGAACGCGAGGGTCACCGCGGGGTTGATATGGGCTCCGCTGACGCCACCGGCGACGTAGACGCCGAACGCCACCGCGAAGGCCCAGCCCCACGCGATCAGCAGCCAGTCCCCCGAGCCCAGGAAGAACGTGTTGGCCCCCTCGGTACGCTCCGATCCTGGCAGCGCGGCAACCGCCATGGCCACCACGCCGTCGCCAAAGCAGATCAGCACGAACGTCCCCAAGAATTCGGCCAACGCCTCCCCCCAGGTGCCCCCGAGGCGCTTCAGGCCGCTGCCGTTCTGGATGCCGTTTCGAAGCGAACTCCGAATAGGTGTGATATCACTCACGATCCCAGCTCCTTTCGTCCTGAACCGCTTTCGCCGTCGAGGCGGTCCGTGTCCGCGAGTCGAACATGAGGGCAGGGTAGCGCGCGCCCGCGGACACGGTCTCGGGGGTTGCCCGATTGCGGATCTCCGGTCCTATCGCACACGGCACGTCGAGGCCCGAGATGCAAATCCGCGCGCTATCTACCGGTCGCGCCGAGGGCCGCGGAACGCGCATCGACCGGCGTGCCGGCGGCGCACGCCGTCTCGGCCGCCGCCCGGCACTGGGTCAGCGTCACCCCAGCCAGCCGGGTCGCCACCGCGGACCGCGCCCGGGGCGTCATGGAAAGCGTGGTCGCTCCCAACCCGGTCAGCACCGTGGCAAGCACCGGGTCCGCTGCCGCTTCACCGCACACCCCCACCGGCTTTCCGGCGGCGGCACCGGCCGCACACACTGTCCGGATGAGGCGCAGGACGCTCGGCTGCCATGGGTCGTTGAGCCAGGCGAGGTCACCGAGGGTGCGATCCGCCGCCATCGTGTACTGGGTCAGGTCGTTGGTGCCGAGGCTGACGAAATCGACCGCGGACAGCACCTCGGCGGCCAGCAGAGCCGCGGCCGGCGTTTCGATCATCACCCCCACGTGCCCCAGCGAATGCCGTCGGGCGAATTCGGCGAACTCCGCGGCCTCTTGGGGTGTCGTGATCATGGGTGCCATCACCCAGGCCTCGGCAGCCGTCCCCCCGGCCGCCGCGGCTATCGCCGCGAGTTGGTCTTCGAGGAGTTCGGGGTGCCGGGCAGCGGTGCGATAGCCCCGAACGCCGAGGGCTGGGTTGGGTTCGTCGTGCGCGGCGACGAACGGGAGCGGCTTGTCCGCCCCCGCGTCCAGCGTACGGATCACCACCTTCTGGCCCGGAGAACGAGCGAAGACTGCGCGGTAGGCGGCGATCTGCTCGTCGACGGCGGGGGCGTCCTGGCGACCGAGAAACAGGAACTCGGTGCGAAAGAGACCGACCCCCTCGGCGTTGGCTCCGCCGGCGGAGGAGAGGTCGTCGGCGGAAGCGATGTTGGCGAGCAGCGGCACGCGATGGCCGTCGGCGGTGCTGCCCGGACCCGAGGCCGTCGGAGATCGGGCGGACCCGGTCACGCCTTCTCGTTGTTCGGGGGAGGGGTCGATGACGACCTCGCCGGTTGTGCCGTCGACGAGCAGAATCGTGCCGTTCTCGACGGAGCTGATGCCCGCGGCGGCCACCACCGCGGGGATCCCGAGCGTGCGCGCCAGAATCGCCGTGTGCGAGGTGGGTCCGCCCTGCTCGGTGACGATCGCCCGGCACAACGCCGGATCGAGTACCGCGGCGTCGGTGGGCGCCAGATCCGCCGCCACTAGCACGTACGGGGTGTTCGTTGCCGGGACACCGGGTGTCGGCTGCCCGGTGAGGGTGGCGATCAGTCGATCCCGGACGGCATGAAGATCGATCACCCGCGCGGCCAGGCGTTGGCCGCCGCCGGCGTACGCCGCGGCGACCTGCGCGAACGCCTCCCACACGGCGCGGTCGGGAGGCCTGCCCTCGTCCACGATCGTGGCTCGGATGGCAGCGGCCAACTCCGGGTCCTGGGCGATGGCCTGAATCGCCCGCAGCACCCCCTGCACCGAACCGGCAGCATCCGAGGCCATCTCGCCGAGCTGATCCGCGACCGCCGATGCCGCCTCCTCCGCGCGCTCCGCCGCCGCCGCACGCTCATCCTCATCGAGCGCGGCAGCGGCGTCCGGTTCACGAAGCGCTGCGTTCACGACCACCGCGGGACCCACGACGCGGCCCGGGCTCACCCCGACCGGGCGCGACAGCGGCTTGCAGTCCCGATCCGGAGAAGCCGGTTTCGGCGGCGCACTCGAGGCTGGGCGCTCGCCGAAGCCGTCTTCGACAAGCGCGCGAAGCGCATCGACGGCCGCCTCGGCGTCCGGGCCGCTCGCCGCTACCCGAACCGTGTCGGCTGACCGCGCGGCCAAGGTGGCGAGACCGATCGGGCTGCGGGCCGACACCGGCCCGATGCCCGAACTCACGTTCAGCATCGTCACATCGGCATCGAAACCGGCCACCGCGGCCACGACCGCCGCAGCCGGGCGGGCGTGCAGACCGTCGGGATTGACCAGCACGAGGTCCGCCGTCACGTCCGGGGCCGGCGCCTGGGCCGGAGCCACATCGGGACCCTCCACCGGGCGATCGTCGTCGCCGGCGCCGAGCTGGGACCGCTTCGCGCCCAGCGATGCGGCCGCCTCACGCTCCACCTCCGCCAAGGACGCGCCGCCGGCCGCGCGGACGACGGCCGACTGCAGGCCCTCGAAGAAGGGGGCACTGCTGAGTCTGACCGGCGTCGAATCGTCGTCCCGCAGTTCGAGGGCGAGTTCCGCGCTGAGAATCGCAGACCCCAGGTCCATGATGACCAGCACACCGTCGGGCGAGGCGACCTCGCCGATGGCGGAGGCGATTCTGGTCGCGTCCGTGCCCGTTTGGCCTTCACCGGTCCCGGCGGCGATCGCCACGGGAGGCGTCTCGCCGGCCACCATCTCCGCGGCCAGATCGACGGCCGCCCGCGCCAGCGCGGGGCTGTGCGACACGACGACCAGACCGACCATCCCCATATCAGGTGAGCTGCCCTCTCAGCTGAGCGCTTGCGCCAAGGCGTCGAACAGCAAGGCCGTGGAGACCGATCCGGGATCGAGGTGCCCGGCGCTGCGCTCACCAAGGTAGCTGGCTCTGCCCTTGCGCGCGACCATCGGTTTGGTGGCGTCCCTACCCTGTGCGGCGGCGTCGCGGGCGGCTGCTGTGGCCTTTGCCGGGTCGGCTCCGTCCTCGACCGCGTCGTCGAAGGCCGCTACCGCCGGAACGAGTGCATCGAGCATCGTCTTGTCCCCGGCTTCGGCCTTGCCGCGGGTTCGCACCCCCTCGAGTGCGGCATGCAATGCATCGCTCAGGGCGGCACCGTCGAGTGTCGTGGCGTCGCCGGCCGCGGAGCCGAACCGCAGGAAGAACGTGCCGTAGAGGGGGCCGCTGGCCCCGCCGACCGTACCGACCAGGGTCATGCCGACCGTCTTGCAGAGCTCCGCGACGCTGGCGGGCTCGGCGCCAGCCAGCTTCGCGGTCACGGCCTCCATGCCCCGGCTCATGTTGCTGCCGTGGTCGGCGTCACCGATTGCGGAGTCGAGTTCGGTGAGGTAGGCCTTCTGCTCGGCGATTGCGTCCCCGAACCGTCGCAGCCACGAGGTGAGTTGTGCCAGCGTGACGCCGGATTCTGCGGTGGACGTAGGCCTACACCCCCCAGCGCAGGCCCGGCGTGTTCACCGGCGCATCCCACAGCTTCAACAGGTGTTCGTCGGCCCTCATGATCGTGACCGAGCACCCGGCCATGTCGAGGGAGGTGATGTAGTTGCCGACGAGGTTGCGCGCCACCCGCACGCCGGCCTTGTCCAGGATCTTCTTGACCTCGCCGTACATCAGGTACAGCTCGATCAGCGGCGAACCGCCCATCCCGTTGAGCATGACGATCGTCTCGCCGGTGGTGAAGTCGAGATCGGCCAGGATCGGCTCGAGCAGCTGCTCGGCGATCTCGGCCGCCCCGACGAGGGGCACGCGGGCCCGGCCGGGCTCACCGTGGATGCCGACCCCCATCTCGATCTCGTCCGCGGGCAGATCGAAGGTCGGTTTGCCGGCGGCCGGGACGGTGCAACTCGTCAGGGCCATCCCCATGGATCGGCCGGACTCGCTCGCCTGGCGGGCGATCGCCGCCACCGCCGCCAGGTCGCCTCCCGCTTCGGCCGCGGCTCCGGACAGTTTCTCCACCAACACTGTAACGCCGACCCCACGGCGACCGGCGGTGAACAGGGAATCCTGCACGGCGACGTCGTCGGCGGTGACCACCGTCTCCACTGCCAGGCCGCTCTCGTCGGCCGCGAGTTCCGCGGCCATCTCGAAATTCATCACGTCGCCGGTGTAGTTCTTGATGATGTGCAGGACGCCCGCGCCGCCGTCGACGCGCGTCGAGGCCTCGAGCATCTGATCGGGGGTCGGCGAGGTGAACATCTCTCCGGCACAGGCGGCGTCCAGCATTCCTGGCCCGACGAATCCGCCGTGCAGGGGTTCATGGCCCGAACCACCCCCCGAAACGAGCCCGACCTTGTTCGCAACCGGGCTGTCCCCGCGGTACACGATGCGGTGTTGGTGATCGATCCGCAGCCGAGGACATGCCGCCTCGATGCCGATCAGCGCGTCTCCGACGACGCTATCCGGCGAATTGATGAGCTTTTTCATGGCCACTTCTCCTCCCGGGATCTCTCTGGCTCCGACTTTCCTCCCTGGCGTCCACGCCTGTCAAGACCCTGGGAACGACTGCTTCACCCTCGCCAGCCCGGCGGTGCCCGGCGGGCTATGGTGACCCTAAGACTCTCGTCGTTGAGGGCCCGCCTCGGCGCGCTCCCTATCGATCAATTCCACGCCCTAGGAGGGCAGCATGCGAGCACAACCGCTGACCGCAGACTCCCGACAACTCGCCCTGGCCGCCCTGCAGGCCAGCACCGACGACCAACAACACGAGATCGACGTCTTGGTGGTCGGGGGTGGGGTGACCGGCGCCGGTACGGCACTGGATGCCGCCACCCGGGGGCTGAACACGGTGATCGTGGAGGCCCAGGACTGGGCCTCGGGTACCTCCCAGTGGTCCACCAAACTCGTGCACGGTGGCCTGCGATACCTGCAGATGCTGGACTTCAAGCTCGTCCACGAGGCCCTGACGGAACGGGGCCTGCTGCTCACCAAGCTGGCCCCACACCTGGTGAAGCCGATGCCGTTCCTGATCCCGTTGGAGCACCGGGTCTGGCAACGCCTCTACTACGGCGCCGGGGTCACGCTGTACGACCTGCTGGCCAACGCCATGCCCGGGCGACGCGCGCTGCCGATCCACCAGCACGCCACGCGCAAGGGGCTGAAGAGACAGTTCCCCGATCTCAAACACGACAGCGCGATTGGGGCCGTCAAGTACTGGGACGCCACCGTCGACGATGCGCGCCTGGTGCAGACCTTGGTGCGCACCGCGGTGAATTACGGCGCCCACGCCGCCAACCGAACCCAGGTCGTGGAGTACACCAAGGACGCGAGCGGCACGGTCGACGGCGCCGTGGTGGTCGACCTGGAGACCGGCGAGCGGATCAGCGCCAGGGCGAAACACATCATCAACTGCACCGGGGTGTGGACCGATGATGTGGAGGAACTGGCGCATACCGACGGCGGCCTACAGGTGCTGGCTTCCAAGGGCATCCACCTGGTGCTTCCCCGGGATCGGATCAGGGGCGACACGGGGATGCTGATCCAGACCGAGAAGTCGGTGCTGTTCTTCATCCCCTGGTCGCGCTACTGGATCATCGGCACCACCGACACCCCGTGGGACTTGGACCCGCAGCACCCGATGGCCACCGCCACCGACATCAAATACGTGCTGGAACACGCCAACGAGGTGCTGGAGACTCAGCTCACCCGGGACGACGTGATCGGGTGGTACGCCGGCCTGCGGCCGCTGCTGCAGCCGGGCACCAAGGAGGGCACCAGCTCGGCCAAGGTCAGCCGCGAGCACACCGTGGCCAACCCCGCGCCCGGGCTGACGGTGATCGGCGGCGGCAAGCTGACGACCTACCGGGTGATGGCCAAAGACGCCGTCGACTTCGCCCTGGGCGACCGCGCCGACGAATTGCCCAGCATCACCGACGAGATCCCCCTGCTGGGCGCCGTCGGGGAGCGCGCGACCCGTCGGCAGATGAAGCAGCTGCAGCGCCGATTCGGCTGGAGCGACACGATGGCCGATCACCTGTTGCACCGCTACGGCTCCTTGCTGGAGGAGTTGCTGGAGCTGATCGAGGACGATGCCTCGTTGGCCCAGCCGCTGCAGGCCACGGGGGCCTATCTGCGGGCCGAGATCGCCTACGCCTGCACTCACGAGGGCGTCAACCACCTCGAAGACATCATGCTTCGCCGCACCAGGCTCATCTACGAGGTCGGCAATCAGGGCTTGGACTGCGTTCCGGAGATCGCCGAGATCGCGGCGGACCTGCTCGGCTGGGACTCTGCTCGCACCGAGCGGGAGGTGACCGCCTACACCCAACTGGCCCACGCCGAACAGGAGGCGGCCCGGACCGACACCGACGAGGAGGCGGCGGCCGTGCGGGCCGCCGTCGAGGACGTAGCCGGCATGATCCCGATCGGCTGAACCGACCAGCTTGCGGCACTCATCCAACCCAACGACAACAAAAGGAGCACCATCATGGCGGACTACGTACTTTCCATCGATCAAGGCACGACCAGCACCCGGGCCATCCTGTTCAACCACGGCGGGACGATCCACACCTCGGGGCAAAAAGAGCACGAACAGATCTTCCCCAGAGCCGGTTGGGTCGAGCACGATCCGGCCGAGATCTGGGACAACACCCGCGAGGTGATCGGCCAGGCGATCTCCAAGGCCAACATCTCCAACAGCGACATCGCCGCGATCGGGATCACCAACCAGCGCGAGACGGCCGTGGTCTGGGACAAGACCACCGGCAAGGCGGTCTACAACGCGATCGTTTGGCAAGACACCCGCACCGACAAGATCGTCGCCGAACTCGGCGGCGGCGACCCGGACAAGTACAAGGACGTCTGCGGCCTGCCGCTGGCGACCTACTTCGCCGGCCCCAAAGCGAAGTGGATCTTGGACAATGTCGAGGGTGCCCGGGAAAAGGCGGAGGCGGGCGACCTGCTGTTCGGCACCACCGACTCCTGGGTGTTGTGGAACCTCACCGGCGGCACGGACGGCGGCGTGCACGTCACCGACGTCACCAACGCCTCGCGCACCATGTTGATGGACCTGAGAACCCTGACCTGGGACGAGAACATCGCCGCCGACATGGGCATCCCCATGTCGATGCTCCCCGAGATCAAGTCGTGCTCGGAGGTGTACGGCGAATCCAGCAAGCTCGGCGTGCCCATCGCCGGCATCCTGGGCGACCAGCAGGCGGCGACGTTCGGCCAGGCGTGCTTCGAGAAGGGCATGTCGAAGAACACCTACGGCACCGGCAACTTCATGCTCCTGAACACCGGCACCGAGATCGTGCCCAGCGAGAACGGTCTGCTGACCACGGTCTGCTACAAGATCGGCGAACAGGACACCGTCTACGCCCTCGAAGGGTCGATCGCGGTGACCGGCTCCCTGGTGCAGTGGCTGCGCGACAACCTCGGGTTGATCGACGACGCGCCGGAGATCGAAACGCTGGCCACGGCGGTGGACGACAACGGAGGCTGCTACATCGTGCCCGCCTTCTCCGGGCTGTTCGCGCCGTATTGGAAGGACGACGCCCGCGGCGCCATCGTCGGGCTGACCCGCTACGTGAACAAGTTCCACATCGCGCGCGCCGCCTTGGAGTCGGCGGCCTTTCAGACCCGCGAGGTGGCCGATGCGATGAACGCCGACTCCGGCGTCGATCTGGCCGAGTTGCGCGTCGACGGCGGCATGGTGGCCAACGAGACTCTGATGCAGTTCCAGTCCGACATCCTGGGCGTCGAGGTCGTCCGCCCAGAGGTCGCTGAGACGACCGCCCTGGGGGCGGCCTACGCCGCCGGCCTGGCGGTCGGATTCTGGGACAGCACCCAAGATGTGGTGGACAATTGGGAGGAGGGCAAGCGTTGGAGCCCGCAGATGGCAGAGGCTGAGCGGGAGCGCCTCTACCGCAACTGGAAGAAGGCCGTCACCAAGACCTTCGACTGGGTCGACGACGACACCGATGCACCGGAAGCCGAGGCGGACGCCTGATTACGCGGAGGCGGTTGACTCCTGCACCGAGCGGAAAACCGGCAGCGACCCTTCGCAGGGGCGGATTCGAGCGGCACCGCTGGAGGCGGGTTTAGTACGGTGCAAAGGTGGCCAGCCGAGATCCGAACCAGCCCAACATCCTGTTCGTCCTCACCGACGACCAGGGGCCGTGGGCGATGGGTTGCGCCGGGAACGACGAGATCCAGACCCCCACCCTGGACGGGCTCGCAAGGAGCGGGGTGCGGCTGGAGAGCTTCTTCTGCGCCTCCCCGGTCTGCTCCC
>JBBSOW010000127.1:0-8485 GCA_038259365.1 Propionibacteriales bacterium
CCCGCCGGGATCGTCGCCGTGCTGGCGTGCGACATGCCGCACCTGCAGGAGGCCGTGCCAAGGCTGGTCTGGACCCTCGAGGCGGCGTCGGGAGAAATCGACGGCGTGTGTCTGCGCGACGAGACCGGCCGGTGGCAGTGGGTGGCGGCGGCGTACCGCACGGCCGCGCTGGCCGCCGTCCTCGCCGAGCCGCGAGACGCCTCGATGCACCGCACCCTGAGCCCGCTGAACCTGCTCGTCGAGCCAGCCCGCAGTGGGGAAGCCCGAGACATCGACGTGCTGAGCGACCTGATCGAGTAACCCGCTGTCACCACGAAATAACCAGACGGGACGATGATCCCGCCGAAAGTCCCGAATCCGGTTTAACCCTTCCAGGAACACGATCGCCTAAGTACGGTCTATGGAAGACCCCGGTTTGCGGGCGTGCACCCGCGATCCCGGAGGCTAGGACGTGTCCCCATCCAACACCGTGGAACAGGGAGGGATGTCGGCGTGGTGAAGGACAACTCGCTCGCCACGACGGGTCGGGCCTCGCAGGCTTCAACCCGGGTGTTGGCGCTCGGCACGTCGACGTTCACGCTGATGTTTGCCGCCTGGCTCATGTTCGGCATCCTCGGCGTGCCGATCCGCGAGGAGTTCGGGATCAGCGACGTACAGCTGTCGTGGATCTCCGCCGTGGCCATCCTCAACGGCTCCTTGTGGCGGCTCCCGGCCGGCATCGTCGCGGACCGCGTGGGCGGGCGCATCGTCATGACTGCGATGTGCCTGATCGCCGCCCTCGCCTCCTTCCTCGTCTCTCGCGCCGACAGCTTCACCGCGATCCTGCTACTGGCCTTCTTCGTCGGCTTCGCCGGTAACTCCTTCTCGGTGGGGGTCGCGTGGACCTCGGCCTGGTTCTCCCGGGATCGCCAGGGTGCCGCGCTGGGCGTGTTCGGGGCGGGCAACATCGGCGCCTCGGTGACCAAGTTCATCGGCCCGCCCGTCATCGCCGCGACGACGGGCACGCTCATTTTCGGCGTCGTGCCCGGCGGCTGGCGGCTGATCCCCGTTATCTATGCCGTCCTGCTGGTGATCGCCGCCGCGGCCGTGTGGTTCATCGCCCCCACCCCGGATCGACACCCTGCCCAGGGGCGTTCGCTGGTCGCGGAACTGCAACCGTTGAAGCGGCTCCGGGTGTGGCGCTTCGGACTTTATTACGTGGCCGCGTTCGGCGCCTACGTGGCGCTGAGTGCCTGGTTGCCCAAGTACTACATCGACAACTTCGACGTCTCGTTGCAGGTGGCCGCCCTGCTGACGGCCCTGTTCATCTTTCCGGCCAGCCTGCTGCGGCCGGTGGGTGGCTGGTTCTCCGACAGGCTCGGAGCTCGCAGGGTGATGTATTGGACCTTCGCGGTCATGCTCGTCACCACGCTGCTCCTATCGTTGCCGAACGGGCACCTTCAGGTCCAGGTGGCGGAGTCGGTCGACCCCTCCGGGTACGTGAAAGCGCTGCCCTTCACGATGAACATCTGGTTGTTCACCGTCCTGGTCTTTCTGCTCGGTTGCTCCATGGGAGTGGGCAAGGCCGCGATCTACAAGCACATCCCCGATTACTTCCCCAACAACGTCGGCGCGGTCGGTGGACTCGTCGGCATGATCGGCGGCCTCGGCGGATTCTTTCTCCCCCCGCTGTTCGCCTACGCGACCCGGTTCACTGGCCTGCCGAGCATGACCTTCTTCGTCCTGTTCTTGCTAACCGCCGTCTGCGCGGTCTGGATGCACCTGACAGTCTGGTCGATGATGCGCCGGCGCACCCCCGAGCTGTCCGACGACTTCGAGCAGCCTCCCACCGAAGTGATGAGCCGAGAGAAAGCGAACGCATGAGCCTCGCCGAGAAGCCCTCCGAGAGGGCCGTGGAGCGCGAGCCGTTGGATACCAGCGGACTCGTCATGAAGGGCTGGGATCCCAACGCGGACCAGTGGGACCCCAAGATCGCCTGGCGGACGTTGTCGATCACCACGTACTCATTGGTGTTGGCGTTCTGTACCTGGTATCTGGTCTCGGCCATCGCTCCCCGCCTGAACAGCGTCGGATTCGACCTCTCCAAGCCCCAGCTGTACTGGCTGACGGCGATGCCGGGACTCGCGGGGGGCCTGCTGCGGCTGGTGTGGATGTTCACCCCGGCGATGTTGGGCACCCGTAAGCTCGTCTCGATCTCGTCGTTGCTGATGCTGCTCCCGATGTTCGGCTGGTTCGTGGCCGTCCGGGATTCCTCCACGCCTTACTCCACGCTGCTCGTGCTGGCCGCCATGACCGGCATCGGGGGTGGCATCTTCTCGGGCTACATGCCCTCCACGGGGTACTTCTTCCCCAAGCGGATGGCCGGGACGGCGTTGGGCATACAGGCCGGGATCGGCAACTTCGGTGTTTCCCTGATCCAGCTTCTGGGGCCGTGGATCGTCGGTTTCGGCCTGCTCGGCACCGCCGCGCTCACCCCACAATCGACCTCCGACGACCGCTCCCTGTGGCTACACAACATCGGGCTGGTGTTGGTGCCCTGGGCGGTGCTGGCCGCGGTGCTCGCCGTACTGTTCCTCAAGGACGTCCCGGTGAAGGCCAACTTTCGCCAGCAGATGGACATCTTCGGGAACAAGAACACCTGGATGCTCACCGCCATCTACTTGATGACATTCGGCGCGTTCTCGGGATTCGCGGCTCAGACTCCGTTGCTGATCAACAACACCTTCGGCGAAAGCTCGGCCTTCGCCGGGCAGCCCGACCTCCCGCGCGGGTTGGCCTACGCCTTCCTGGGCCCCCTCATCGGCTCGGCGGCGCGGGTGGTTTCTGGTCCGCTCTGCGACAAGTTCGGCGGCGCGCTCTGGACCTTCGTGTCCGGGGTCGGGATCACCGTCTGCACCGTGGTGTGTGCGGTGTATCTCAACCCGAGCGAGCCCGGTGAGTTCACCGGCTTCCTCGCCGGCATGCTGGGCATCTTCTTGTTCGCCGGCATCGGCAACGCCGGCACGTTCAAGCAGATGCCCATGATCCTCCCGCCCCGCCAAGCCGGGGGAGTGATCGGCTGGACCGCCGCCATCGCCGCCTTCGGCCCTTTCCTGGTCGGCATGGCCCTCAGCGTCATCGCCCCCCAGCCGTTCTTCATCGGTTGCGCGGTCTACTTCGCCGCCTGCACGGCGCTGACCTGGGTGGTCTACGCTCGCCCCAACGCTCCGTTCCCCGGCTGATCTTGTTTCCCCGACAAGCCCACACGAAAGGAAGTCGACCATGACGGCCACGAAGCCCGACGCTCACGGACCCGATTCGAACGGAGCTGTTCACCGGCCCGACTCGAACGGAGCTGACGCTCACGGGGCCGATTCCAACCCGCTGCTCAAACTTGGGAGCTTCCTGCGCCGAGGCAAGCCTTCGGAGGACCTGCGGCAGTTGTTCCTCAAGGGCGGCCGCGAGGGCGACGTCTTCTACCGCGACCGGTGGAGCCACGACAAGGTGGTCCGCTCCACGCACGGGGTCAACTGCACCGGATCGTGTTCGTGGAAGGTGTACGTCAAGGACGGCATCATCACCTGGGAGGCCCAGCAGACCGACTACCCCAGCGTCGGGCCGAACTCCCCGGAGTACGAGCCGCGCGGTTGCCCGCGCGGCGCGGCCTTCAGCTGGTACACCTACTCCCCGACGCGGGTGCGCTACCCCTACGTGCGCGCCGCCCTGCTGGAGTTGTACCGAGAGGCGCGCGCCCGGCTGCACGATCCGGTCGAGGCGTGGTCCGACATCGTCACCGATCCGGTGCGGGCCAAGGAGTACAAGAGCCAGCGCGGCAAGGGCGGCCTGGTCCGCTCCAGCTGGGACGAGGTCAACGAGATCATCGCGGCCGCCCACGTCTACACCATCAAGACCTTCGGCCCGGATCGGTTGGCCGGCTTCTCGGTGATCCCCGCCATGTCGATGGTGTCCTACGGCGCCGGCTCCCGGTTCTACTCGTTGTTGGGCGCGCCGATGCTGTCCTTCTACGATTGGTACGCCGACCTTCCCGTCGCCTCCCCGCAGGTGTTCGGGGATCAGACCGACGTGCCCGAATCGGCGGACTGGTTCAACGCCGCCTACCTGATCATGTGGGGATCCAACATCCCGGTGACCCGCACCCCCGACGCTCACTTCATGGTGGAGGCCCGCTACCACGGCCAGAAGGTCGTCGCGGTGTCTCCCGACTACGCCGACAACACCAAGTTCGCCGACGAGTGGCTCTCGGTCCATCCCGGCACCGACGGGGCGCTCGCGATGGCGATGGGCCACGTCATCCTGACCGAATTCCACCAGCGCGACAGGACGCCGCGGTTCATGGAGTACATGTCGCGCTACACCGATTCGCCCTTCCTCGTCGCCCTGGACGAAAAGGACGGGGCCTGGGTGCCCGGCAAGTTCCTGACCGCCTCGGATCTGGCGGGCGACCCTGAGTCGGCCGAACTGGCGGCCGGGGCGAACGCCGAGTTCAAGACCGTGTTGCTCGACGCCGATGGTCGGCCCCGGGTGCCAAACGGCACCCTGGGTGACCGGTTCGGCGAGGAGGGCGTCGGCAAGTGGAACCTGGACCTGGGCGACATCGACCCCCTCCTCACCCTTGCCGACCTGGCCGACGCCGAGGCCGCCGAGATCCTGCTGCCCCGCTTCGACCTGGCCCCGGGGGAGGGCGACGAGGTCGAGCACCACATCGGCGGGGCCGGCGTGCAGCGCCGCGGCGTGCCGACGGTGACCGTGGCCGGCCGCCGCGTCACGACGGTCTACGACCTGCTCCTCGCCCAGTACGGCGTCGCGCGAGAAGGCCTGCCCGGGGAGTGGCCGACCGGTTATCTCGACGCGGACAGCCAGGGCACCCCGGCCTGGCAGGAGCAGATCACCGGCGTCCCGGAGCAGGCCGCCATCCGGATCGCCCGCGAGTTCGCCCAGACCGCCATCGATTCCAAGGGCCGCTCCATGATCGTGATGGGGGCGGGCACCAACCACTGGTTCCACTCCGACACGATCTACCGCACCTTCTTGGCGCTGGTCACGATGACCGGGTGCCAGGGCGTCAACGGCGGCGGGTGGGCCCACTACGTCGGGCAGGAGAAGGTGCGCCCCATCACCGGTTGGGCGCAGTACGCCTTCGGGCTGGACTGGCAGCGCCCGCCGCGGCAGATGATCGCGACGGCCTTCTGGTACATCGGATCGTCGCAGTGGCGCTACGACGGCCTGCCCGCCGAGGCGTTGTCGTCCCCGCTCGCCCCGGGGCACCTGGGCGGCAAGACCACCGCCGACACCCTCGTCGAGGCCACCAAGCGCGGCTGGATGCCGAGCTATCCGACCTTCAACCGCAGCTCGTTGGACCTGTGCGACGAGGCCGAGAAGGCTGGCAAGGAGGTGCCCAGGCACGTCGTCGACGAGCTCGAATCGGGCAACCTGAGGTACGCCATCGAGGATCCCGACGCGCCGGAGAACTTCCCCCGGGTGCTCATGTGCTGGCGAACCAACCTGCTGGGTTCCTCGGCCAAGGGCAACGAGTACTTCCTCAAGCACCTGCTCGGGGTGGACTCCTCGATCCGGGCCGGCGAGGCGGAGGCGGCGAGGCGGCCCAACAGCATCGAATGGAAAGAGGAGGCGGCCGAGGGCAAGCTCGATCTGCTCACCACGATCGATTTCCGGATGACCTCGACGACGCTGTTCTCCGACATCGTGCTGCCGGCGGCCACGTGGTATGAGAAGTCCGACCTCTCGACCACCGACATGCACCCCTTCGTGCACACCTTCAATCCGGCCATCAACCCGCCCTGGCAGACGCGCACCGACTACGCGATCTTCCAGACCCTGGCCGCCAAGGTGTCGGGGATGGCCGGGAAGCATCTGGGCACCCGGCGCGACGTCGTCGCCACCCCGCTGGCCCACGACACTCCCGACGAGCTGGCGACCCCGCACGGGGCGGTGGCCAACCTGGACAAGCTGCCGCTGACCCCCGGCGTGAACATGGCCAAGCTGGCGGTGGTCGAGCGGGATTACACCCAGATCGGGGAGAAGTTCAACACCCTCGGCCCGCTCGCCGAGAAGGCCGGCATGACCACCAAGGGCGTCACGTTCCACCCCGACAAGGAGGTCCGTCAACTCGCCGAGCGCAACGGGGTGGACACCAGCTTCGGCGTCGGGAACGGGCGGACATTGCTCGACACGGCGAACAAGTGCTGCGAGATGATCCTGTTGTTCTCCGGCACCACGAACGGTCGCCTGGCCACCCAAGGCTTCGAGCAGTTGGAGAAGCGCACCGGTACCCCACTGTCCGATCTGGCGCGCGAGAACGAGGGCAAGCAGATCACCCTCGAGGACGTCCAGGCGCGGCCGGTATCGGTGATCACCTCGCCGGAATGGTCCGGCTCGGAGACCGGGGGTCGGCGCTACACCGCCTTCGCCGTCAACGTCGAACGGCTGAAACCCTGGCACACGCTGACGGGGCGGATGCACTACTACCTCGATCACGACTGGATGGCGGAGCTGGGCGAGCAGTTACCGATCTACCGTCCGCCGCTGGACATGAACCGGTTGTTCGGCGACGTCGTCCCCGGGACCACGTCGAGCAGTTCTGATCCCTCGGCAATGGGGGCGGCCGAGGTGTCTGTGCGCTACCTGACGCCGCACTCGAAGTGGTCCATCCACTCCGAGTACCAGGACAACCTGTTCATGCTCTCGCTGAGCCGAGGGGGACCCAACATCTGGATGTCCCCGCGCGACGCCGTCAAGATCGGCGTCCGCGACAACGAGTGGATCGAGGCCTACAACCGCAACGGGGTGGTGGTGGCCCGAGCCGTGGTCTCGCACCGCATGCCGGAGGGAACGGTCTACATGCACCACGCGACCGACCGGACGATCGACGTGCCGAGGGCCGAGACCTCGGGCAAGCGCGGCGGCATCCACAACTCGCTGACCAGGGTGCTGATGAAGCCGTCCCACCTGATCGGCGGATACGCCCAGTTCTCCTACGCCTTCAACTACATCGGGCCCACGGGAAATCAACGAGACGAGGTGACGACGATCCGTCGTCGCAGCCAGGAGGTTCAGTACTGATGCGAGTAATGGCGCAAGTTTCGATGGTGATGAACCTCGATAAGTGCATCGGGTGTCACACCTGCTCGGTCACCTGCAAGCAGGCCTGGACCAACCGAACCGGGATGGAGTACGTCTGGTTCAACAACGTCGAGACCCGGCCCGGCCTGGGCTACCCGCGCAGCTATGAGGACCAGGAGCGCTGGGAGGGCGGCTGGGTTAGGAGCCGCAACGGCAAGCTCAAGCTGCGCTCGGGCGGGCGGCTGAAGAAGCTGTTGACCATCTTCTCCAACCCGAAGATGCCGACGATGAAGGACTACTACGAGCCGTGGACGTACGAGTACGACATGCTGCTCAGCGCGCCGGCCAACTCCGAGCACACCCCGGTAGCGAAACCCAAGTCGTTGCTGACCGGTGAGCCGATGAAGATCGAATGGTCGGCCAACTGGGACGACGATCTCGGCGGTAGTCACGAGACGGCCGCCGACGATCCGATCCTCAAGCAGATGACCGAGCAGGTGCAAATGGAGTTCGAGAAGACCTTCATGTTCTACCTGCCGCGCATCTGCGAGCATTGCATCAATCCGAGCTGCGTGGCGTCGTGCCCGTCGGGGGCGATGTACAAGCGGGCCGAGGACGGGATCGTGCTCGTCGATCAGGATCAGTGCCGCGGCTGGCGGATGTGCATCTCGGGCTGTCCCTACAAGAAGGTCTACTTCAACCACAAGACGGGCAAGGCCGAGAAGTGCACGATGTGCTATCCGCGCATCGAGGTCGGCCTGCCGACCGTCTGCGCGGAGACCTGCGTGGGCCGGCTGCGCTACATCGGGCTGGTGCTTTACGACGCCGACAAGGTGGCCGAGGCGGCCGCGACGGAGAACGAGCACGATCTCCTGGCCGCCCAGCGCTCGGTGTTCCTGGATCCCCACGATCCGCGGGTGGTCGAGGAGGCCCGCCGCAACGACATCCCCGAGGACTGGATCGAGGCGGCCCAGAACAGCCCGATCTGGAAGCTGATCAACGATTACGAGGTGGCGCTGCCGCTGCACCCGGAATACCGGACGCTGCCGATGGTCTGGTACATCCCGCCGCTGAGCCCCGTCGTCGACGTCGTGACCCAATCGGGCAACGACGCCGAGGACGCCAAGATCCTGCTCACCGCGGTCTCGACAATGCGGATCCCGTTGGAGTACCTGGCGGGGCTGTTCACTGCCGGCGACACCGTGCCCGTCGAGCGGGTGTTGCGGAAGCTGGCAGCGATGCGTTCCTACATGCGAGACCTCAACCTGGGGCAGCCCCCCGACGAATCCATCCCCGCGGCCGTCGGCATGACCGGGAAGGAGATGGAGCAGATGTACCGGCTGCTCGCCATCGCCAAGTACAACGATCGTAACGTCATTCCCCCCGCCCACGCCGAGATCGCCCG
>JBBSOW010000128.1:0-8442 GCA_038259365.1 Propionibacteriales bacterium
GTCGTACTCCGGGGACATCGCATGCCCGGTGGCGCGATCGTCCCAGTTGGCCCGGTTCCAGTCGAAATAGTTGTCCACCGGTTAACCCTCGCACGGGTTGCGGTTCCGACCTCGGTAGCACGCGGCTCTTCTGGTCCATATGCCATATGAGGCACCTATGACCGAGGTTGGAACCGCGCCCGGTGGGCGAGCTGGAGCGAACGGGCTTAGTGCTGGGCGCTGGCGGTGGCGAACAGGCATACGGCGGCGGCGGCGGCGAGGTTGAGGCTCTCGGCGCGGCCGTAGATGGGGACCGAGACGATCTCATCGGCCAGGGCCGCGTCCGCCTCGGACAGGCCCTGGGCCTCGTTGCCCAGCAACCAAGCGGTCGGCGTCGTGAGGTCCAGCTCGCTGATGGTGCGGGCGCCCCCACCGTCGGCGGCGAGGACGCGCACCCCTGCCTCGCGGCAGGCGGCGATGGCCTGGGCCAGCTCCAGGCCCGCGACGACCGGCACGTTGAACACGCTGCCAACGGTGGCGCGAAGCACCTTGGGGTTGTACAGCTCGACCGAGTCCTTGCTGATGAGCACCGCGTCGGCGCCGAAGGCGTCGGCGCTGCGGATGAGCGTCCCGAGGTTCCCGGGATCGCGGATCTGATTGGCGATGGCCAGCAACGTCGGGCCCGCGCGCAGGACGGCGGCTAGCTCGCCGCGCGTCTGCCGGCAGACGGCGACGACTCCCTGCGGGTGCACCGCGTCGGTGAGGGCGCGAAGATCCTCGGTGGACCCGATCAGCACCTCGACGCCCTGCTCGGCGCAGGCCGACACCAACTGCTCGTGCCGCCGTTCGGCCACCGGGCTGATGACCAGGTGGCGCAGCAGGTCGTGCGATCCGCTGGCGAGGGCGGCGCGGACCGCTTGGGGTCCCTCGATGAGGAACTCCCCGACGGCCTCGCGGCCCCTACGTTCCAGGAGGCGACGAACCGACCGAAATCGCCCACGGGTCAACTCGGGGAAATCGGCCGGTTCGCTCATCGGTGGAGGCTGGCTCAGGCGGCGGAGGCGTGAGGCTGGTTCGCCTTGGCGATCTTCACGAGCTCGGAGAAGGCCGGGCCGTCGTTCACGGCCAGCTCGGCCATGATCTTGCGGTCCACCTCGACGCCGGCGTTGTGCAGGCCGTTGATGAAGCGGTTATAGGTCATGCCTTCGGCGCGGGCGGCGGCGTTGATCCGCTGGATCCAGAGGCGACGGAAGTCGCCCTTGCGGGCGCGGCGATCGCGGTAGGCGTAGACGAGGGAGTGGGTGACCTGCTCCTTGGCCTTGCGGTACAACCGGGACCGCTGACCGCGGTACCCCGAGGCCTGGTCCAGAATTTCGCGGCGCTTCTTGTGCGCGTTCACAGAACGCTTGACGCGTGCCATTCCGATTCTCCTTGACTGTGCGGCCTGTGCGGCCGACTTGATTGCTCCCCTAGGGCTGGGCCCCGGGGGAAAGCGATGACGGGGTTTGGGTGAGACCTAGCGGGTCACTTGCCGAGCAGCTTGCGGGCCTTCTTGGCGTCGCCGGGCTCCAACACGGCGTCGTTGAGCAGGCGCCGGGTGCGGGTGCTGGGCTTGTGCTCGTTGAGGTGCATCTTGCCGGCCTGGCGGTGCATGACCTTGCCGGTGCCCGTGATCCTGAACCGCTTCTTTGCACCGGAGTGCGTCTTCATCTTCGGCATATCGCCAGCTCTCTTTCTGCTCACTCCCCCGAGGCTTTACAACCTGGGGGATTGCTGTGCTGATTGCGGTCTGCCGCGATCAGCGAGTTTGAAGTTTGGGTCTTGGGTGACTCAGAGATCGATGTCGGGGTCCATGTTGTCGGCGGGCCCCTTCTTCTTCTTCTTCGTCGGGGGGGCATCGGCGGCACGGGCGCGATTCTCCAGGCCCTCCTGCTGCTCGGCGTCGTGATCGGCCTGGCGAAGGGCGGCCTTGCGATCCCGCTCGGCCGCGACGTCGGCGCGGGCCTCGGTCTTCTTCTTGTGCGGGCCCAACACCATCAGCATGTTGCGGCCGTCCTGCTTGGGATTGGACTCGATGAAGCCGAACTCGCCCACGTCGTCGGCCAACCGCTTGAGCAGGTTGAAGCCCAGCTCGGGGCGGCTTTGCTCGCGCCCGCGGAACATGATCGTGATCTTGACCTTGTCGCCAGCCTTGAGGAACCGAAGAACGTGGCCCTTCTTGGTGTCGTAATCGTGCGCGTCGATCTTGGGACGAAGCTTCATCTCCTTGATCACGGTGTTGGTCTGGTTGCGCCGGCTCTCACGAGCCTTCTGCGCGTTCTCGTACTTGAACTTCCCGTAGTCCATGAGCTTGACCACCGGGGGCCGAGCCATGGGAGCAACTTCCACCAGGTCGAGTTCGGACTCGCGGGCCAACCGTAGAGCGTCCTCGATGCGAACGACCCCCACCTGCTCTCCAGCCGGGCCGACGAGACGGACCTCCGGTACGCGGATGCGATCGTTGATGCGTGGTTCGGTGCTGATGTGTCCTCCAGGTGTTGTGCGTCGAAGTGTGCTGCGTCGACCGATGGTGCCGCATCCCGCCCGAGACGACGAAAAGGCCCTCACCCGGAGGCAAGGACCCTGATCACGGCGACACGATGACGAGGCGCCCCGTCACCACAGCGAGGAGCTCCCGCAAAGAGCTACTTCACTGCGTCGCGACCGACCCGTCAGCTTTACGGCCGAGGCGGGTGGGAGATCAGGTCCCCTCTTGCAGATTCGATCACTCGAATCGGTCACCTGACAACATACCCGATACCAGCGGTGTATCGATAATCAGCTGGCGGGGCGCAGCCAGGCGAAGTTGCCGTCCTCGAGCTCGGTGAGGCGATGGCTTTTCGCTAGCTCGCTGACCAACGGCTCCTCGATGACGAGCGCGTGGGGGCCCTCGAAGTCGACCAGGAGCACGCTCGCCTCGGCCGCTCTACCGGCCTCGGCCACCTTGTCCAGGGTCGCGGGGATGGGGCGGGCTTGGGCATTCCATCGCGTCAGGGCGTCGACGCCGGTGAAGCAGAGCATGGCCGTGCGCCCGTCGGGATGGCGCAGCATGACCGCCGACATCTCGGCCTCGCGGTCGCGGTCGGGGCCCGCGAGGGACTCGTCGCCGGAGGCCACGATCGGCACCAGGATGCGGGAGAGGCACAGCTCGGCGATGGCGTGAAAGTAGTCGCGCTCGGTACCCGATTCCGCCGCTCGCTGAAGCGCTCCGCGCAGATCGGGGGTCGCGCTGCCGTCGTCGTCGGCGAAGGCGTCGTTGGTGGCCCCCAGGTGGCGTTGGCCCGGCAGGGAGGACCCAGTGACAGCGTCAGATTCGTGGGACATGCCTCCACCGTAGAGAGACCCACTGGCGCAGTTCAACCGCCCGTCGGTCCAACCGCGCGCCCGAAGGCGGCCGGGGTGGGCGCTGTGAAAAGCTGGGGTCATGTCATCGAACACGCTCGTGCTGGGAATCTGCATCGCGATTGCAGTCGTCTTCGTCGCCATCGGCGTCTTGTTGTGGCTGCGCGATCGACGCGGGGCCGCCCTGCGCAGCTTCGCCGTGGCGTGCGCGGTCATCGGACTCTACCTCGCCGGCCTGGTGGATCTGCTGGCGCGAGCCGGCTCGGCCGTCGTGACGTGGGCCCGCGACCTGGTCCTGAACACCCCCGTCTGGATCGGTATCGCATTGCTGGTTCTGACCGTCTTGCTCTGGGTCGTCGGCGGGCGGCTCATCACCCGACGGATCCGCAAGATCGCCGACGGCACCTACATCTCGCCCTCGCGGAAGAAGGCGCACGCGCAACCGGTCACCACCGGGAGCAGCAACCGGGGCAACGAGAATCTCACCAGCACAACCGACGACGACCTCGACGACGTCAACGACATCTTGAAGTCCCGCGGCATCGAGTAAGGCGGGGGAGCCTTCAGCCGCGCTCGGCGATGAGGCCACGCAGGCGGTCGGCCTTGTCTTGAGCCGAGGCGCGATCGGTGCTCTGGATCGCCATGATGGCGATCCGGGCCGGCTCGTCGCTCAACGCGTTCCCCGACTCGACGAGCAGGTAGGCCCAGGGATCCCCGCTGCGGAAAACCAGCCCGCGAATCTCCGACCACGCGACGTGGTGGGTGCGGGCACCGTTGCGCCAGGTGAAGCCCTCGCCGTCGGCCCGGCCGTAGCTCAGGCCCAGCGACATGATCAGGGCCACCATGAAGGCCACGAAGAAGAGCAAGGTGGCGGTCTGCAGGGGTGTGAAGTTGCCCCGCACCTCGGCCCCGAGCCCGATGGCGATCCCGGCCGTCGCCACCACCAACAGCACCGAGAATACCGAGACCCAGCGCAGCAGGCGCTTGGGGCGAAAGACCACGGTCTCGCCTCCGCCGGACGCCGAGGCGCTCACAGCCGGCACGCCGCGATGTCGGTGACGAGGATGGCCCGGGCGCCCAGCTCCCAAAGATCGTCCATCAGCAGTTGCGCCTCGCTGCGCCGCACCATCGCCCTTACGGCAAACCAGCCCTCGCGGGCCAGCGGTGAGACGGTCGGGGACTCCAGTCCGGGGGTGATCGCGGTGGCCCGCTCGACGAATTCGGCCGACACATCGTAATCCATCATGGCGTAGTTTCGGGCCACAAGGACGCCGTTGAGGCGCCGCACGAGCAGCTCCAACCCCTCGGGGGCGTCGACCCCGCTGCGTCGAATAAGGATCGCCTCGGAGGACAAGATCGGATCGCCGAACAGCTCCAGACCCGCCTGCCGCAGGGTCGTGCCGGTGTCGACGACGTCGGCGATGACGTCGGCAACGCCCAACCGGATGGCGCTCTCGACGGCCCCGTCGAGCTTGATCAGCCGGGCCTCGATGCCCAGGCGGCCCAGGAACGCGTCCACGAGGCCGGGGTAGGAGGTGGCGATCCGCTGACCGTGGAGCTGCTCCGCGGTCAGGCCGCTGCCCGCGACGGCGGCGAAGCGAAAGCTCGTGCCGCCGAAGCCCATCGTGAGCACCTCGGTGGCCGTGGCCGCCGAATCCAGCAGCATGTCGCGGCCGGTGATCCCGCAGTGCAGGGTGCCTTCGCCCACGTAGACGGCGATGTCGCGGGGGCGCAGATAGTAGAACTCGACGCCGTTGGCCTCGTCGAGCAGGACGAGTTCCTTGTGGTCGTGACGCTGCCGGTAGCCGGCCTCGCGCAGCATCTGGGCACTCGCTTCGGCCAGCGATCCCTTGTTGGGGACGGCGATCTTCAACACGGGACGGTTCACGGCGCCAAATCTAGTGGCCGGGGCGAGAAAGGGCAGAATCCACCGCTAGAGGTGCCGGTAGACATCGTCCAGGCTGAGACCGAGCTTCACCATGAGCACCTGGAGGTGGTAGAGCAGCTGGCTGATCTCCTCGGCGGCCTGCTCCCGGCTCTCGTACTCGGCGGCCATCCACACCTCGGCGGCCTCCTCGACGACCTTCTTGCCGATGCCGTGCACGCCGCCGTCCAGCTCGGCAACCGTGCCGGATCCAAAGGGGCGGGTGGCCGCCCTCTCAGACAATTCGGCGAACAGGTCATCGAAGCTCTTCCTCACAAGCGGCTACCCTACCCGCCCTGCACCGTCACCGAGGCCGGCATCTCGTCGGTGACCGCGCGTTCTCGCCGCGATATCCGCAGCCAGGAAACGAAGCCGACGACGCAGAACGCGCCGTAGATGACATACATCAGCGCCGAGGGGTAGTACTGCGCCCGCAGCAGCAAGGGCACGCCGACGATGTCGACGGCGATCCAGATCAGCCAGAACTCGACGTAGCCCTTGGCCATCCCGTAGGTGGCCAGGATCGAGCCGGTCAGGATCCACGCGTCGGCGGCCGGACCCCACGATCCCAGCGCCTTCAGGCCGAAGTAGAACGCCACCCAGAGCACCACGGCCGCGCCGAACAGCTCCAGCCGCGCGCGGTTGCTGGCCCAGCCGGGGATGACCGCGGCCTTGGCGGGGGCCGCGCCGGCTAACGCGTTGGCTTCGGCGGCCGACAGGTTGCGGCTCCACATCACCCAGCCGTAGACGCTGACGATGAGAAAGAAGACCTGCCGCCCGGCCTGGCCCCACAGATCGAGGTCTTGTGGGGTGTGGAACACCCCGCCAAGGAAGACGGTGAACAGCACGACGTTGCCGACGATGCCGATGGGCCACGCCCCGACGCGTCGACGCATCCCCAGGATCGCGCTGGCGAGCCCGAAGCCGTTTCCGATCACCTCACGCCACAACGTGGGTTTACCGAAGCCCAGATCGAGTTCGGCGTTGAGTAGATTGAGCAAGAAGTCCGTCATGTTCCCCACCTCACCGGTCGCGCTTGGACCGGGGTGTCGACGGCTCGGCCCCTCGACGCCCCGCGCGCGGGCGCAGCCGTCGGCCGATCATCGTGTGTTCTTCCCATCCGGACTTTGACCGTCGGTTGTGGAGTTTCACCACATCAACCGATCGCTGGCTGCGATCGGGTCGCGGACTTTAACCGCCGGCTCGGATTTTCACCGACCCCAGAACACGCGCGAACTCATTGACAAAAGTTGTTCGCAGACCCAAGTCTGCCACGCTTTTCGCGACTTTGGTGACAGTGCCGGTTTTAGAGCCGGATCCCAAGCAGCGCGTCGACCGCGCGCGCCATCTGACCGGGCGCCTCGGCGTCGAGCTCGGCGGAGTCGGTGTTCCGGCTTGCATCAACCCAGTCGTCGACGACGGCGAGCGCCGCGGGGGCGTCGAGATTGTTGCGCATGGCCGACCGCAGCTCCACGACGGCCCGATCGGCACGGGCCCCACGCTCGGCGTCGACGGCCTCGCGCCAACGCTCCAGCCGCCGCTGGCCGAGCTGAAAGTCCTCATCGGTCCAAGACCACACACCGCGGTAGTGATGACCCAACAGCGTCAGCCGGATGGCCATCGGGTCCGCTCCGCTCTCGCGCAGCTTCGACACCAGCACGAGGTTGCCCTTGGACTTCGACATCTTCTCTCCGTCGAGGCCGACGAGGCTGGTGTGCGCGTAGTGGCGGGCGAAGGGGACGCCGGTGACGGCGATCCCCTCGGCGGCGGACATCTCGTGATGGGGGAAGATCAGGTCGGTGCCGCCGCCCTGCACGTCGAAGTTCTCGCCCAGGTAGCGCAGCGCGATGGCGGTGCACTCGATGTGCCAACCGGGACGCCCGAAACCGAACGGGCTGCGCCAGGCGGGCTCGTCGGGTCGTTGCTGCTGCCACACCAGGCAGTCCAGCGGGTGCCGCTTCCCGTGGCGTTCGGGGTCCCCGCCACGCTCGGCGAAGAGCGCGCGGGCCTCGTCCTCGCCGAGGCCGGACAGCTCACCGAAGCCGGGAACGCCCTCCACCGAGAAATACCAGTCCGGGTACTGGGGATCGTCGAGCTGGTAGAGCCTGTCGGCCGGGAACTTCTTCAGGATGTCGATGACGAGCGGGATCGATTCCACCGCGCCGATGTACTCGTCGGGGGCGATGACGTTGAGGGCGCGCATATCGGTGCGGAACAGCTCGGTCTCGCGCTCGGCGAGCGCTTGCCAGTCCTCGTCGTTCTCACGGGCCCGCTCCAACAGCGGATCGTCGACGTCGGTGACGTTTTGGACGAAGTTCACCCCCAACCCGGCGTCACGCCAGGCGCGGTTCAGCAGATCGAAGACGACGTAGGTGTAGGCGTGGCCCATGTGAGTGGCGTCGTAGGGGGTGATCCCGCAGACGTACAGCCGCGCGGTACCGTCGCTCGGCCCGACGGTCTGGACGGCGTCGCTCAGGGTGTCGTGAATCCGGACAGGGCCCAGATCGGGCGCCGGATCGAGGCGGGGAAACTGCGGGGAGGGCCAAGCCTGCATGCGTGGAGACCTAACTGGTGGTGAGTGCTCTGCTGGAGAACACAGTATGGCGTGATTGGCTCGCCGAGCCCGGAGACTTACCCGGCCGGCCAAGGTCGCGCACCGCCCGCGGGTCGAAGCCTCCTCGATAGTACTCGGCGGGAGCCCGGGTGAGATCCGGCGCCGACGTGAAGGCTTGAATCTGACGTAAGGTTAAGTTATCCGATCTTTGGTGTCTCTCGAGGAGGACCGATGACCGAGCCCATCAGGACCTGGCGTAACGATGAGTTGGTATCGTCCTGTCCGCTGAGGAGAAGACCACGATGAACGGTCCGATGACGGCCAAACAGTCTGAACAGCTCGGAGCGAAGCGCGCCCGGCAGTCGCGGGAGATGAGCGCCGAGACGCTCACCGCCTTGCAGGAAGAAAGGGAGCACACCTGGGCTGCGCTGAGCCCTGACGAGCAGGCCATGCTGGTGGAGCGGCGTCGCACGGTGCTCCTCGCAGGCAACGTCGCGGATAGCTCACGCTCTGAACCGAACGCATTGGATCACGCCGAGGTCGACCACTGGCTTGATGTAAAGCGAATTGTCCGAGTCGTCAACAGCTACTTTCGCGCCTTGGA